>RFGS01000039.1 GCA_003695905.1 Zetaproteobacteria bacterium | reverse complement strand
GGACGAAGCTTGCGAATTTCGGAGAAAAGCTGCGCTCCATCCATGCGTGGCATGCTCAGGTCCAGTAGTACCAGATCGATATCATGCCTCCGCCCGAGCATATCAAGAGCCTGAGCACCGTCTTCGGCCGTCAAGGCATCAAATCCTGCGCGACTCAGCATGGCTGAGGCCACCCTGCGCACGGGCGCTTCGTCATCGACAATGAGAATGCAGCCCTGCCCCTTGAATGGCTGCCTGGTCAGCTCCGGCACCAGCCCTTGCCGCCTTGGGCCATCCTCTTTCGGGGACCAACGTGTCAGAGCGGGGAAATACACGCGAAAGCAGGAGCCCTTCCCCGGTTGGCTTGCAACATGCACGCACCCGCCGTTCTGTCGCACGATGCCCATCACTGCTGACAGTCCCAAACCCGTTCCGTTATCCTTGGTTGTAAAAAATGGATCGAACACGCGGTCAAGCATCTCTGGCTCGATGCCACTGCCGTTATCCTTCACTTCCAGCATCACATAATCGCCGCCAGGGGCATCATAAGGCATCATGCTTCCAGCCTGCTCATCACTGAGCCGAACGCGCTCGCACCGTAGCCAGATACAGGCTGATGGTCCTGAAACAGCCTCGGCCGCATTGCCAACCAAGTTCAACACCACCTGACGCACCTGGCTGGCATCTGCCTCCATCCAACAAGGCCGATCCTTGAGTGCCAGCTCAAGATGCGCCCTGTCGCCGACCACGGTTCGAAGCAGATTAGACATCTCGCGAATCAGACGGTTGCCATCCAGTCTCTCCACCTGAATGCGACCATGCCCTGCATAAGCCAGCAACTGTCGGACCAGTTCCGAGCCAAGCTGGGCCGATTGCACGATCTGCTGCAAGTGCTCCCTGAGCCGCTGGCGGTCCGCGATATCCATCAGAGCCAGCTCGGCACTGCCCAGCACACCAACGAGCAGATTGTTGAAGTCGTGCGCGATACCTCCAGCCAGCAACGCGACGCTTTCCATCTTCTGGGCCTGCTGAAACTGGTTCATCAACAGCCACTTTTCCTCCTCGGCTCGCTTGCGCTCGGTAATATCACGTACCATGCCCTCAACACCGATGATGCTCCCATCATCGTCATAGACATAATGCGAACTGGCTGAAACCCAGACCACAGAACCATCACGCCGCCGGAGGCGGGTTTCGTAATTGGTGATCGCGCCATGGTTATGCCGCAGGGCCTGCAAGAATTGCTCACGTCCATCAGGATCTGCATACCATTCATCGAGCCTCGTACCCAGGATCTCTCCAGGCTCCACACCCAGCAATTGCCGTACCGATGGAGAGGCAAAGACCACCTTGCCCTCGTTATCAGCCCGATAGAACGTATCCAGCATGTTATCGAAGATGACCTCCAGCTCTGCTCTAGCCCTGCGCGCCATGTCCTCGGCCACCACACGCCGGGATATGTCGCGGACATTGCCCTCGACGCCAATCACCCGGCCCTTTCTGTCATGAATGAACTGGGAACTCACCTCCGCCCAGACACAACGCCCATCCTTGTGCTTAAGTTCGATGCGGTAATCGTCCAGCCGACCACCGTTGGCAGCCAAAGCCTGCAGGAACTTCTTTCTTCCATCCGGATCGACATAGAGCTTGGCCAGTGGCTGATGAATGAGTTCTTCCCGGCTATAGCCAAGCTTTTCCTGGACCGACGCGGATATCCATTGCAGCCGCCCTTCGGCGTCGGCTCGGTAGTACACATCCTGCATACGGTTGAGAATGCGCTCGAACTCTTCGCTGGCTTCCTGCAACTGGCGCGTGCGTTGCCTGACCCTGTACCGGAGCAGCAGGGAATAGATGCCGAGCAGCAACGCCATGCCGAAAACCAGCACCACGATGATCAGGGCGCGATATTCCCGCAGGATGGACAACCAGTCGATGCTAGGGTGATACAGGAAGCGATCCCAGGCCACCGAACCGGCCTGGGGAAGCCCCGATGCAACAAAAGTGCGGGCAATGAGTTTCCAGCGCTCCTCGTTGGACAGACCAACGGGAATGACCTCGGGCTCCATGAGACGGTGGATCGCATGCGCCTCGAACAGCAGATGTTCCCTGCTCTTGTGCTGCGTGTTGTAGCGCTTGAGTATCACATCCACGGTTTCCTCGGGATGCTCCAAGGCATAGGACCATCCCTTCAGCGTGGCTGCACGAAACAGCGCCGCACGCTCGGGGTGCTCATGGATCTCTCGCTCCGTTGTCGCCAGCACATCTCCATAGAAATCGATGCCGGCATCCCTGGGCACAAACATGCGAAAGGGGAATCCCTGTTGGCGCAAGGCAAAGGCTTCGTTGCTGCTGTAGCCGGGAAAGGCATCCGTGCGTCCTTCGATGAGATCATCGATGGTTCCAATCGGCTGGCGCACAAAATCACCCTGGTCCAGTCCATAGGCCCAAAGCAGTGCAAGCACCTCGACCGTCAGGTAGCCATCCTGCATCATGACCCTGCGCCCCCGCAGATCTGCTGGGCTTTCGATGTCTTCTCGGGTGTAGATCACTTGCGGTGAATGCTGGAACAAACAGGCAAGAGCAACGACAGGCCGGCCTGAAGCGCGGTAAAGCAGCAAACCACTGTCACCGACCGCATAATCCGCCCGGCCTGCAAGCAATGTCTCAATCGGCCTCTTGCCCGGCCCTCCCTCCAACAGCCGAACCTTCAGCCCGGCATCCTGATAGAAACCTTTTTCCAATGCCATGTAGAAGCCTGCAAACTGGAACTGATGCAGCCATTTCAGTTGCACGCGAATCACATCATCATCGACCTCGGCAGCAACAACGGGCTGCATGGAGCACCAGCACCATGCTAGGGCAAACAGCCACTTCCGAATCATTCGTCGTCCCGGTCGCCGACTGCGGACAAAGCGAGCACTGTGATGAGATCCTTGCTGCGGAAAGGCGTGTGCAGAAACACCGCGCCAGCGGCTCTGGCCCGATGCACGCCATCAAGTTCCTCCAGAGCGCCGTACACGATCAGCCGAACCGTGGGATCCAGTCGCCGTATCTGCTCAAGCAGACCCTGTTGCATCTCCACCAGTGTGGCCTCCAGCATCAAGGCATCAATCCTGTGGCGCCTGCGCTTCAACCTCTTCATGGCGGACAATGCGCTGCCCGCTTCCATCACCGCCACGCCCAGACGATCAAGCATGTGCCGCAAGCCAGCACGCACATCCGCACGATCATCGATGATAAGCACACTAGCACGAGCGCCCAAAGGCGCTCCCCATTCGGGCTCTCCTGCCTTCGCGGTAACGGGAAGCCAGATGGTGACCGACGTACCTCGGCCCCTGGCCGTCTCAATATCCACGGCCCCATGCAGGCTTCGAACGAAACCGGCTAACGCGGCCAACCCAAGGCCGGATGCGACCTTTTTTGTTGTAAAAAAGGGATCAAACACTCGCGGCAGCACCTTGGCATCGATTCCCTGGCCATGGTCCACGACCTGAATAAACAGAAAAGGTCCATCCCTTGCGTCCATAGCATCCATGAGCGCCTGGCCCGGACGTACTGGCCACAAGCCTGTTCGAACCAGCACGTCTGGATTCTGCATGGGTCCAACGGCCTCGGCCGCGTTGTTGACCAGATTCACCATCATCTGCTCAAACTGGTGCGGGTCTGCGTTGACGGGAGGTAGTCCGCTCTGGAGGTCGTACCGCAAACGCCCGGCAGAGCCCAGCAGGGCCACAAGCCCGGGGCGAATTTCTTCCAGCAGCCTATTGACCTCCATGGGGCCTTCTTCCCAACCTCCCTGTCCGGAAAAATCCAGCAACTGTCTGACCAGGGAGGCCCCACGCTGAGCAGATGAAAGCATGCCCTCAAGCTGTGGATAGGCCGGATGTTCCCGACCCAGGTCCATCATGATCAACTCGATGTTGCCCATGAGGCCGACGAGCATGTTGTTGAAATCGTGTGCCACACCACCAGCCAACACACCAATGCTCTCCATGCGCTGCGTTTGCAGAAGCTTCTTGGCCTGCCGACTGAGCGCAGCCTGCAGCATTTCAAGCAATCGCTGATAGAACAAGATACCCAGAATGACAATCAGCAGGGAACCAAGCGTCGAGGCAAGAAAGAAATCGCTCGCGATCGGTATACCCATGCCTCGACAAACCATGTATTCGAGCATGATCACCAACAGGAAGGCGAGAGACCAGCGCAGGCCCTCGTGACGACCAAGGCCGAAAAAAGCCACCAGGGGGAACACAGGCAGCCAAAGTAGGGGCAACACACTTATCGGTATCGTACCGACAAACCAGAGCAGGAACGCAGCGATGCTGAAGCGCACGCCCTGCTCGATGTTGCCCGTACGGTGCATGTACAGGATGGCTAAAAGCAGACAACATGCCAGGATCACGTCGGCAAGAGCCAGGGCTACAAACCCCACCTGAAAATTGGCCACGGAAAAACTGACCAGAAACAGGACGCCCAGGCTGGTCATGGTCAGGGCAAACCGTCCGCGAAACTGCCGCTGCAGATCGCGGGATGGATCGATGGGGCTCAGAAAGATTTCCCAGGCGCGTCTCATCGCATCACCGGCAAAAAAACGCCTGACCTCAGATCCGCTTTGCTGTTTACTTGAGTTCCACAACATACACCGAGACCTTGGCTGTCAGTAAAGGATTTGAATTGGCAATCTCAACAATCAGATCATCATCTCCAGCTGGATTCCCGAACGGCGCCTGAAAGCCATGGTTGCCCAGCCTGTAGCTCCGCCTGCGTACGATCAAATGCTCATGCTCGCCCTTGACCCGCAGGACTCGAAAGGTCAGCGGGCCAATGCCCTCAGAAAAAACGGAAACCTCATAGCGTCCAGGCCTGTCCGGCATATCGAAGAACTCTCTGAGTTTCTGATAGGGAGGAATGTTCACATCACGGTAATAAAGATAATCCTGCAGGGCTTCCCCTCCTTGCAATCCGGTCGGGATCAGGAAAAAGCCTGCGCACAGGAGCCGCCAGATAACCCGCCTCATTCAAGGTCCCCGGTATCAATCGCATGCTTCTCGCAAAGATAACGCATCTTGTCTTTGGCCCTATCGCCAAAGCCCAGCCACCTTCCCGCGCGTGCCTTGATGTTCTGGTTGCGCTGCAAGGCTGTCAACACGAGACGTCGTTCAAATTCGGCTACAGCCTTTTCGGCGCGAATGCCGGAGTCCGGCAATTGATCGAACCACTGCTGCAGAAGATCATCTTGCTGCTGAACGCGCGGCGCGCTCAGCGAGGGCAAAGCCTCAATGACCTCGCTCTGGGCAAGCACGACAGCACGCTCGATAACGTTCTCCAGTTCCCGAACATTTCCAGGCCAGTTATAACGCATCATGGCCTCAAGTGCTTGCCGGCCAAGCCGCAGGCCTACCTTGCCGCACTCCATGGCCTTGCGGGCCAGCAGGGCCCGGGCAATTTCAGGCAGATCCTCCATGTGCTCCCGCAACGGAGGAGCGATAATCTCGACAACGCGGATACGGTAATAAAGGTCATCCCGAAAGCTGCCTTCGCTAACCCTTTGTTCGAGATTTTCCCTCGTTGAGCAAATCAACCGGACATCGGAGTGGATGGTCGCCTCTCCCCCCAGCCGGCTGAACTCAGCCGACTCAATGGCACGCAGCAGCTTGGCTTGTACTGGCAGCGGGAGACCAGCAACCTCATCCAGAAACAGCGTCCCCCCGCTGGCCAGCTCGAACCATCCAAGCTTGCGCTTCGTAGCCCCGGCAAATGCCCCTTTTTCATAACCGAACAATTCTGCCTCAAGATGCTCTGCGCTGATGGCAGCGCAATTGATGGCGATGAACGGCCCATCCCTGCGCGGACTGGCTGCATGCAAACGCCGGGCCACGAGCTCCTTGCCCGTTCCCGTTTCCCCCCGAATCAGCACAGTCGATGGAGCTGGCGCCACCTGTTCGATCATGCGCCGGAGTTCCTGCATGGCCTTGGAAGAACCGAGGATCTCGTGGTTCAGTTGGGCATCCAACAACCGCTTGAGTTCCTGCTCCTTGAGCTGTTCCAGCCGGGTTTGCATGGCTCGGTCAATGGTTTCCCGAACCTCATCGGGATCGAACGGCTTGCCGAAAAAGTCCAGAGCCCCCATTTTCCGGGCCCGCGTCGCGTAGGCTCGCTCGTCATGGCCGGTGATGACCACAACAGGCGTATCGGGGCTTTCCTCGCGCAATCGTGCAAGATAATTCAGCCCCATTTCCGGGTTGTCCGGTTCCGGTGGCAGAGCAAGATCGAGCACGACGAGATCCACGCGATGCTTGCCCAGCATTTCATCGGCCGAAGCCAGATCTCCTGCCTCCAGGACCCGATAGCCATCCTTGAGCAACAGTTTCAGATTCAGGCGATTGATTTCGTTGTCATCAACCACCAGGATCGTCTGCTGCATGCCCTCACCATCCATGATGCTCATGCTGCCTCCTTCTCCTCATCCTCCCGGAAACCCTGCTCCATCGCCCACAACGGAAGCCGGATCGTGAACGTGGCTCCCTGACCGGGTCCCGGGCTTTCTGCCACGATATCCCCGCCGTGGGCCCGCATGATGCGCCGGCTAAGGTACAGTCCCACACCCAAGCCTTGGGCCTTGTTCGTGCCAAAAAGCTCGAACAGGCGATGCCTGAGAAAATCCGGATCGATGCCGCACCCGGTATCGCTGACGCGGACGCAAGCCATGCTGACGTTATCCTCCTCAACCAGGCCGGTTTCGATGGTCAATACCCCCTGCGAATTCATGGCCTGTACTGCATTGTCATACAAATTATGCAATACCCCCCGAAGCAATTCCTCATCTCCGGCTGCGGGAGGAAGCCTGCCCAGCCGTGTTTCCACACGGACCCCCTCGGGCCACAATCGCTCATGCACGCTCTTTTCGACGAGCTGGTTCAGGTCAAGGGGCACCGGATGCACCTCTACTGGGGCATTGGGATCCGCCATGCGGTCCATGAGCGCCCTCATGCGACCTGTCACTCGTCCGATGGCCAGAACCAGCCGACGAACATCGTCATCGTCAAGTTTGCCCGATTCCAGATGATGTGCCAGGAAGGCAAGGTCGTGCAATCGATTCTTCAGGTCATGGGAATGCAACTGTTGAGCGATGCGCGAAATAGAGTCCAGACGGGCCTCACGGGCCTGCTGGCGCGTCAGACGGGCATGTTCCAACGTGATGGATGCGAATCGGGCAAGCCCTTCCAAGCTTCTACGCTCCTCGGCATCAAGGGGCCACTCATCCTCTCGGGGGCCAAGCAACAGATAGATGGGGCTTTCATCATCCCGCAACTTCATGCATACCTCGTAATCGCCCTGCGGACCCGATTCAGAGGGATGATCCGGCACCGGAGGAGCATCCGCCGGATAAACGAACACCTTTCCATCGGCAACATGCCGCTCGTCGAGCGCCGCATATCGTCGACGGCTGACCTTGCAGATGCGCTCAAGCAGGGTGATTTCGATGTTTTCAATCGACAGATCGGCCAGATCATCTGCACCAAGATGACGGATCGCAGAAGCCACGTTCAGGTGCTGAGGGAAAAGCAGACGATCCATCCATCGATGCAGCCAGTTCACGACCGGAGCAAACCCGAATGCCGCCGAAACGCCGGCAATAACCATGGCCCAGATGGAAACCGACTCTCCGCTCAACTCGTAGATGATGGCTTCAGAGACCATCAACACGAGCACAAACAGAGCCATGGCCGCCAGGCTCGCTAGGAAATAGGCCACGGAATGTAGCAGGCGCCTGAGGTAATACCTCAGCCACCGATAGGAAAGGAGGCGCTTACGTGCGGACAAGCTCCAGTCGTTCCAGGCCCGAATCGAAGGACTCCATGGCCTGCCGCAGCCTTTCCATGGCTTCTGAGGTCAGAGGCGTCAACGGAAGACGCAATTCATTCTCCATCCATCCCAGCATCCAGCAGGCGGCCTTGATGGGAATGGGATTGGACTGAATGAACAATGCTTCGATCAAACGCCGCATGGCAAACTGCAAACAACGGGCCTGTTCCCAATCCCCCATGCGAGCAGCCTGCGTGAGGGCATGCATCGTACGTGGTGTCACGTTGGACACGACCGATATGACGCCCTGCCCCCCCATAACAAGGAACGGCAGCACCGTCGCATCATCGCCGGAATAGAATTCCATTCGACCTTCGGCAGCCTCCATGCTGGCTGCAAGCTGGGCCAAGTCAGCCGTGGCATCCTTGATGCCAACAATATTCGGAATAGCTGAAAGCCGACCAACCGTATCGGGTGTGATATTGGAATTTGTACGCCCCGGCACATTGTAAATGATCTGCGGCAGGTGAACGGCCTCGGCCACCGCCCGATAATGCTCATAAATGCCTTCCTGCGTCGGCTTGTTGTAATAAGGAGAAATCAGCAGGGCGGCATCGGCCCCCAGGGCCTTAGCGGCCTTCGTAAGCTCAATCGATTCAGCCGTATTGTTACTGCCAGTTCCAGCGATGACCGGAACCCTACCGGCGGTCTGTTCAACAGTAATGGCAATGACGCGCTTATGCTCTTCATGGGACAAGGTTGCGGCCTCACCCGTGGTGCCGACAGGCACCAAGCCGTCCACACCGGCCTCGATCTGACGCTCGATATGGGCACGCAGGACGTCCTCGTCGACCTCGCCTGCATGAAACGGTGTTACCAGTGCCGTGATCGTGCCATGAAACATGCGGCCACCTCCAACAATCGGCAATTATACATCGAGCACATCAG
Source organism: Zetaproteobacteria bacterium (assembly GCA_003695905.1). Lineage (GTDB taxonomy): Bacteria > Pseudomonadota > Zetaproteobacteria > Mariprofundales > Mariprofundaceae > J005. The sequence goes on along the minus strand of RFGS01000039.1, from coordinate 201 downwards.
AAAAAGCATCCTTAAAGCCACCAGCCTCGTTCCGGGGTCTTTGGCATGCCTTCGATCTTCCTGATTCCAGGCCTTTGGCGTACAGACGCCATGTCCGCATGGAAAACATGATCGACCGATGATTGCCCCGCCTCCGTTGCCAAGCCTAGCCGCCATCCCGAGGAAGACCAGTCCTGTCGCCCTGCATCTTGCCCGCCACAG
>RFGS01000038.1 GCA_003695905.1 Zetaproteobacteria bacterium | reverse complement strand
GGGGCCCTGGCAGCAAAACAGCGTCGGATGTATTCAAACTCCCGTCCGGACATAGGGGCTATCGTGCACTAGAATAAGGGTGGAGACCAGAGGAGGCGAACATGCGTGTCATTCAAGGCGACATCACAGACATGAACACAGATGCCATTGTCAATGCGGCCAACAGCAGCCTGATGGGTGGAGGTGGCGTTGATGGAGCCATCCACAGGCGGGCAGGCCCTATGCTGGCCGAATATTGCAGGCCCCTTGCACCCTGTCCGACGGGGCAGGCCCGCATCACGCCTGGATTCGGCCTTGCTGCCCGATGGATCATTCATACTGTGGGTCCCATCTGGCGCGGTGGCGAGCATGACGAGGCTGCACTGCTTGTCCAGTGCTACACAAACTGCCTGCATCTGTGTGCACCTCACGATATCCATTCCATTGCCTTTCCAGCCATTTCCACGGGAGCTTACCGCTTCCCCAAAAAGCGGGCCGCTGAGATTGCCGTGGAGACCTGCAGGTCGTTTCTTTCCCGTTTTGGACTGGAAGTGGATCTTCACTTTGTCTGCTTCGACCGGGCCCAGTATGACATCTATGCCTCCCTGCTGAGCTGAAACCAACGATGCAGACAAGGCCAGGGATTGCCCATGCGCGTGCACATTTTTTTAGTCCGAGAAAAGCGGACCATCCATGCCCATGGCCATCACGATGGCGCCTGCCAGCAACGCCCCGACAAAGCCCACAATGGCCCACACAGCCGAGCGCCAGTCACGATCAAACCAGGCATCCTTCAGCGTGATTACCGCCCGTAGCGCAACCAGCCAGAGGAAAGCGCCCATCAACAGCCAAAGCCAAGCATGGATCTGTTCAAGGCTCAAACGTTCTCACCCCTTCCCGTCACAATGAAAGCACGAGCGGAGGCCAGATGGCCTCCGCTGTAAATGGACAATAAGCTCCTCAAGCTTTTTAGAAGGATGCAGTCAATGATCCCACAGCACCCCAGATGCGCGCCTGATCAACATTTGTCAGGTTGACATCTGTCCAGTACTGGGCCCATTCCGCTCCTAGCGTCAACTGATCATCGAGACGCCATTCAACACCACCACCGTAACTGAAGCCGGTCTTGGTCTTGCTGATGCTGGCCGCCGCTCCGAGGACTGCGGCGGTTGTCTTGAACTTGGCCGTCGTGCCGCCAAGCAAGCCATAGAAACGGAGATCGGGATTCACGGGAAGCTTCAACTTGGCCAGATAGGAAAGGAAATAGGAAGATTGCAGCTTGATGTCAACAGGCACGCCTGTTCCAAATACCGCAGCAGGATAGGTCGTCGTGCCGGTACCGGTGGCACCGATGCGCAGTTCCGCAGCCACATAATCGTTGATATCCACTCCAAGCTTACCGTAGCCGCCGAAGACGGTGTTCTTCTGATTGATGTTCGGGCTCTCCTTCAATTCAACGCCAAAGGCACCCAGACCAAATCCCACATAGGGTTCGAAATCCTGTGCCTGGGCCGGAAGCGCAAGCACCAAACAGGCCACAAGAGCATAAAGCAAACGTTTCATCCCAACCTCCTTGTTCTCAGACTGGATGAATCAAGTTTAGACATCCTTTGTCCCGCAGGCAAGTCAAAACACATAAAGAAGGTATGGAATTTTCGTTCAGCAACCTGCAATGAGTGGGTTATAAACGATCAACCGCGTGAGGAGAGAAAAGGCGCAGGATCAACAGCTTGGCCATATCGGTGAACCTCGAAATGCAGGTGTGGCCCTGTCGAACGCCCGGAAGTGCCAATCTTGCCAAGCACCGCCCCCTCCTCGAGGATATCCCCAGGGTGAACGTTCAGTTCGGACAAATGGCCGTAACGGGTGACGAAGCCATAACCATGATCAACATCCACCATGTACCCGAAATCAGTCATCTTGCCGGCAAACACCACCACACCCCGGGCCGCAGCCAGCACTGGGGCGCCAGCAGCGTTAGCGATATCCACACCCTTGTGCGGAGCCGGAAGCCCAGTGAATGGATCGGCGCGCAATCCAAAGCGCGAGCTAATCCAGCCCCCCTGAGTCGGCCAAAGATGCGGCCGAGCCTGCTCCTTGGTCTGCTTTTGGGTCAGCAGAAAATCCAACACACTCAGATCAGCATCCAGTACTTCAACCTTCCCCTCGACCTGATCCAGCATTCCAGTCAGATAGTCTTGGCTGTATGAATGGGAAAACGTCACGGGCTTCGGCCCACCAATGGACGGCAAGCGACCAAAATCGAATTCACGCTCATCAAGACGGGCTGATTCAACAAGCTGTTGTCCCAGCACATCAAGCCGCGCAAGCCTAGCCTGAACAAGGCCCAACCGTGAGGCCAAAAGGGCAACCTTCTGCTGCTCGATGTCCAGGGCGTCATGGAGCCGCTGGATCTCACTGCGGTCATGTTCCAGTTCATGCTGCAGCATGGCCATTTGGCGGTTGCGATCCACGGCCACCCAGCTCTGATAGCCGCCCCAGCAAGCCAGCGCAAAGGAGATGGCCATTAACGCGAGCAATACGCGCCGGGAGAAAAAAACGCCAGCAGTTAGTATTGGTTTGATCTTGAAGTTCAAATTCCCCATGAAGATGCGCTTGCTAGCGTCGATAAACAAGTTCGTCAAGCGTGAAGAGTGGCGTTAGACATGCAATATGCATCCATTACTTTTCCATGTTTTTCAATGTTTTTTGCCATACTTCTCGGGTATTTTGTCAACTAAGATCCCGACGCGGGCAGCACGTGGCAACATGGCTGCAAACATGTTCGTTCCCCGCTAGCCTTGCTCCATGTCCCGTTATCAGCTGATCGACAGCAGCAGCAAGTTGCATGCAGCCGTTGAGGCCATGAAAAACTCGGATGTCTTGTGTGTGGACACGGAGTTCCACCGGGAGCACACTTATTTCCCTGAATTTGCACTGTTGCAGATCTATGGCAACAGCCGTTGCTGGATCATCGACCCGCTGGCCATTGCAGACCTGTCACCAGTCTGGGACGTGCTGACGGACCCGGGGATTCTGAAGGTCTTTCATGCTGC
>RFGS01000037.1 GCA_003695905.1 Zetaproteobacteria bacterium | reverse complement strand
TTGGATTCCCAACGAACGCCATGCTCCGGCGTCAGGCCGGCGCGCCGCGTGGTCAGCACCACCCGTTCGGCGACAAGGAATGCCGAGTAGAAGCCCACGCCAAACTGACCGATCAGATGAGCATCCTTTTCCCTGTCGCCTGTCAAATGTTCGATGAAGGACCTGGTTCCGGAACGGGCAATGGTGCCGATATGTTCGATGACCTCTTCACGGCTCATGCCGATGCCGTTGTCGCGAACGGTGATCGTCCGAGCCTTTTTGTCCACATCGACGAACACATGCAGGTCCGCATCACCTTCGTACAGGGCGTCATCCGTAGCAGCTTCGAAACGCAGTTTGTCCGCGGCGTCCGATGCATTGGAGATGAGTTCCCGCAGGAAAATCTCCTTGTTCGAATACAGGGAATGGATCATCAAGTCCAGAAGACGGGTAACTTCAGTCTGGAAGTTCAGCGTTTCCTTGCCGATCATGGACACTCCTTTCATGAAGATGGCTGAATCTGGGATGCAGGCGCTTCATAGGGACGGCCATGCGCTGTTTCAAGCGGTTTAAGAATTACAGACCAGGCCAAAATCTTTTGTTCGAGGTTCAGTCGGGCATGGGCAGGGCTTGTTGACGGCAATACGGTTGCAGGGATGTGCTGTAGGGCCGGTGGTAGCCCGGGAAGGACGAGCCGGCGATACAGTTCCGCCGCCTTTCTACCATTGAAAAAAAGATGGCCGATCTGCGGATGGCTCCTGAAAAAGCTGGCAAAGTCGTTGGCGATGACGCTGTCCAAGCGGATGTTATGGTCCATGCTGCCCTTCCTTGCACATTGGTGGGCGACATCCCATAAGGCTATCCCAGCCTTTCGCAGGTTCTCTAGCCTGGTTTCGTAGCTTGCCTCGGCGGGGATGCCCAGTAGCCGGCTCATGATTGGCCAGAAGGCGTTTTTTGGATGGGCATAATACTGTCTCCTGGCCAGGGAGAGTCTGCCCGGCATGGAGCCAAGGATCAGGATGCGTGCATGTTTAGCGGCACTGTAGGGGAAGCCGGTTTCTGTCATGGGCGAACCGTGCCATGCGCTTGGCCAGCTGCCAAATGCCTCCTAGTCGAGAAGTATCTGACCGATGAAAAAAGTGCCCAGGATCAGCGCTGGCAGCAGTACGTCTAATTCGCTCATGGTTTCTCCCTCCATGTTCACGGGTTCGGCAAGTGTGGTTGTGCTCGTATCTGGATGCTGTGCGCCGTATCACGAAGTCTTGGAAAACACGTCGGTTTGGGGTAAGAATGGCTTCGGAGGTGGAAGTTGGCAGCAAAGGCTAGCAAGGGGAAGAAGAAACCGTTTTCGATACATGTTACCGTGGCCTGGCTGGACGGGAAGAAGGAGAGCGGCTGGCTGACTGCCTTTTCCCCCCTGCTGAAGGTGCTTGATCTGCAGACGGATGACGGGAAGCACATTGCCGTGGATGCCGGCAAGCTGGCCTATGTCGGTTTTCTCAGGGAGGAGGGCCGGGAAGTCAGGGTTCCAAAGCTGGCTAACCTGATCAAGGTGCGCGTGACTACCGTGACCAATGATATCTTTCTGGTCTGGATTCGGGAAAACGAGATGAATCCGGCCGGTTTCCACGCCTTTCCAGCCTATGGCGACGACATCTACGAGCATATCTACTTCTATCATCCCGGCGTGGTGGCCATCGAAAGCGCGCAGCCTTTGGGTCATCTGCTCGTCGAAAAGAAGCTCGCTTCGGCCCAGGAGGTTGAACATGCCCTGGAACGTCAGCGGGAAAGCCAGGTTCCGCTGGGTCACATCCTGCTCGAGCATGGCCATCTTGATGAAAAAGAGCTGGAGGAAAGCCTAGTCCGACAGCACCGGCAACAGATCAAGCTGGGCGAACTGCTGGTCGAGATGGGACGCATTACGCCCGAGGACCTTGAAAAGGCTCTGGCCGAACAGCAAAAGCGTCATTCCAAGAAACTGGGTGAAATTCTGATCGAAATGGGTCTGATTACCGAGGAGAAACTGGCCTCGGCTCTTTCGGTCAAGTTCCATCTGCCATTCATTGACCTTGACGACTACCCGATCAATCCAGCTGCAGCGGCGGAGCTTGAGCAAGACCTGATCAAGCGTTATCAGGTGCTGCCCATCGACGTGGATGAACATAGTCTGACCGTGGCCATGGCCGATCCACTGAACATCGAGGCCTATGATGCGATTCGTTTCAGGACCCAAAAGCATCTGCGCCAGGTCATCGCCGTTCCCTCCCAGATCCGCAAGTACATTGAAGAGCATTTTGACGTTTCCGGTGGGGATGAACGTCTCGAAATCGAGCGCTTGCGGCATGACGAAGAGGATAGTGAGGAGCCGGAACTCGATGAGCTGGCGCTTAAGGCATCCAAGGCGCCGCCCATTGTCAGGCTCGTGAATCATCTAATCCTTGAAGGCCTGCGGCGGAACGCATCTGACATTCATATTCTTCCCCAGCCCGCGAGAACGGATGTGGCCTATCGGATCAATGGTGAGCTACGGCACGAGACGAGCCTGGACAAGATGAATGAAAGAAAAGTCATTGCCCGCATCAAGATTCTCGCAGGCATGGATGTGACCGTTCACCGTCTGCCCCAGGATGGGCGCATGTCGGTACGCTACCGGGATATGTGCAAGGATTTTCGCGTCTCCTGCATTCCCAATGCCTATGGAGAATCCATGGTCATGCGCGTACTGAACAAGGAAATGGCCATGGACCTTGCCTCCCTTGGCTTGAGGGAGGAGGACGCCAGGCGTCTTGGCAGCCTGATGACCAAGCCCTTCGGTCTGATCCTGGCCACAGGCCCGACCGGCAGCGGGAAATCCACGACGTTGTTTGCGCTGCTAAGATCCATCATTGATCGTCCCTTACACATCCTGACCATCGAGGATCCCGTTGAGTCACAGATTCCGGGCGCCAATCAGATCCAGGTGAATGCAAAGATTGGACTTACATTCTCGCGCATCCTGCGCAATGTTCTACGCCATGATCCCGATGTGATCATGGTCGGCGAGATGCGAGACCAAGAAACGGCGGAAATCGGCATTCAGGCCGCGCTGACTGGCCATTTGATGTTGTCCACGCTGCATACGAACACGGCCGTTGATACGATCATCCGTCTTGTCGACCTGGGTATACCCGCATACCTGCTTGCACCGGCGTTGATCGGCGTGATTAGCCAGAATCTGGTCAAGCGACTCTGCCCGGATTGCCGCCAACAGGTCGATGTCGACGAGGAGACGGCCATGATTCTTCGCGGGGCGGGTCTTGGCGTGCCATCTCACCTTTACGAGGCACGTGGGTGTCAGCGGTGCGGGGAGACCGGGTTCATCGGGCGGATCATGGTCTATGAGTTTCTTGAGGTCAGTGACGAGGTACGTCGGGCCATTCACGACGGCCTGGTCGGACATGAGCTTGAACAGGTGGCGGTCAAAGCTGGCATGGTTCCGAAGGTTGAGCATGCCCTGACCCTGGCCAAGCGGGGGCTGATCGACCGGCAGGATCTGGTTCGTCTTGTCATCTGATTCCACGACCGCGGTTCTATCCGCAGCACCATCCCTTCCGCCCCTCTGTCTCGATGCTATGGTCGGTGCGACGTATTGCTCTATGGATCGCGCGCGTAGAGGAAGGAACAATTCAACTGAATTGGGAGGGGTTGGAGGCAGGGGCGGGAATCGAACCCGCGATGGAGGTTTTGCAGACCTCTGCCTTACCACTTGGCCACCCTGCCACGACCGCGAATCAAAAAAGGGGGCTCAAGGCCCCCGAACTGGAGCGGGTAACCGGTCTCGAACCGGTGACCTCAACCTTGGCAAGGTTGCGCTCTACCAACTGAGCTATACCCGCGAAGAACGAGGCGAATCATGCCAAGCACGCATCGGCTGTCAAGCACCTTTTCAGGGGTTCTTTTTCGCCCATGGGCAAGGCAGCATCGTTCACGGGCAATCATGCCCCGGGGAGGCTGAATTGACAATGGAAACAGAACGCAAGATCTATGTGCTGGACACCAATGTGCTGATTCACGATCCGAGTGCCTTGCAGCATTTCGACGAGCATGACGTTGTTCTTCCCATTGCTGTTCTCGAGGAAATGGACAAGGTCAAGCGGGGTGTTGACGAACTTGCGCGCAATGTGCGCGAGGTGTCCAGGCAGCTCGATGATCTCAGTGAGCACTGCGGTGATTTACGGGAGGGCTGCCCTCTGCCCGGTGGTGGACATCTCTTTTTCGAGATGAGCGAGCAGGGCCTGGATTTGTTGCCCGAGCCGCTCAGCCGCGCATCCGGTGACAACAGGATTCTTGCCGTGACCATGGCCATGTGCAGGAATCATCCTGAGCGCAGGGTCATTCTGGTCACGAAAGACATCAACCTGCGCGTCAAGGCGCGTGCGCTGGGGCTTTCTGCAGAGGACTATCGGTCAGACCGCGTCGTTGAGGACTTGTCAGTGATTCCCAGCGGCTGGGTGCGTCTGGACGAGAAGCAATGGAATGCGATGGCCGAAGACATGCAGGTTCTTGAGCATGATCAGGGCAATCACTTCGCGGTGCGCTGGCCCCAGTCTATGAAGATGCCGTTCCTGAACAGCTTCGTCATCCTGCCGGGAGAGCGCGAGATCGCCATGCGCGTGACCGGGATTGACGAAGGGCGCATTGTCCATCTGCATGATATCCATTCCTACCGGCATGAGCGCCATGCCGTTTGGGGTATCGTGGCGCGGAATCTTGAACAGAACATGGCCATGAATCTGCTGATGGACGCCGATCTTGACCTGGTGCTCATGATGGGTCTTGCTGGCTCGGGTAAAACGCTGCTCGCGCTTGCGTGTGGTCTGCACCAGACGCTGGAAGTGGGATTGTATGACCGCATCGTGGTAACAAGGGCAACAGTGCCCATGGGGCAGGATATTGGATTTTTGCCTGGAACGGAAAGAGAGAAGATGGAGCCCTGGATGGGGGCGATCACAGATAATCTCAAGTTTCTGCTCAGCGAGGGGGTGGACAACCTTCAGGCTGCCCTTGCACAGTACCGTATCGAGATCGCCTCGCTGTCCTTTGTCCGCGGGCGATCATTCACGAAAACCTGGCTGATCGTCGACGAAGCTCAGAATCTGACGCCGCATCAGATGAAAACGCTTGTCACGCGTATGGGCGAGGATTCGAAGATCATCATTCTCGGCAACAATGCGCAGATCGACACCCCGTATCTGAGCGCGCATACCAATGGCTTGACGCATGTGGCCACGCAGTTTGCGGGCTGGGAACATGCCGGCCTCATTGCCTTGATGGCCAGTGAACGGTCCAGGTTGGCGGCCAAGGCGGCAGAGCTGCTCTAGCGATCTTGCTCCGTTCCCGGCCAAGCGTCGCTGCTATGCAGAAAACGGATGTCGCTTTCTTCGGGGCGACTGTATCGCTCTAGTTGCATGTCCAGAACAGATAGGTCTGCATCGGAAACATCCCTCCTTGCCGCCATGCGCTGCTCGATGCGTTTCCTCAAGGTGTCTTCAGGTAGATCGAGCCAGAAAAACTGCAAGGGAAGACCATGCTGGCGGAAACGTTCTCGTGCCAAATCCCTCCATGCTCGTTCCAAAAAAGTCGCATCCATAACCACGTCGAAGCCTGCACGCGCGGCCATCACTGCATCCTCTATCATTTGCTGGTAGGTCAGCTCCGTCATCCGTTCACCGTACAGTGGGAGATCGGCTCTGGTTTTGGCCAGGCGCTTCCGGGTGGCGTCCGAACGAATGACGACGGTTCTGCGCCGGTCACATGCCTTGATTGCCAAATGGCTCTTGCCACTGCCGGACAGGCCGCCGACGGCATAGCATCTGGGTGTGGGCTGTTCGATGTAGCTTGAGGCGAGCATGAAATACGCTCTTGCCTCGTCGATGAGGGAGCACCGTTGCTGTTGTTGATCGGCCTGCAGGCAAGCTACCTTGGCACGTACTGTGGCTCTGTAGAACAGGAAAAGGGGCAGTAGCCCCAGCCCCGCATGGTCACCTGTATGTTCCAGATAACGGGAGAGAAACCGGTACCCTGCCCCCATGATGTTCTGTGCCTCGCAATCCATGACTAGGAAGGCGACATCGTTGAGCACATCGATGCAGCGGAATTCATCATTGAACTCAATGCAGTCAAACGCCCTTGGTCGATCTCCGAACAGCACCAGATTGCGCAGATGAAGATCCCCGTGCCCGTCGCGGACCTTGCCCTGACATTCCCGTTCAGCCAGCGCATCGGATGCCT
>RFGS01000036.1 GCA_003695905.1 Zetaproteobacteria bacterium | reverse complement strand
TGAACACTCCACTGTCTCCCGCGATATTCTTGGCGAGGTTCTCGAACGTCTGGGTGCTGAGGTCATCCCGCTTGGGCGATCGGAAGTGTTCATTCCAGTTGATACTGAAGCCATCAGGGATGAAGATGTCAGCCTAGCCCACCATTGGTGCAGGGAGTATCAGCTCGATAGCATTGTCTCTGCGGACGGGGATGGCGACCGGCCTCTCGTCTCGGATGAGCATGGACGATGGTTGCGAGGTGACATCATCGGCATTTTGTGTGCCAGGGTTCTTGGCGCCCGTTGCGTCGTTACGCCGGTGAGCAGTAACACGGCCGTCGAGCGTTGTGGCTGGTTCGACCGCGTCATACGGACACGCATTGGATCCCCCTATGTCATTGCAGGCATGCAACAAGCCGAACATGAAGGCATGAGCGCAATCGTAGGTTATGAGGCTAATGGCGGCTTTCTGCAGCAAAGCGAGTTGACGGTCAATGGGCACCTATTGCCTGCGCTACCCACCAGGGATGCCATCATCGTTCCTTTAGCCATTCTGTCTCTGTCTGAACAGATGAACTGCCCGATTAGCGGATTGGATAAGCTGCTTCCCAAGCGTTATACCTTCAGTGACCGTCTGAAGGATTTCCCCACGGAAAACGCACATCAATTGCTTGAGCCCATGCTGACAGATGATGACGAGGCCAATCTAGCTGCAGCACGGGCATTGCTGCATGATGCATTCGGTGACATTGTAGCCATCGATACCACCGATGGTGTCCGTCTTACCCTAGCGACGGGTAACATCGTGCATATCCGCCCATCAGGGAACGCTCCTGAACTTCGCTGCTACACTGAATCAGACAGCGAGGAGACATGCATACGCCTGAATAGGCGTTGCCTCGCCTTTCTCAGCCAGTGGCTTGAAAAACATCAACCTTTGATCAAGAGGTAGCATCATGCTTCGTAATGCCCGTTTGACCATTCTATTCACCATGGCTTTTCTGTTGTTTTCATCACCATGCATGGCCGAGATGGAACTGCAGCGCCCAGTGGCCTCAGCGATCAAGGCTGGCGAAACCGAATTATGGGGGCAACTCGACTATTTTTCTCCACGTCTCGATCTGACAAATTATACTGGAAAACTCTCCACTTCTTCCTCCCTCGATCGCTTTACGATGGAGTCCATTGGCATCCACTACGGGCTGCCTTGGAATCTGAATCTTCGTTATGCATTTGGGCTCATGCAGGAAAAGGTGACACGCGCCACCGAGCCCAGAAACATCAATACGGACGCATTCATGCACGATCTGCGCCTACAATACTTGATTCACAAGGAAAGTGGCTTGCGCATCGCAGGCGAGCTCGGTTACCTCCGACACCAAGCAAAGGCATTTGACTTCTATGCTTTCCAATTCGGCGGTACAGTCATCAGACGCAAAGGCCGACCATTTGGAACACTTACAGGCAAGGATCAGGCATGGGAAGCTGCCCTGCGAAGCGCGTGGAAGGTCAACAAGGATGTTTGGCTTCATTTAAGCGGTGAGCTACGCCGATACAAGGTTGAAGCCCGAATGCAATCCGATGATCCGTTGATCAACCTCTTCTTCGTCCCGCCGATTGCCCCGCAAAAATCCCCGTGGAGAGAAACACACGTTCTGCTACAGCTTGGCTTGGACTGGCAGCTTTCCCGGAACCTGAAATTGCTTGGCGATTATGCCCATACCAACATCACAAGATCGGGATACTCTCCGGTTGCAGGGAAGCCCGATTATCGCTCCCAGGACCAACTGGATATCTATCTAAGCTGGCAATTGACCAAGGGATGGAATATCTATGGACATGGTCGCATTTACAGACATTTTGTTCTAGGCAACCTACCCATGACTTACAATCAGCGAACCAGCCATCTTTTCAAACATCCGTTTGGCATGCTGTCGATGGGTCTTTCATGGAGCCCATAATAGAACGACACTGTTTGATCGCTAGGGCCGGTCTTCAGCGCTTGTCATCGCGGAGGATGATGAACTGCAGCGCAGGCGATGTACGACGATTTCGGGAGGACAGAAAAAGCGCACGTCGAGAATGGACGTTCCACACCCCGAGGATGTGTAGCCCTGCAGGAGCCCATGGCTCCATGCGCCCCTGCAATAGCGCCTTGGACATTCGCAATCATACACCACGGCAATCCCGCCAGGCAGACATACTTGCCCGCCATGAGTATGACCACACAACATGAGATCGATATCGGCATGAGCAGCCAGGCGATAAATCTCGGGGGAATGAGAAAGCAGGATAACCGGGGCGTCGCGCGGCACATGCTCAAGAGCCTTGGCCAGATTGTCCACTCGGTAGTAATGCGGATCATCGACGCCTGCCAGAAAGAGACCAGATTCCACTTCGGCTTCCTCGTTCAGCAGAACGTGAATGTTCATGCGTTCGAGGTACGGAACCATGGCCAGACAATCATGATTGCCCAATACTGCATACACCCTTTCCGGCAGATGGGGCCGAAGCTCCTGCATAGCCTGCATGGCACGATCAATGGGGCCATAGGTCCGAATGCGATAGTCTCCTGTAAGCACAGCAATATCGGCATCAACGCCTTGAAGGGCGTTGATCAGCGACTCAACCAGATCATCAGCCACATCAAGATGTAAATCGGTCAGATGCAGAAGACGCAAGCCATCGCAGGCCAGAGGGAGTCTCTCGAGCACAATGTCCCGCTGATGACACCGAAACCGGCGTGCGTGACGCTTGCCGACTTGTGCAAGTCCCATCATGTGCATGAGCCAGGAAGCAACCCGGTGTGCGGAAAACCAGTTCTCGGGGTGAATCCACCGACCATGGCCAAAAATATCAACCGCATGGTCATGCTCTATTCCCAGGCGCTGGCGAACGTGCAGGCGTCCAAGCCGCGGAATCAACCGGTTGAGTTCCTCCTCCACCGGTTCCGGTTGACGAAATCGATGCATCAGGATTCCAGCAATTCAAGCATGCGATGAGCCAGAAGAGTCGGATTGCGTTCGACTGTCACGCCAGCCGACTCCAAAGCCGCAAACTTAGCCTCAGCTGTTCCCTTCCCGCCGGAAATGATCGCGCCAGCATGTCCCATGCGCTTGCCCTGGGGAGCTGTTGCTCCGGCGATGAAGGCAACCACGGGCTTGGAAACCTGGCGCCGAATATATGCCGCGGCTTTTTCCTCGTCACTTCCACCAATCTCACCAATCATGACAATACCACGCGTGGACTCATCCTGCTCAAATCCGGCCAGAGCATCAATGAAATCCATGCCATGAATCGGATCACCGCCAATGCCAATACATCCGCTCTGTCCAAGACCCACAGCACTCAATTGCGCCACTGCCTCATAGGTCAACGTTCCTGATCGTGAAACCACGCCGACACATCCCGGCCGGTGAATATGGCCGGGCATGATACCAATCTTGGCCTCGCCGGGCGTGATGATTCCCGGACAGTTGGGACCAATCAACACCGGAGGCCGGTTCATGCCACGTAGATGAGCCTTGACCCGGATCATGTCCAGCACTGGGATGCCTTCAGTGATGCAGACGATCAAACGAATCCCAGCCTCTGCGGCCTCAATAATGGCCTCGGCTGCAAAAGGAGGTGGCACGAAAATGACCGAGGCTTCGGCCTGCGTTTCCTGGACTGCCTCCGCGACGCTATCAAACACCGGCCGCCCCAAATGCATGCGCCCACCTTTTCCAGGGGTAACACCTGCAACAAGCCTCGTTCCGTATGCGATCATCTGTTCGCAATGAAAGGTGCCCTGGCGTCCCGTGAAGCCCTGACAAATCACGCGAGTGCCCGCATTCAGCAAAGACCTCATGATGGATCCCCTTCCCGGGCTGCGGCAACGGCCATTTCGGCAGCCTCATCCAGATTACCGGCCCAACGAACATCCAAGCCCGCCTGTTTCACTAGCTGGCGTCCTTCCTGCTCATTGGTGCCAACCAGCCGCATGACCACAGGCACGCGCATTGGATGCGTCTTTACAGCATCCAGCAAGCCCCGAGCTATGATATCGCAACGGACAATGCCACCGAAGATGTTCACCAGTATGGATCGGACATGAGTATCGCCCAACAGTAAACGGAATGCCTCAGCCACAGCTTGTTCCGTCACGCCGCCACCGACATCCAGGAAGTTCGCAGGCCGATCCCCCTTGAGCTGAATGATATCCATGGTGGCCATAGCTAGCCCGGCACCATTGACCATGCAGCCGATCCGTCCATCCAGGGCAATGTAATTCAAACCGAATTCACGCGCCTCACGCTCCCTGGGATCTTCTTCTAGCGGATCACGCATGGCCTCAAGTTCCGGATGACGGAACAGCGCATTGTCATCAAACACGATCTTGGCATCCAAGGCCACAAGTTCACCCTGATCATTCACGGCCAATGGATTCAGCTCGATCAGGCTGCAGTCCTTGTCGATGAACAGCTGATACAACATTTCCACCAGTCGCTCCACATCCAAGGCCGGCAGTGACAGGAAGTCACTGAGGTCAGGCGTGACATCGGACGGACCATTGAACAGTGGACGTGTAAGGATGCGTTCAGGATGGATCTTTGCGACCTCTTCAATGTCCGTCCCCCCATCCGTGCTGGCAACCAGCGCCACCGCCTCAGCCTCCCGGTCAATCAACAAACTCAGATACAGTTCGCGGACGATGGACTGACAGCGTTCAAGATAAAGCAGGTGAACCGTCTTCCCCTCGCTTCCAGTCTGGGCTGTAACCAGCACATGGCCCAGAAGGTCTGAGGCAGCCTGGCTGACCTCTTCCAGTCTCCGGCACATGCGCACACCCCCAGCCTTACCCCTGCCACCGGCATGGATCTGAGCCTTGACCACCACGGGTAGTCCCAGCCTCCCGGCAGCCTCCACGGCTTCATCGACATTGCGCGCCGCCAAGCCGTCAGGCACGGCAATACCTGCCTGCTTCAGCAGTGACTTCGCCTGATATTCATGAATGTTCAATCACGCCTCCATGTGCAGCATCCGGCATCCGGCTCAGAAATGCTCCAGTGCATCCACCTGTTCGACCAAGCGCTGGACGGATGCTAGAGAGCGTTGCAAAGCTGCACGCTCTTCCTCATTCAGATCAAGTTCAATGATGCCTTCCATGCCACTGCCACCAAGCTTGCATGGCACCCCCATGAAATAGCCCTGCACGCCATATTCCCCCTGCAGATAGGCTGCACATGGCAAGATGCGTTTCTTGTCTTTCAAGATGGCCTCGGCCATTTCCACAACGGCTGCCCCAGGTGCATAGAAGGCCGAGCCTGTCTTCAGCAGACGCACGATCTCTGCACCACCGGAAGCTGTATGCTCACAGATCTCACGGATTTGTTCGCTGCTCATCAGCTCCGTAATTGGGATGCCTGAAACCGTCGAATACCGCGGCAACGGAACCATCGTGTCCCCATGTCCGCCAAGCACAAATGCCGATACATCCTCGATCGATACGTCCAGGGCTTCGGCAATGAATGAGCGCATGCGTGCAGAATCCAGCACGCCAGCCATACCAATGACCCGCGAACGGGGAAATCCTGATACCTGTTTGGCCGTGTACACCATGGCATCCAGGGGGTTGGTCACAATGAGAAGGATGCAGTCAGGAGAATACTTTACAGCCCTCTCGACCACATCCGCCACGATCTTCACATTTGTTGAAAGCAGGTCATCCCTGCTCATGCCAGGTTTCCGGGCCACACCGGCCGTCACGATAACAAGATCGGATCCGGCCGTATCCTGATAATCGTTGGATCCCCGAATGGATACATCATAACCCTGAATGGGCGAGGCCTCGTACATGTCGAGAGCCTTGCCCTGCGGCACGCCTTCGACTACATCGATGAGCACCACATCCGCCAGTTCCTTCTGGGCGATCAAAAAAGCTGCCGTCGACCCAACATGCCCCGAACCGATGACGGTCACCTTTTTTCTCTTGAAATAGGCTGGACCTCCCCTTCGTTTTCCAATGAAGCGCATATCAGCCTCCTTTTCAGACCATGTTCTGCATTTGACAGGATAGGCTTGCCAATGCCGGTTGTCGAACGTGGAATAAGCTCATGTTCACAGAATGGACAGCACGACTGCCCGAAATTGTCGTCAGGCTATGCCGAATGATCCGGCAATCGCAAGGCAGGGCATGGCTTGTGGGCGGATGCGTGCGCGATCTCTGCCTTGGACGAACCCCCAAGGACTTCGATATAGAGGTGTTTGGACTGAATGAAGCTCGTCTTTGCGAGCTGGCCTCACGATTTGGAAAGGTCCTTCCCGTTGGCAAGTCCTTCGGCATCCTCAAACTGCGCACGGAAAGCCATGAAATCGATCTGGCCCTGCCACGGACCGAGGTCAAGAAGGCGCCAGGTCACTCCGGCTTTGACGTGCAGCCGGATCCGCATCTTGATGAACACACGGCTTCCCTGAGGCGCGACTTCACAATCAATGCGATGATGTATGATCCCGTTGAGTGTCGTTTGCTGGACCCCCACAATGGATACAGGGATCTCCAAAGGGGGCTGCTGCGACATGTCTCCCCTGCCTTTGCCGAGGATCCGCTGCGCGTCTTGCGTGGCATGCAGTTCGCTGCACGGTTCCAGCTCAAGCTGGACTCGGAAACGGCAACCTTGTGCAGAATGCTGCTTGAAGAGGCACAAACCCTTTCACGACCACGCATCTGGCAGGAGTGGCGCAAATGGGCCTTGGCACCCTACCCCTCCTTCGGTCTCCGGTTGTTACAAGACAGTGGATGGGTCGAGCTTTACCCGGAACTCCATGCGCTGATCGGGTGCCCGCAATCCCCACGTTGGCATCCGGAAGGTGATGTCTGGATTCATACCTGCCAAGCCGTCGACAAGGCGGCCTCCATTGCACGGCGTGAGCATCTCGATGAAGAACATACATTGATTCTTGTGTTCTCCGAGCTCTGTCATGACTTGGGCAAACCACAAACCACGATCAATGAAAACGGCAACCTACGTTCCCCCGGCCACAGTGAAGCAGCACAGCCACTGATCATTGCATTCGCCGAGCGAATTGGCATGCCCAAGCGCCTGCTACCCTATATTCGACCCTTGGTCAGCGAACACATGTGCCATCTCCATGGTCAACCCACGCAGCGAGCTGTACGCAGGCTCTCGCACAGACTATCACCTGCTACGATCGAACTGTGGGAAATGCTCGTTGAGGCTGATGCCTCGGGCCGTCATCCTGCCCCACCATCCCGCCCTGCCCTGCCATGGCTTGAGCTGGCCAGGCAAATGAAGCAACACCGGAGCAAGCCGGAACCAATCGTGACCGGGCAGATGCTCATCGAACTAGGCATGATGCCGGGCCCGAAAATGGGACAATTGTTGCGCAGGGCCTACCAGGCACAACTGGACGGTCAATTCTCCGACAAACGAGAGGCTCGCGAATGGTGCCAACATGAGCTGAACAAGGGCTGATGGATACCAGCCCTGACATCTCTTATACCCTGTTCGTATCGTGCATCCGTCAAATTTGTAATGTATACTTATTGCGTATGATCGCCGAATGAGGTAATAACATCGATGGCTTTGCAACTCGGACTTGAGGTACTTGATCAACGAGGGCTTCCTGTGGGAAGCATTAGTCGACTGATTGCGAACCAATCCAATCGGCAGATTCAAGCCGGGGTCATCAGGCTAGGCAATGCGAAAGAAGTGGTCGTACCGGCTGAATGCTTCCGTTCAACAAATGGAGAACTGCAACTCATCCTCAATGCCAGCGAATTGGAAAACTTGCCTGAATTGGATCTTTCCAAATACTATGCGCTACACCCTGTAGAATGGCAGGAAGAATGGGGGGCCGTACAGGGTGAGATCCTAACCCTTTATCCTCCTGGTGATACAGATCTGGCTAGTCGCCGGCGTTTCATTATAGGAAGCCTGGCAATTATCGGCTCCATTATTGCTGGTCTTGCTTATCCCATCGCGCGTTATCTTTTGTATCCTCTAAGCAAGGGACTTCCCAGAATATGGATAAAACTCAAACCTCCCAAGGATTTGGCCGAAGATACTCCAGTATTCCTTCCCTATAAGGTTCACCGAGTCGAAGGGTATCTCGAAGAAAACATTCCAAAAGGGGTATGGCTTATCCGTCCTTCTTTCGAGCTATCAAAAAAAATAGCGAAGCGTCCTCATACCCTGAAGTTTCCTGACGTCGGCTGGGCAAACCAGAAGACCGACTGGATCGCATTCTCCCCAAAATGCCCTCACCTGGGCTGTAACGTCCACTGGTCTTCTGAAGAACAGCAGTTTCTTTGCCCCTGCCACGGAAGCCGTTTCAATCTTGAGGGTAATGTCACCGGCGGACCAGCACCTAGAGGCCTGGACACCCTCCCTGTTCGCATGCTGGAAGATGGAGTCGAAATCATGGATATGGAGTTTCGCGCGGGGACTTCTGAGAAGCGCAGGGTAGCCTAATGTCAACCAGGCATTCCAGGCTTTACCGATGGCTTGATGAGCGCTTGGCTCTCTCAGCTTTATCCGATTTCCTACTCAACGAGCCCATGCCGGGCGGACCGTCATTTTGGTATGTCTTTGGATCAAGCCTTTTCTTCATTCTATTAATGCAAGCCTTAACGGGCGTCATGATGCTTTTTTACTACGCTCCAACCATGGATCATGCATGGGAGTCCATTCGTTACATGATGGAAGAAGTTCCTTTTGGCTCTTTCATTCGCGGCCTGCATCACTGGGGCGCTTCAGCCATGATTATCATGGCCATCCTGCACATCACACAAGTTTTTGTATGGGGCGCTTACAAACGACCTCGTGAATTGACCTGGCTAGCAGGGCTGACCGCCTTCGGTACGGTCTTAGGGTTTGCCTGGACTGGCTATCTTCTTCCTTGGGATCAACTGTCTTATTGGGGAACCATCGTAGGAACCGAAATCATCGGCACCGTCCCCTTGGTTGGTGAACCCCTCGCCACTTTTCTAAAAGGTGGTGGGGCCATCGGAGCGCAAACGCTGAGCAGATTTTACGCCATTCACATATGGTTGCTCCCCGCCATCATCTTCACTGTCATCGGACTGCATCTCTACCTTTTCAGAAAGCAGGGTGTTGCCGGACCATTCAGCGGCACTGTTCAAGAACTCGAAAGGAACAAAGGATTCTTCTTCCCCAGACAGTTCTTCTTTGACGTCATCGCGGCCATGTTGATCTTTTTGATTCTGGTCTACTTGGCGATGTTTCATCCTCCGGAGCTGCGGTCTCCTGCAAATCCTTCACTCGCACCAGCCCATGTGGCGCCGGAGTGGTATTTCCTGTTTCTATACCAACTGCTCAAATATTTTCCCAAGGAATGGATTGTCGTGGGAACCACCATCATCCCTGGCATCATGGCGCTCGCTCTGGTTGGCCTGCCCTTTTATGATCGCAACCCTGAAAGACACCCCTTGAAAAGATTACGGGCCCTCTCGATTTTTTTCTTGGTGCTCTGCGCCATGGCCGTACTCACTTATTTGGCAATTCTTTCTGCGCCTGAGACTCTGACTCCAGATCCCGAACTCGCATTGAAAGGAAAACAGATCTATCAGGAATCAGGATGTACTTCATGTCATCAGATCCATGGCCAGGGAGGAAGTGTCGGACCCGACCTCAGCTACGAAGCCCTAGCAGGAAGGTCGCCCGACTGGATCAGACAACACTTCCGCCATCCAGACCAAGTCGTGGAAGGATCCATCATGCCTTCCGCTGCCGAACTTGGGCTGGACGAGGATGACATTGAGGCGCTGACCCATTTTATGTTTAGCCTGAAATAGCAAAGGAGCCGGTATGAGGTTACTGCTTGTGCTTGCGATCTCCGTTCTTTCATTTGTTCCCAATTCATTTGCAACGGATCATGAAGGCAAACAACTCTACCATCGGGACTGCGTCGTCTGTCACGGCGCTGATGGTTCAGGACAAACGGCCCTAGGGAAAAAATTGAAACCTCGACCTGCAGCCGACTTGCGACCGAAAATCCTTTCTCGTTCCGAGATGATCCAGACCATTCGTTCAGGAAGGGAAAGAACCGGCATGCATGGGCACGCGGAACGGCTCTCAGACGCACAAATTCATGCCCTGGTCGAATACGTCCTGTCCTTTCCTTTCAAAGCAGATCCAGTATCAGGAAAACAAGTTTTTCAGCGTTTATGTTCTCGTTGCCATGGGGTGGATGCGAGAGGGAAACCGCAGCTTGGTGCTCCGAACTTGATACTATCTGAGCTCTCCGACATTGAGCTGGCAAAAAGTATTCGAAATGGTCATGAACAAACGATCATGGGCCCCTTCAAAAGCGAGCTTAGCAACGCAGACATCGGGAACATCATCGCCTGGCTGCGCCTGAAGCGCTATGGACTGCTGACAGAATAATCACGCTCATTGTCTTCATACCTGGGCTCCTGACCATTGCTACAATACCTGTCATGGATATAATGCCGAAAACTTGAAAAGGGGGCGCATCAAATGCCCAAGTACAGACGCTTTTCTGATGCCTCGGTTAGCGAAAAGATTCTCGACTCCATGTTTCTGCTCACCATCGGTTTGGGCTATTTTTTCGCCATCCTGAACCTCTATTACACCCACCAGGGACGAGATGGCGAACCGGGCCTTTCCGTCAAGGATGTGATGATTGCCTATTACGGCAGCCACAACCAGACACGCCTGGGTGCAGCCATCAATGGCCCCATGGAAGCGAACCTGCCCAATCTTGCGGCCAAGCATGTGATTCTCGACTGGATTGAGCATGGTACTCCAAAAGAAGAATTCGAGCTGCAGGTCAAACCGATTCTGGACAACAATTGCATCATGTGTCATTCGGCCGAAAGCGGCATGAACATCCCGCATCTGACCAGCTATGAAGAAGTGTTGAAACTGACCGAGACCGATACCGGCACCCCGATCCCGGCCCTGGTGCGCGTATCGCACATTCACCTGTTTGGCATCGCTTTTATCCTGTTCCTTGTTGGGCGCATTTTCATTCTCTGTGAAATGGCTGTATGGATCAAGCGCGTGACCGTAGCCATCCCATTTCTGTTTCTGCTCATGGACATCATTTCCTGGTTCATCACCAAGGCCATGCCGGAGTTCGCTTATGTCGTTGTGATCAGTGGTGGCCTGATGGGCCTGTCACTTTGGGGACAGATCCTTTGTAGTCTGTACCAGATGTGGTTCTACCGTCCGAAGGTAGTCCCAGTTGAGATGTAGCACTTTCTGCTCCAAGGCGAACAAAATCCACCGTGGACAGCCACGCATGTTCAGTTAGTCTTAAACAACTCTAGCCAGTTAGAGGAGGAAACTATGAAAAACATTGCACTCATCGCTGCAGCCACATCCTTGATTGTAGCCGGTTCCATGCCTGCTCATGCCGCTCCTGACGCGGAACAGATCTTCAGCAAAAAATGCTCGATGTGCCACAAGATTGACAGCAAGAAGGTTGGTCCCGCAGTCAAGGACATGAACAGGGATCCCGCCGTGCTCAGGAAAACCATCAGCGAAGGCCGGAAGATGATGCCGAAGTTTGGGGCAAAGCTCAGCGCAGAGGAAATTGATGCCCTCGTCGCCTTCATCCAATCCAAGCAGCCAGAGGAAACGGCAAACCCTTGCGCAAAGAATCCTTGTGGACAATAGTTGGCCCTTGCTGACTTTGTGGAGAGGAGGAGAAATCATGCGCATCATGTTGTGGGCCGCATTGCTGGCCTTTGTAGCCGCACCGGCGGGTGCATCAGCCAAGGAAATGAGCGGCAAGGAGCTTTTTGAAGCCAACTGTGCCATGTGTCATGGCAAGGACGGTACGGTCAGCGATTATGGAAAGAAACTCAAGCCTTTCCCGGCTCGCAACTTACGGGCCGTAGCTCCATTCGTTGAACGCGATGAACTGCGCCGCATCATCACTTATGGTGTCAAGGGTACAGCCATGACACCAAAGAAATACACCCTCGACGCGCTGGAGATCGAGAAGGTCATCGACTACATCAAGACCTTTGACTATAAGCCGGACCTGGCCAATGGTAAAAAACGCTTCGAAGCAGTTTGCTCAAGCTGCCATGGCATGGATGCCCGAGCCAAGACCGGTGTGGGAGCAAAGAATCTCGTCTATACCAAGCTGGATCTGAAGGGTATTATCCATACGATTCGCTATGGTCGGAGTGGCACCCTAATGACCAGCAAACGACATCAACTCAGCAACACGGATATCGCTGACATAGCCCATTATGTCTATTCACTGCGCTACAAGGCCAGTCCAGAGCGAGGCAAGGCGTTGTATAAGAAGAACTGTGCATCATGCCACGCAACCCCTGCAGCCATCAGGCTCATCGGTAATGCCGCCCAGCAGCGCAAAATCAGCGATCTCGATGACCGTCTGCTGGATCTACGCATCCGTCATGGACGTCATGTGAAGCGTGCTGGTGAACATATCACCAAGCTTTCAGACGATGATGTTCAGGACATCATTGCCTATATTCGGGTAACGACCAAGGAACAATGACACAGCAACTGGAAAAAGGCGCCTCCCGTCTGGGGGGCGCCGATCTTTTTCACCTCGACCTGATCAGGAAATACGACAAGGCAGGCCCCAGGTACACCTCTTATCCAACCGCCCCCCAGTTCCATGAGGGTGTGAACAGTGAAACCTATGCCCAGACCCTCCGGCGTGTAGCCCAGGATCAGGCTCCGCTTTCTTTGTATGTGCATATACCCTTCTGCAACACGGTTTGCTATTACTGCGGATGCAGCAAGATTGTGACCAAGCAGTATGAACGCGCGGCCCCCTATGTGGATCTGCTGTGCAGGGAAATTGATCTCGTCGCGGACACATTGGGTTATGGAGCCGACCAGCCTGGGCGGAAGGTCATGCAGCTGCACTTTGGGGGTGGAACCCCCACCTTCCTGAACGATGCACAGATGATGCGTTTGATGAGCAAGCTTCGGGAACGCTTCGCCTTCGCCAATGATGAACAGGGCGAATTCGGCATAGAAATCGATCCACGTGAGTGCAGCGAGCACACCATCGCAGTACTGCGGCAGATCGGTTTCAACCGTATGAGCATGGGAGTCCAGGATTTTGATCCCGACGTGCAAAGGGCTGTCAATCGCATCCAGTCCAAGGAGATCACGCTTCGCGTGCTCAATGAGGCTCGCGAACATGGATTCAAGTCCATCAACATTGATCTCATGTATGGTCTTCCCCATCAGACCGTCGAATCCTTTGATCGGACACTGGATACCATCATTGATTTCTCGCCGGATCGCATCGCCCTGTTCAATTATGCCCACCTGCCGCACATGTTCATGCCGCAACGCAGGATTGATGAGGACGACCTTCCCACGCCTCAGGAGAAACTCAATATTCTCAAGCACAGCATCAACAAACTGCTCGACGCTGGCTATGTCTTCATCGGCATGGATCACTTCGCCAAACCCGATGACGAGCTGACACTTGCCCAACAGGAAGGAAAGCTTTACCGCAATTTTCAGGGCTATTCGACAATGGCGGATTGCGACCTCATTGGCCTGGGCATCACATCCATTGGCTATGTAGGCGGGGGCTTTTTCCAGAATGCCAAGGAGATGGATCGTTACTCAAACGCACTTGCCTCCGGAAACTTCCCCGTATTTCGCGGCTACATCCTGTCCGGAGAGGATCATCTGCGTAGACAGGTTATCATGCGGCTGATGTGCGATTTCGCACTCGATTACCGCACGTTCGAGCAACAATTCGGGATTGATTTCAAAGAACATTTCGCCGACGAATTGAATGATCTGGAAGACATGGCCACGGATGGCCTCGTTGAACTGGATGAACATGGCCTGCGCGTCCTACCCGCTGGACGATTGCTGATCAGAAACATCGCCATGGTCTTCGATGAATACCTGCGCAGAAAACACCATCAGGTCAAGTTCTCCAAGGTCATCTGACCAAAAAAAACGGGCGGCATCTGCCGCCCGTTTCCACAAACCTGCATGAGGCTCAATAACTCTTGCGAAACTGCGTGGCATGACACTTTGGACATGGCGGAACGCGGCCTGTGCGCTTCATGTGGATCTCATAACCACAGGATACGCAAGTCAACGTACCCGCACTTGTGATCTCACCCGACCGACAGGTACGCACCTGGTCGGCTTTCTCCGCCACATTTGCAAACAGCTCACCGGCCGCCCGAAATACTGATGCCAGTGAGGCCACCGCTCCAGCGCCCAGCCGTGAAGGGTTCAGTTTTTCCATGGCTTCCTCGCTGAAACTTGCTGCCATGTGACCAAAATCGCGCTCCAGGAAGGACTTCAAGCGCTTTCCCTGCTCCTCGGAGAATGCGCCGGCCGCCGTCAGCTGTTCACGTGCCTTCTCCATTGCAACCCTTGCAAATTCAGCTGTTTTTTCCGATCCAGCTTCGAACAGTTCTGTAAAGCGCTCCACCAGTTGATCATACTGAACGGCCTCGACGTCCTCCTCTGCCTCTTCACCCATGTGGGCGATAATGGCGTCGCCAAACTGAGAGGTGGACAATTTCGTCGCACCCTCCATCAAACGGTGGAAGTCATAAGTCACGGTCTTGGCGCGAATGGCTCCGGTCACGCCCTGAATGATCAGATCCGCAGCCTCTGTCCAGCCCATGTATCGAAGCATCATCTCGCCAGAGAGGATGACCGATGACGGATTGACGACATTCTTGTTTGCATATTTGGGAGCCGTGCCATGCGTGGCCTCGAAGATGGCATGACCAGTGTCATAGTTGATGTTAGCACCAGGGGCTATACCAATACCACCGACCTGGGCAGCCAGCGCGTCAGATAAGTAATCGCCATTCAGGTTTAACGTGGCAATCACATCGAACTCCTTCGCACGAGTCAGGACCTGCTGCAGGGCAATGTCGGCAATTGCATCCTTGATCACGAGGCCATTGGGAAGCTGGCACCAAGGTCCGCCATCGATCTCCTGG
>RFGS01000035.1 GCA_003695905.1 Zetaproteobacteria bacterium | reverse complement strand
GTCACGGCACTGGCGGTGACCGCTGCCGGCACCATCGGTTTTGTGGGTCTGGTGGTTCCCCATGTCATGCGATTATTGTTTGGCAGCCGCCATGCACGCATGTTGCCGGCCGCTGCCCTAGGGGGGGGCATGTTGCTTGTTCTTTCGGATACGGTGGCCCGCACGATTGTGGCACCCGCAGAGCTGCCCGTGGGGGTGCTGACCGCTCTGATTGGGGTGCCGGTGTTTCTTTGGCTTCTTGTTCACAGGAGGGGACGTGCTTGAACTGCAAGGGCTGCGGTTTGCTCAGGGCGGTCGGGAACTGGTACATAACCTGAACATCAGGCTTCCGACCGGGGAAACCTGCGTAGTGCTTGGCAGCAACGGAGTCGGCAAGTCGACATTGTTGATGACCATTGCTGGCTTGCATGCGCCCGATGAGGGAAGCATCCTGCTTGGCGGCGAGGAACTTTCGCTCATGAGTCCGAAACAGAGGGCGCGCTGCTTGGCCTGGTGTGGGGATCTCCCTGCGGATAACTTCGGCCTGACCGTGCATGATCGGCTGGAGCTTGCCGCCGGGGACTGTGATGAGCAGCGTCTGCTTGAGGCGGCGGGCCGCTTCGAGTTGTTGGGTTTGCTGAACAGGGACATGGCTGGGCTATCCGCGGGTGAAAGGCAGCGCTGTGAACTGGCTGCCATGTTGTTGCGGGATGTGCCGATTTGGCTGCTGGATGAACCATGCGCACATCTCGATTTGCGCCATCAGAAAGATGCACTCTCCATGATTCGCGAGCAAAAGGTCCACGGGCGGCTTGTCATTGTCGTGTTGCATGATCTGCTTCAGGCCGCTTGTGTGGCAGACAGGGTTCTTTTGCTGGATGGAAAGGGGGGCTGGCAGTTCGGTGAGGCGGCCCAACTCATGCAGCAAGAGGTTTTGGAGTCCCTGTATCAAGCCAAGCTTTCCCCCTGCGGAGAAATGGTGAGCGGCGCAAAACTACTGATTCCCGACTTCTCCTGAGTGACGGTTCCATTTGTCCACTTCTGCTCTAGCATACCTCGGATGGATATAAATCGCTTGAGACCCGCATTAGATCAGTATGCGGGTCGTCGTGTTATTGCAGCCATGAGTGGAGGCGTGGATTCGTCGGTGATGGCGGCACTGATGGTTGACGCTGACATCGAGGTGATCGGGGTGTTCTTGAATGTCTGGGATTATTCCCGAGAGCAGGTGGAGAGGCACGGCAGTTGCTGCGCTCTGGAAGACAGTTATGATGCGCGCCGCGTTGCCGATCGGCTTGGCATTCCGTTCTATGCAATGGACATGCAGGAGCGTTTCCGACTCGATGTGATCGAGCCGTTCCTTGCTGATTATCAGTCCGGTCGGACGCCGAATCCGTGTGAGCGCTGCAACCGATTCGTCAAATTCGGTGCCTTGCTGCATGTTGCTGACCAGTTGGGAGCCGAATTTGTTGCGACTGGCCATTATGTGCGTCGCACCGACGATGCTAATGGCGTGCATATTCTCAAGGGGCGAGATGTCCGCAAGGATCAGAGCTATTTCCTGGCCACCACAGGGCGGGAACAAATCTCGCGTATCCTTTTCCCGGTCGGACACTTGGAAAAGGAGCAGACACGCATGGTGGCCGAACACTATGGCCTGCCTACAGCCGCCAAGCGGGAAAGCCAGGATATCTGCTTCATTCCATCCGGAGACCGTATCCGTTTTCTGAAGGAACAAGGTGCTGACCGAGGTTTTGTACCGGGCAAAATCATCGATACGCATGGGAATGTTCTGGGAGCCCATCCAGGTATCGCCCATTACACGCTCGGGCAACGGCGCGGTCTCGGCCTGGCCAACGGACCATGGTATGTGGTTGGCCTCAATGGTGAGCGCGCGGAAGTTGTCGTGGCCCGTGAGGAAGAGGCCTTGGTGCGCCGGTTTAGCGTGCGCGATCCGGTTTGGCTGTGGAATAACGTGCCCAGCAGGGGATTGCAGGTCAAGGTACGCTATCAGATGGCGGCGACCGATTGTCAGCTGCTTGCAGTCCGTGAAGATGAGGTCATCGTGGAATTCATCCGCCCCCAGAAGCCATTGGCGCCCGGTCAAGTGGCGGCCTTTTATGCCGGCGAGGAGCTGGTTGGTGGAGGCATCATCGGTGAGTCTGGGCTTTCCTGATCCTGAACAGGCCGGGCCGAACGGCTTGCTGGCGGTTGGTGGCGATTTGGCGCCCGAAACACTGATCGAAGCCTACAGCAATGGCATCTTTCCATGGTTCGGTGAGCATGAGCCGGTTCTCTGGTGGTCACCGGACCCCCGTATGGTGCTGTTCCCCCATGAGTTTCATTGCTCCCGCCGTTTGGCCAGACGCCTTCGTCAAGGACGGTACGCCATCACCCATGATCGTGCATTTGCAGAGGTCATCCATGCCTGTGCGACCCATCCGCGGCCAGGTCAACAGGGCACTTGGATTGTGCCTTCCATGATACGGGCCTATATGCGGTTGCACGAATTGGGCCTTGCCCATTTGGTCGAGGTTTGGGAGAAGGGCCATCTAGTGGGGGGACTTTATGAGGTGCTCCTGGGTAGGGTCTTTTTTGCGGAATCGATGTTCAGCAGGGTCAGGGATGGTTCGAAGATGGCGCTTGCCGAGTTGTGTTGCCAGGGGATTTCTGATGCATGGGCACTGATTGACTGTCAGTTTTACACGAAGCATTTGGCCAGCCTTGGTGCACGCGAGATTCCGCGCTCATGGTTTCTGTCCATTGTGCGCGTGGCCACAAAAAAAAACCGGGTTAAAACCCGGTTTTTAACATCAAGGAAATGAAGTTAGGCAGCCTTGCGCAGGTATTGTGTCATCGTGCGCAGGGAGCCGATATCCACAAGGCGCTTTTCGTCATTGGCAGCATTGTGAATGACCACATGGGTTCCACCCGTCCAGCGCACCTTGATGTTTTCGCGGGCTTCCTTGCCTTGCGCTGCCTCGACGGCATCAAGATATTCACGAATCATCTTGTCAACGTTTTTCATCGAACCATCCTCCTTGGCTTCAGGATTTATGATGGCGTTATTCTTCCTGACGCACCTTAATGAAAGCATGATTTTATTCTGAAAAGCATTTCATCATCAATGCCTTCCAGAAAAGACTTCATGCACTGCACCAAGGCCTCGGCTATTCTAGATATGGTTACCTGTTCCGATGCTCAAGGGGAAAGCTGACGTCTGCGTATCCAGCCATGCCAGAAAAGCCAACCATCGAGCAGGATGGCAAGAATGATCAAGATAAGGCC
>RFGS01000034.1 GCA_003695905.1 Zetaproteobacteria bacterium | reverse complement strand
TCGTTGTCACCTTCGGCCTGTTGGATGATGCGGCCGTATCGACGTACCAGCCAGGGATGCTCTTTAACGGGTCTTGCCGCACTGTAGGACCGGTAGATGACACTGCAGTGATCGGGCGTGCGCGCATTGAACAGCGCCACGCGCCCGCGTGTGAGCACGCGTACGCCGGGGAACAGTGCAAATGGAGACAGTGTGCGGCAGACATGGTCGGCGGCTTCGGAACCGTGATGCGGGGTGGCTAGCGTGGTCAGGCTGGCCACGCGCTGATGCCCGTTCAGTTTGGTGATGTAGGCTCGGGCATCCAGTCCGCCCATCGAGTGGGCAATCAGATGCAGGGGGCCTGTCTCACTTGCCAATTGATGGGCCAATTGACAGGCGCGTTGTTCGATGGTGCCTGCCCAGGCGAGCCTTGGTACAAGCACTCGCAGGCCCATGGATGTGAGCAAGGGGCGCACGCCATTGAAGTATTCCAGCCAGAGCAGCTTGCGGAAGCCGAACAGCCCGTGAATCAGGACGGCGGTCGGCCGCTCAGTCATTGTCCCTTGGATTCGAGAATTTCAGCAATGAGAGCTGCGGTGAGCGCATGTCATTGATGGCTACCGGGTAGTTTCCAGAAAAGCACGCGTCGCAATGCAGGTGCTGGGGTTTGCCAACAGCTCTGTACATGCCGTCAAAGGATACGAAAGCCAAGGTGTCGGCGCCGATGGCCTCGCACATTTCCTCGATGCTCATGCGGTTGGCCAGCAGTTTCTCCTTGTCCGGCGTGTCCACACCGTAGAAGCAGGAATGTTTGGTCGGAGGACTGGAGATGCGCATATGGATCTCGCGGGCACCCGCTGAGCGAACCATCTCCACGATCTTCCGACTGGTCGTGCCGCGAACGATCGAGTCATCGACGAGGATAACCCTCTTGCCCTCGATCAGCCGCCGGTTGGGGTTTAGCTTGAGCTTGACACCGAAGTTGCGGATGGACTGCTTGGGCTCGATGAACGTGCGTCCCACATAATGGTTGCGGATAAGGCCCATCTGGAACGGAATGCCCGAAGCCTCGGCATAGCCCATAGCGGGGGGGACGCCGGAATCCGGAACCGGCACGACCACGTCGGCATCAGCCGGAGCTTCGCGAGCTAGTTCGGCGCCGATGCGGTAACGTGCTTCGTAGACGTTTACGCCTTCCAGTGTGGAATCAGGACGCGCGAAATACACATATTCAAAAACGCAGAATTTCGGCTCGCGCTCGCTGAACGGGAAGAGGCTGTGGATGCCATGCTCATCAATGATGACCATTTCGCCGGGCTCGATGTCGCGCACATAGCGCGCGCCGATGAGGTCGAAGGCACACGTTTCGCTGGCCAGCACCCAGCTTTGATCAAGCCGGCCGAGCACGAGCGGCCTGATGCCGTTGCGGTCACGCAGTCCGACAAGCCTGTTTTCCACCAGGATGAGCAGTGAGAAGCCACCGGCGATTTGACGCACGGCGCTTGTGATGCGCTTCTCCATTGTGGGTTCACCGCTTTTCGCGATCAGGTGCATGACCACTTCGGTATCCGACGTCGTGTGGAAAATAGAACCGCGTTTTTCCAGTTCAAGCCTGAGTTGGGGTGCATTGACGATGTTGCCATTGTGGCAGAGAGCCAGCCCACCGTGGGCATATTCAAAGGCAAAGGGCTGGCAGTTGCGCAGCCCACTTTCCCCGCTTGTCGAGTAGCGGACATGACCGATGCTGCTGTTTCCCTTGAGGGTGCTGATACTGCGCTTGTCAAAGATGTCAGCAACCAGCCCCATGCCACGATGCGTATAGAAGTTTGTGCCATCGGTGGAGACAATGCCTGCCGACTCCTGACCGCGGTGTTGCTGCGAATACAGGCCCAGATAGGTCAGGTTGGCAGCTTCAGGGTGGTTGAACACGCCGAACACGCCGCATTCGTCATGAAAATGGTCTGCTGTTGTTTGGTCAAACATCGCTGCCTCAGTGCATGTTTTTTTCAATGATGGCGCTCAGTGCCATGCGCTCGTCCGGCTCGGGCGTCTTCCCGGCATGCCTGCCATCGGCATGTTTCCGGGATAGCGGGCAATTCTCCGGCAGGGTCTGCCCGAGCAGTTCTCCCAGCTTCATGGCGTATGGGGCCAGTATGCTTTCCTTCAGCCATGGTTTGTCCAGTTTTCCGTATGAGGAATAGATCAGGGCAACGATGGCAATCAGGAGCAGCCCTCTGGCCAGGCCGAAAACAAGGCCCAGTCCTCGATCTGTACCCGATATTTCGGCCATATCCATGAGTTTGCCCAAAGTGGCACCTAGCAGCCCCATGAAGATCAGGGCGATGATGAATACCAGCGTAAAGCCCAGGATGTCCGCGATGCCCCTGTTTGCGACCCAGGTGCTGAGAAAGCTGCCGGCTGCGCCGGTCAATTGCTGGGCGATGAGAAACGAGGCCACCAGACCGATGAGTGCAATGGCTTCACGAATGAAGCCTCGGTAGAAGGCGAGAATCATGGAGACGCCCACAACAGCCATCAGTGCGTAATCCAGGAAATTGAAACCAGATTCCATGCCTGCTCCCGCGGTTAGTCGCTGAATCCGGCCCGTGTCGCCTCGGACAGATGGCGTACGGCTGTCAGTCGGAGCGATGCATGGGCAGGAGCGGTTAGGCTAGTTGATGCAAGGGCTTTGTGAAGCCTTTCCTCATTGTCTTTGGGGATTACCAGGCGATGGAAACCCATTCCCAGGGCCTCGTTGGCCCGGGCTTCGGGTTGACCGACCGGGCGCACTTCGCCGGTCAGTCCCACCTCGCCGAAAACGGCAAGATCCGCCGGAAACGGTCGATCGCGATAGGCGGAGACCATGGCCATTAGAATGGCGAGATCGGCGGCGGGCTCGCGGATGCGTGCACCGCCGGCCACATTGACGTACACGTCGTGGCGCGTCAGTGGAAGTCCCATGCGCCGTTCGAGCACGGCCGTGAGCATGGCCACGCGCGCACTGTCCAGGCCAACGGCTGTGCGCTTGGGTGTGGCATACACCGTGGGCGCAATCAGTGCCTGTACCTCGACGAGCATTGGACGCGTGCCCTCCAGACAGGCCAGTACAATGGAGCCAGGCGTGTCCTTGATGCGTTCGGCAAGGAACAAGCGCGAGGCATCGCGGATGCCCATCAGGCCGCTGTCGGTCATTTCAAAGACCCCAATCTCGCCTGCAGGGCCGAAGCGGTTCTTGACAGCACGCAGGATGCGATGGGCGTGGCCCTTGTCACCTTCGAAGTAGAGTACGGTGTCCACCATGTGTTCTAGTACCCTTGGACCGGCCAGTGTTCCTTCCTTGGTTACATGGCCGACCAGAATCAGCGCGAATCCTTGCTGCTTGGCTTGCTGGATCAGCGCGGCCGAACAGTCCCGCACCTGCGAGACGGTTCCCGGTGCGCTGCTTAGTCGAGAGCTGACCATGGTTTGGATTGAGTCGATGATGACTACGGCCGGGCGCTGATCGGCAAGGGTGGCCAGGATGGATTCCAGATCGCAGGCTGCAAGCAGCCGCAACTGCTCGTTTGAGGCCCCGATGCGTTCGCCGCGCAGCCGCACCTGTTGCAGCGATTCCTCGCCGGTGATGTAAAGCGTGTCATGTTTTGCGGCAAGCTTGGCCGCCGCTTGCAGCAGCAGCGTCGATTTGCCGATTCCTGGATCGCCGCCGATCAGCACGGCCGAGTCGCGTACGAGTCCTCCGCCGAGCACGCGGTCGAGTTCTTCGATGTTCGTGCACAGCCTGGCTTCATGGCTGGCGGCAATCTCGGTGATGGGCTTTGTGGGCAAAGGGCGCGCCTTGCCCCTGTGCGGACCAGTTTCCTGGATGAATTGTTCCTCGATGGTGTTCCATTCCCCGCAGTCGGGACATTGCCCCATCCATTTGCGGTGTTCGGCGCCGCAGCTCTGGCAGACGAAAAGAGATTTGGCCATGGGCGCAGCCTAAAGCCGCCCGGGCAAAAACCGAAGGCTGAAAATCGTATCCCTGGGATGATAAAAACTTCCCGGCGCCTTATGGCCGGGAAGCTGCTGCACACATGGGAAGAGGGGGAGGGGGTGTGCAGCCGGAAACAGCACGCCCAAATGATGTAGCAACGATGCATCATTATGCAGTCGCTGTCAATAGCTTGGATGCATTTCATGTCCTCTTCGCCTAGCCTTGGCACATGAATGTGTATATCGTGGCCGGTCTGCTCCTTGCAGTTGGTAGCGCTCCTATGGCCTGGGCGGGCGTGTCCTATGAGCATGGCAAGGTCAGCCTTCAGGCCGATGGGGAACCCTTGATTCAACTGCTGGACGAACTTGGGCGTCAGGCCGGTTTCAAGGTTTTCGTCTACGGCGAGGGTGATTTGCCCGTGATTCATGACCAGTTCGAAGCATACCCCTTGCGCAAGGCCTTGCGGCGCCTCCTGGGGAAATCGATCAACCATTCTTGGGTTTGGTCGTCACCGAATCAGCTCGAGTCCATTGTGATTCTGATGCCAGGCAAGGGCAGTCGCGTGTTGGGGCAGGTGAATCAGGTACCGGTGGAAGCTTCGCCATCACCTAACGAGCCTCAGCTCGTCGCAAACAGTGATCCGGTTCTGAATGAGCTTGAACGGATCGCCTCGCTTGATGCCGACCAGGTTAGGCCCGTGGATTTCGCCCGCCTGCTGGAGGCATTGCAGTCCGGGGATCGTGCCAGACAGGAGCTTGCGTTGGAGGCTATCGCCAATGTCGGCATCGAGCCGCCGCTGAATATATCCGTGCTGCGTGACCTCGCCCGGCAGTCCACCGACCCTGATCTACAGGCCCAGGTCCTTGATGTGCTGATGCTCTATGACGATCCCGTACCACTGCGCTCGCTGCTGCAGGCCATCGCTTCAAATCCAGATCAGCCCAACGCAGATCTGGCCCGGGAGTACTTGGATCAGCTCGACACGGAGATGAATCCGGACGGATGAACGGCAGTTGTGCAAAGTGACTTGCAAGCCCGACAGTCGCTCCTTATGATTCGCGCCGATGGGGCCGTTAGCTCAGTTGGTAGAGCAGCTGACTCTTAATCAGCGGGTCCAAGGTTCGAGCCCTTGACGGCCCACCATATTAAGACGGGGGAGTAAGGTACGCCTTGCTCCCTTTTTTGCATGGCCGTGTGCAATGCGAGGGTGGCGGAACTGGTAGACGCGCTGGATTTAGGTTCCAGTACCTTTCGGTGTGGGGGTTCGACTCCCCCCCCTCGTACCATGATGCTCGATGCGCCCGCTGTCATGCAGCATCTTTTTGTAATCTTTGGAGGATCCAGTCATGATTGAAACAAAGGTGACGCCCCTGGGCGCTAATGAGCACCGGGTCGAGGTGATCATCGAGCAGCAGGAATACGACAGGCTTTATGATCAGCAGGCCGCCAAGCTTGCCTCCCAGGTTCGTCTTCCTGGGTTCAGGCCCGGCAAAGCCCCGATGGCCGTGGTGCGCAAACAGTTTGGTTCCAAGATTCATGATGAAACGGTCAGCGAGCTTCTCCAGAAGCATTATGCGGACATCATTGAAAAATCAGGCCTTGTGCCGGCTGTGCAACCCGAACTAGAAGTGCCGCAACTGGTGGCCGGAGAAGGACTCAAGTTCAGTATGAAGGTCGCAACCTGGCCTGAGGTTGAGCTTGGAGATCTCAGCGGGCTTTCCTTCACGCGCACGGAGGTTGTCGTCGAACCCTCCGATGTTGAAGCCGTGATCGATCGCCTGATGAACTCTCAAGTTCGCTTTGAGACGGATGAAGAGCGTAGCGCGCAGGAAGGCGACCAGGTACATATCGATTTTGTCGGTTATGTAGATGGTGAGCCCTTCGAGGGTGGCCGCGGGGAAGATGTGGCTCTAGTGCTTGGCGAAGGGCGCTTCATCCCGGGCTTTGAGGAACAGCTCATCGGCAGCAAAGCCGGGGATGAGCTTCAGGTGGAGGTTACCTTTCCCGAGGACTACCAGTCCCAGCAATTGGCGGGCAGGCCAGCTAGCTTTCAGGTAAAGGTTCGCTCGGTTGCCCAGGCTGTGCATCCTGCGAATGAGGATGAGCTTGCACAGATGCTCGGCTTTGAAGATGCGGCAGCCTTGAGAGGGGATGTGGAACAGCGGCTGAAGGAGGAGGCACGACAGGCCTCTCTCGAGGCGACATTCGAGGCTGCGCTGGATGCGCTGCTTGCAGCCCATGATGTGCAGCTTCCGGAGATGCTGGTGGTTGAGGATATGCGCGAAACCATGCAACGCATCGTCCAGAATATGAAACGGCAGGGTGTGGATGTCACACCGGAACAGTTGAGGGATCCAGAGTTCCGAGAGGAAGTTCGTCGACGTTCTGAACGGGGATTGAAGCTGTCCGTATTGTTGCAGGCTGTCCGCAAGGAGGCGGGCATCGAGGTTGACGATGCTGAAATTGACGCCGAGATCGAGCGCCAGGCCTTGCGCTATCCGGAAGAGCAGCGCGATCAGTTCCGGCAGTGGATCAAGGGTCAGCCCGAGCAGATCGATGGGATTCGCGCGCAGTTGCTTGAGGGCAAGTGCATCGAGTATATTGTTGCACAGGCGAACACGAGCGTGGAGAAAAAGACCCTTTCTGCTTGGCAGGAGGAGCGCGCCGACCAGCAGGCCTGACGCCCTGAACACCGAACATCGATATTGAGGAGTGGCTATGAATCTGGTACCGATCGTCGTGGAGCAAACCGCCCGGGGTGAACGCTCGTACGATATCTATTCCCGACTGCTCAAAGAGCGGGTTGTGTTTCTCAACGGGCCGGTGGACGATCATGTGGCTAACTTGATCATTGCCCAGTTGCTGTTTCTGGAATCCGAGGATCCGGACAAGGACATCTTCCTCTATATCAACAGCCCTGGTGGACTGGTGACAGCCGGTCTCGCCATCTACGATACGATGCAATACATCCGTTGCGATGTATCCACGCTCTGTATCGGCCAGGCAGCAAGCATGGGCGCCCATCTGCTGGCCTCAGGCGCTCACGGCAAGCGCTATGCACTGCCGAACGCGCGTATCATGATTCATCAGCCGCTGGGTGGCTTTCAGGGGCAGGCGACGGATATCGAGATCCATGCGCGTGAGATCCTCAAGCTGAAGGCGCGGCTGAACGAGATGTTGGCCAAGCATACCGGTCAACCGCTTGAGCGCATCAGTGAGGATGTCGAGCGGGATTATTTCTTGACCGCCGAGGAAGCGCGCGAGTACGGTTTAGTTGATCATGTGCTTGTCTCCCGCGAGCGGGCGGGCAAGGCCGGAGGTGTCGATGGCTAAACAGGGAGGCCGGGGAGAGAACACGTTGTACTGTTCGTTCTGCGGCAAATCTCAGCACGATGTCAAGAAGTTGATCGCTGGCCCGACCGTGTTCATCTGCGATGAATGCGTGGAGCTGTGCAATGAGATCATCCAGGAAGAGCTGAGTGAGAAGAAAGACGATCAGGCCAAAGGCAAGGATCTGCCAAGGCCATCGGAGATTAAGCGCTTTCTTGATGAATACGTGATTGGTCAGGAGGCCGCCAAGCGCCTGCTGTCCGTAGCTGTGTACAATCATTACAAACGCATCGCGCACAATGAGAAGAGCGATGTCGAGATAGCGAAGAGCAATGTGCTGCTGTTGGGCCCGACCGGCTCGGGCAAAACGCTGTTGGCCCAGACCCTGGCCAAGGTGTTCGATGTGCCGTTTGTGATGGCTGATGCCACGACCCTGACCGAGGCCGGTTATGTGGGCGAGGACGTGGAAAACATCATTCTCAAGCTGCTGCAGGTGGCCGACCATGATGTTGAGAAGGCCCAGCGCGGCATCGTGTATATCGACGAGATTGACAAGCTCTCGCGCAAGTCCGAATCCCCGTCCATTACCCGGGACGTTTCTGGCGAGGGGGTTCAGCAGGCGTTGCTGAAGCTTATCGAGGGGACCGTGGCCAGCGTGCCGCCGCAGGGCGGTCGCAAACATCCTCAGCAGGAATTCCTGCAGGTTGATACGACCAATATTCTGTTCATTATGGGCGGCGCTTTCGACGGATTGGACAAGATCATCGAAGCGCGCAAGCAGAAGCGCGCGATGGGTTTCGGAGCGGACATCAAGTCCAGGGAGGAGCGCGAACAGAGCGGACTGCTCAGGGAGGTTGAGCCTGACGACCTGATCCGGTACGGGCTGATTCCCGAGCTTGTCGGCCGCATTCCGGCCATTGCCACATTGGATCCTTTGGACAAGCAGGCCTTGCTGCAGATCCTGACCAAGCCGAAAAATGCACTGGTCAAACAGTATCAGGCCCTGCTGGCCTATGACGGGGTCGAGCTGCAGTTCACCGATGACGCCCTGGAGGCCATTGCCGAGAAGGCCATCCAGCGCAAGACAGGTGCGCGCGGACTTCGCGCGATCATGGAGTCTGTCATGTTGGACATCATGTACGAGTTGCCGACCATGGAGCATGTTCGCACCTGCCTGATCAATCGCGATGTTGTCGACCATGGCGCCAAGCCTGTGCTGGTTTTTGATGAGGAGCATGCTGTCAAGGCCGGTGGCTGAGAGACCGCACATTCAGTGATTCACAAGGAGCATCCATTGGCCGAATTGGAACTTGAACAACAGGGCGTGCTGCCCGTGTTGCCGCTGCGGGACATCGTTGTCTTTCCGCACATGATCGTACCGTTGTTTGTCGGTCGCGAGAAATCCGTACGCGCTTTGGAAGAAGCCATGCAGTCAGGTAAGACCGCGTTGCTAGTGACCCAGAAGGATGCATCCGTCGATCAGCCGAGGGCGGAGGATCTTTTTACTGTGGGTTGTGTGGGCACGATCCTGCAGTTGCTCAAGCTGCCCGATGGCACGATCAAGGTGCTCATCGAAGGTGGTGCGCGCGCTGAGGTGGAGTCTTTCGTGACGGATGAGCCTTACCTGACGGCCCGTTACCATGTTCTGGCCGAGCGCGCGGAGGATGCCGACGATCTGGATGTGATCATGCGTTCCGTCGTGCAGAAATTCGAGGCCTATGCCAAGCTGAATCCCAAGCTGCCACCCGAAGTCATGGTCTCAGTATCTGCTATCGAAGATGCGACCAAGTTGGCGGATACGATTGCCTCGCACCTGAATCTTTCAGTGGCCGACAAGCAGGCCTTGCTTGAGATGCCCGGTTCGGTTGCCCGTCTTGAGCAACTGTACGCGCACATGGAGAGCGAGATCGAGTTGTTGCAGGTTGATAAGCGTATTCGTTCCCGGGTCAAACGGCAGATGGAAAAGAGTCAGCGCGAGTACTACCTGAACGAGCAGTTGAAGGCCATTCAGAAGGAACTTGGTGAAGATGATGCCGAGGGAGAGCTTGAGGCCTTGGCCGAGAAGATTGAGCAGGCAGGATTGAGCGCTGAAGCCAAAGAAAAGGCCAAGACCGAACTCAAACGTTTGAAGATGATGCCGGCCATGAGTGCAGAGGCCACGGTGGTGCGTACTTACCTCGAGTGGCTTACCGAGATTCCGTGGAAACGACGCAGCAGGTTATGCCGTGATCTCAGTCGGGCCGAGGCCATCCTGGAGGCCGACCATTACGGGTTGGAGAAGATCAAGGAGCGCATCCTTGAGCATCTGGCCGTGTTGCGGCTAGTGCGCAAGATGAAAGGGCAGATCTTGTGTCTTGTCGGCCCCCCTGGTGTGGGCAAGACCTCGCTGGCCCGCTCCATCGCCCGCGCAAGCAACCGGAAGTTCGTGCGCATCAGTCTTGGCGGCATGCGAGACGAGGCCGAAATTCGCGGTCACCGGCGAACCTATATCGGTTCGATGCCTGGCAAGATCATTCAGGCTATGAGGAAGGCAGGTACGAGAAATCCACTGATCCTGCTTGATGAGATTGACAAGCTGGGTGCCGATTTTCGAGGGGATCCCTCATCGGCATTGTTGGAGGTGCTCGATCCTGAGCAGAATGCGGCCTTCAACGATCATTATCTGGAAGTGGACTACGATCTTTCGGAGGTGCTGTTCATCGCGACGGCCAACAGCATGAATATTCCAGCTCCGTTGATGGATCGCATGGAGGTCATCCAACTTCCGGGCTATACAGAGCATGAAAAGCTAGCCATTGCCCGACGTTATCTGCTGCCGGGCCAGTTGCGCGAGCACGGGCTGGATGCAGACATGCTGGATCTAGATGACGAGGCCTTGCTGCGCATCATCCGCCTGTACACGAGGGAAGCCGGTGTTCGCGGTCTTAATCGCCAGATTGCCCGCATCTGCCGCCGGCTGGCGCTGGAGCGTGTGACCGGCAAGGCAGTCGGCCCGGTCCGGCTGAGCGGCGCGGATGTGGAGCGTTACCTCGGCGTGCCCCGTTATCGCTTCGGCATCGCTGAACAGGAGGATCAGATTGGTATGGTGACGGGTCTGGCATGGACCGAGGTCGGCGGTGAGTTGCTGCAGATTGAAACGGCGCTGATGCCGGGCAAAGGTAAACTGACCATCACCGGTCAGCTTGGCGATGTCATGCAGGAATCGGTTCAGGCGGCGCTGACCTATGTACGGTCACGGGCTTCCCGACTCGGCCTGAAGGAGGATTTTCATCAGAAGGTCGATATCCATGTGCATGTTCCCGAGGGCGCGATTCCGAAGGATGGTCCATCGGCAGGCCTGGCCATGGCCACGTCCATGGTTTCTGCGCTGACCGGCATTCCAGTGCGCCGCAGTGTGTGTATGACCGGTGAGATCACGCTGCGCGGCAAAGCGCTGCCGATCGGAGGACTGAAGGAAAAGCTGTTGGCTGCGCAGCGAGGCGGGTTGACGGATGTGATCATTCCAAAGGAGAACGAAAGGGACCTGAAGGACATCGACGAGGATGTGCTGGTGGGTCTTGCCATTCATGCGGTTGAGCATATGGACGAGGTGCTTGAGTATGCCTTGACTCGCCTGCCGCGGGGCGTAAGGATGCCCGACGGGTTTGTTGCTGATCCGGTGCTGGACATACATCAAGGTGACTCGCCGGCGACAGCGCACTGAAAAATTGGTTGACACAGGATGGGGAGGGCTACCTATAGTTCGTTTCCATCTGAACACTGGGAGGAACGATGAACAAGGCAGATTTGGTAAATCATGTTGCAGAGAATGCGGGCCTGACCAAGGCCCAGGCAGGGGCGGCCGTCGAAGCCGTGCTGGGTGGCATCACGAATGCACTGGCTGGTGGGGATTCGGTGTCCATCGTCGGATTCGGTACCTTTTCTGTAGCTGAGCGCGGACCGCGTACGGCGCGCAATCCCCGCACGGGTGAGACGATCGAGGTTCCTGCCTCGAAGGCGCCGAAGTTCAAGGCAGGCAAGGCTCTGAAAGACGCCGTCAAGTAAACGGTTGTATATTCTGGACGCGCGGCTATAGTTCGCGCGTCTTTTTCAGACAGGGGTCTTCAAGACCGGGACCCTTGCTTTTTCAAGGGCGAATAGCTCAGCTGGGAGAGCAACGGTCTTACAAACCGTAGGTCACAGGTTCGATCCCTGTTTCGCCCACCACGGAGCGGTAGTTCAGTCGGTTAGAATGCCGGCCTGTCACGCCGGAGGTCGCGGGTTCGAGTCCCGTCCGCTCCGCCACTCAAGATGTCTGATGACAAACGCAAGCCCCGCCAATCGGCGGGGCTTTTTTGCTGTCTTTCGCGCGTTTGTGACAGAACTGGGAGGGGTGTAGCCGGATAAAAAGCGGATGGGTTTCTTCTACACCAAAGAGCGCATTGTTCACGCGTATTCTGTGTCGCGTGACTTGGTGTGAGGCTTTGGGGCGTGCCTGTCTGTGCATGTTTCCTCGCTCTTGCGGAAGGGAAGGAAAAGATATGAGCTGATCCGCGCTACTATCGGCCCGGTTTCATGCTCAATTCTGCTGGTTATCAGGCTAGTGGTAATCAGCCCACTATATTTTGTTGCTATGCCGGGATGGAGAGGCCCGCTTGGCTTGCGATATGGAGGGTTGCTTGACGGATGCTTCCCGCCGTTTACGATGCACCGGCTGTGACTGAATCCTGTATATCGCCCTTGGAACAGGCTGTTGCCCTGTGTGCCGATGAAATGGCACAGGTGAACGCCTGCATCCAACAGAATCTTGAGTCGGACATCGTCATGATTCCGGCCATTGGCCATTACATCATCTCCAGCGGTGGCAAGCGCCTTCGCCCGCTGCTCTGTCTGCTGGTGGCCCGGCTGTTTGGCTACACGGGAAGTCGCCACATTCCCCTTGCCGTTGTGGTCGAATTCATCCACACGGCATCCTTGTTGCATGACGATGTCGTGGATTCATCTACGCAACGCCGGGGTGCACCCTCGGCCAATGGGGTTTGGGGGAATCAGGCCAGTGTACTTGTCGGGGATTACCTGTTTTCGAGAGCGTTTCAGATGATGGTTCGTGACGGGGATCTGGCCATGCTCAAGCTCATGGCGGATGTGACCAATGCACTTGCCGAAGGTGAAGTGCTGCAGCTTTCACGCACCTTTCATCTGGAGATGACCGAGGAGCAATGTCTTGAGGTCATCGAGCGCAAAACCGCCATCCTGTTTAGAGCGGCCGCCGAGGTCGGTGCGCATGTGGCGGGACAGGACCAGGGCGTGGTGGCAGATATGGCTGAATACGGCATGTGTTTGGGCGTGGCCTTCCAGCTCATGGATGATGTGCTCGATTATCAAGCGGATGAGAAGACGGCAGGAAAACCCGTGGGTCATGATCTTGAGGAAGGCAAGATCACGCTGCCGTTGATTCACGCCATGGAAAAGGATGCCGAGTTGGCCGAGAAGGTTCACCAGATTGCCGAGCGGGATGGCACATATCTGGAAGGCGAAAGGGAATGGGTGCGCCAACGTGTGCTGGCGGCCGATGGTGTGGAATTCACCATTGGCAAGGCGTTGGCCTATGCTGAACGTGCCAAACGCTTGCTGGCGGGCCATGGTGATGCACAGGTTCGCAGTCTGCTGGCCCAGTTGGCGGACTTTTCAGCCAGTCGCCCATACTGATGAGCAGTCATGGGCTTGACGAGCAAGCAATGAGAACTTAATTTTCGTGCCCGAATTGGGGGATCGTCTAGCGGCAGGACTACGGACTCTGACTCCGTCAACCTAGGTTCGAATCCTAGTCCCCCAGCCAGTCTCGGAGGGGTGTCATGCCCCTCCTTTTTGTTAATAAAAATTAATGCCGAATTCATGAATAGCTCATGGGGGTCCCTTATGATTCGCCCTACAAGTTCGGCGCCATTCCCTCCTCCCCTCCCTAGTGTTTTGCGCCGATGTGCAGGGCCCCGGCTGATGCCGGGGCTCTTTCTTTTTCGGTTGGCTAAAGCCTGCTGGCCCGATGGCGCAGGAGGTGATCGGCCAGAACAAGCGCCAACATGGCTTCAGCGATCGGTACGGCTCGGATGCCCACACACGGGTCATGCCGACCCTTGGTGATGATTTCATCCTCATTGCCATGAATATCGATTGTGGGCCTGGGCCTGAGAATCGATGACGTCGGTTTCAGCGCAAGCCGGACACGGATGGTGTCCCCATTGGAGATGCCACCGAGCACACCACCCGCGTGATTGGTCTCGAATCCGTTCTTGCGAATGGCATCACCAAACTCGGAGCCGTGACTTTCGATGCAGGCGAAGCCATCACCGATTTCGACGCCCTTGACGGCCTGAATGCTGACCATGGCCTTGGCGATGTCGGCATCCAACTTATCGAAAACGGGTTCACCAAGTCCTGGGATCATGCCATGCGCTTCAACTGTGACGCCGGCGCCAATGGAGTCGCCTTGCTTACGCAAGGCATCCATATACTCGGCCATTTCGGCAGCTGCAATTGCATCGGGGCAGAAAAACGGATTGCGGCGGATCTCCTGCTCATCAAAGCGATCCGGATCGGTGCGAATCGGTCCAATCTGGTCAACCCAGCCTATGATGCGGATGCCAGCCAAGTGATGCAGCAGTTTGCGGGCGATAGCCCCGGCAGCCACGCGCATGGCTGTTTCTCGCGCTGAGGATCGTCCGCCTCCACGATAGTCGCGAATGCCGAATTTTTCGAAATAGGTGATGTCCGCATGACCGGGTCGGAACTTGTCCTTGATCTCGCTGTAATCCTTGCTGCGCTGATCCGTGTTGCGTATGAGCAGAGCAATTGGACAGCCGGTTGTTTTGCCTTCGAAGGTCCCGGAAAGAATTTCAACCTGGTCAGCTTCCTGACGCTGTGTGGTATACCGGGACTGACCTGGCCTACGGCGGTCTAGATCAGGCTGAATGTCGGCCTCGGAAAGTGGCAGTCCAGCGGGACATCCGTCAACGATGGCACAAAGCGCGGGTCCATGTGATTCGCCGGCTGTCGTGACGCGGAAGATTTGGCCGAAGGTCGAGCCTGACATGGGGTTTAGTCTGTTCCCGGATCGCCCGCCCCGATGCTGAAGCCGGCGTCCACGTAATGAATCTCGCCCGTGACCCCGGATGACCAGTCAGAGACCAGATAAACAGCGGCATTGCCAACTTCCTCTTGGGTTACGTTACGCTTGAGCATGGCTCCGCGCGCACTTTTTTCCATGAGTTTGCGAAAATCTCCTACACCGGAAGCTGCGAGGGTCCGGATCGGTCCGGCCGAAATGGCATTTACTCGAATGCCTTCCGCACCCAGATCCTGGGCCAAGTAACGCGTCGAGGCCTCCAGGGCGGCCTTGGCCACGCCCATGATGTTGTAGTTTGGAACGGCTCTGACGGCCCCGAGATAAGTCATGGTCAGCATGGCGCCCCCCGGCTTCATTAGTCGTGCCGCGCGTCGCGCGCAGGCGACAAAGGAATAGGCCGAAATATCCAGGGCCAGCAAGAAGTCCTCCCTGCTGGCATTACGGAAGCTTCCCTTCAGACATTCCTTGTTGGCGAAGGCAATGGAGTGAACCAGAAAGTCCAGTGTTCCCCATTGGTTTTCAACCTTCTCGAAAAAGTCATCCATCTGGGCATCATCCGAGACATCCATGGGCTCGACGATTGTTGCGCCGACCTCTTCAGCCAGTGGGCGCACCCTCTTCTCAAGGGCTTCGCCAAGATAATTGAACCCCAGCTCTGCACCTTCGCGATGACAAGCTCTGGCCACGCCCCAGGCAATGGATTTGTTGTTCGCAAGGCCAAGAATCAGGCCCTTCTTTCCTTCCAACACCCCCATGGTTCACTCCTCAATGCAATTTGGCCAATGCTAGCCCGAACCGCCGGTAAATGCACCTTCAGCCTCCCGGCTTAATTCCTTCAGCGCATATCGGAAATTCGGATAGCGCAGGTGTGGCAGCAGTTCCTGATGTAGTCGCTGATTGCATATGCGCTTGCTGTCGCGAAAGAAGTCCAGTTGTCGTGCCGACATCATCCGTTCAGCCTGGCTTGGGGAAAGCACGCTTGGCGTAGGTGCTCTGATGGCTTGGGCCAATTCCAGAACATATTCATCATGGGGAAGCGGTAGGTCGTCGGACAGGTTCATGATCCGCT
This sequence comes from Zetaproteobacteria bacterium, assembly GCA_003695905.1. Classification (GTDB taxonomy): domain Bacteria; phylum Pseudomonadota; class Zetaproteobacteria; order Mariprofundales; family Mariprofundaceae; genus J005. The sequence goes on along the minus strand of RFGS01000034.1, from coordinate 2,522 downwards.
CCGGTCGTGGCCTGTTTATGGCGGCTATCAACGCCTCGACAATGTCCTGGACATGAATACGGTTGCTGTAATGAGGTGGTTGCCAGCGCACGACAGCATAATTCCCCTGCATCAACCTCCGAGCAAGGTTGCGGCCGGGTCCATAGATACCTGCCAAGCGAAAGACCTCCACCGGCAGGCCCGATGCCAGCCAAGCCTGCTCCGTTAGCAGCCGCGCATGGCCGCGTGCATGCGATGGAGTGCAGGGATGTTGCTCGTCAACCCAGGCACCCTGGCAGTCACCATATACGGATGTAGATGAAAGATAGCCGGCCCAGCGTAGGTTTCGGAGTCGCCTTGCCAGCGTGGGCAGCCACTGCACTTGTTCGGGGGCTGGTCCGTCATCTTCTTTCGCCGGGGGGATTGAGTCCAGGATGGCTTCCGTCTGTTCAAGCAGGCAGAAAGGCAGTTTCTCGGGGTGCACCGTGCAATGAGCTTCGATACCCAGGCGCCTTAAGTTTTCTGCTCGGATTTCTGATCGGCAGGTAGCGGCGACCTTCCATCCCTGACGGATCATGGCCAGGGCTAAGTGTTCGCCGACATAGCCACAGCCAAGGATCAGCAACATGCCCGGGTTCAGAACGCCTGTCCGGTTCCGAGGTAGAAGCGCCAGCGGCGAGTCACCAGGCCATAGGCCGCGTCCGCGCGGAGTGTGCCTCGAACCAGCCAACGAAGTGTCCAGCGCAGTCCTGTGCCTGCGCCGATGAACCATCTCTTTTGTTTGACGGCGAGTCGCCCGTTGGGCAGATAGCCGACATCACTGAAGGCCACCCACTGTACATTGCTGTCCGGGCGCAGAAGGAAGCGCCCTTCGATCGTTCCCAGAGCATAGGATTTCGTCTGAACCTCGCCGGGGAAGTAGCCACGAATGCCGTTGCGGTTGCCCAGATCGAACAGACCGTCGCGAAGCACGTCTCCAGTAGCGACGCCGGCATTTAAGCGGAGGTTGAGCGTGTTGTGGCCGAAGAGGGGAAGATAGGCGCGCAGTGAGCCAGTTTGACGGTAAACGTTCAGCGTCGAACCAAGGGTGCTGTGCGCGATGCTCAATTGATAGTCGAAGGCCGTACCCGAGATCCAGGTGATCCGGTCATCGATTTGACGGTAATTGATGCCGGCAAGGATTTGGTGTCGTCTGCTGGGGAGCACATCGGGTTGGGCAGGCCCGCTCAGGAGCTGATAGCGCAGATGATCGAGCGCATAGCCTAAGCTGATGCCCCAACCTTCGCCCGGCACGGGGCCCAGGGCATAGTCGAAAAGCACGGCGAGCTGATTGCGGTGTTGCAAGTATTCCGCGACAAGCAGCCCGGCGTTGTAGGAATCAAAAATGGATTTTCCCCGTCCGACACTCAGGTGCAGACTCAGTTTGGAATCAAGTATGCGTGCCCAGTCATAGCCTGCTTCATAGGAGGTGCCGTTGATGGAACTGAAGTTTTTGCCGGTGTCCTTCTTGTACGCCAGGCGCAGGTGGTGGTTGAGCCCCCAGAGGTTGTATTCGTCCAGCGCGAGTCCAGCCGAGGAGGCGCCATTGTCGCGTCTGCTCAATTGCGGAAGAATCCATAATGACCAGCGCTCGTGGACTTGAACGACGACCACTCCGGATGCATCGGGGGGCGTGATGTGCACCTCGCTGAACAGACCGAGATTGCGTAGCCAACGCTCTCCGGTTTCGGCAAAGTCTTCACGCCAGACATCACCTGCAGCAAAGGGAAGCTGACGCAGAACGACCCGTTCTCGGGTTCGTTCCAGGCCGATGATACGGATGGACTGGATGATGGTTTCTTCTGCAGAGCACGTCATCGGTAGGCCTGTAGTACCCATGGCGGCAAGCAACAGCCATGCGCCGATGATCGTTTCCTGCCATCCCCTCATCACCTATGAAGTATAGCCGAAGAAGGATGAATGGAAAACCGCGTCTGTTCGCCGTCGGGTGCTCTTGCTAGGCTTGAGCTATGCGCTTGCTAACCATGATGATGTGTCTGCTTCTTTTCGGTCAGCCGCTTCCAGTCGAGGGGGGGGAGTCGCTGAGCGCCCGGGAGATCATTGCCAACGTGCAGGATCTGCTGCGGGCTGAAACAAGCACGGCGCGCTATACCATGACCATTGTGACGCCCGAATGGCGGCGGACCTTAAGATTCGATGCTTGGGATGATCGCAAGCACAGGCGCTTCCTGATCCGTATCCTGGAGCCCCGCAAGGAAAAGGGCGTGGGTTGGTTGAAGGATGGTGGCAACCTCTGGATGTACATGCCGAAACTGGAGCGCGACATCCGTATTCCCCCCTCGATGATGCTTTCATCGTGGATGGGCTCGGACTTCACCAACGATGATCTCGTCAAGATGGAGTCTCTGGTGGATGATTATGATCATCAGCTGATTGCGGAGGACGACAGAGGGGTGACCATCGTCTCCCTGCCCAAACCCGATGCTCCAGTCGTGTGGGGCAAGATCATCCATCGCGTCGCCCGGGACGGACTGCCGGTTTTT
>RFGS01000033.1 GCA_003695905.1 Zetaproteobacteria bacterium | reverse complement strand
TGCCCTATATTGCTTCCGCTGGTGAGATCAAGTCCAAGCCCACGCAGCATTCGGTCCAAAAGCTGCGTGAAATCGGCATCCAACCCGATGTTCTCCTTTGCCGGTCAGAACGGCCCATTCCGCAGGCGCAGAAGGACAAGATCGCGCTGTTCTGTAATGTTCCGCGCGATGCGGTCATTGACGCACCGGATGTGGACACGATCTACCGGGTTCCGCTGACACTGCGTGAAGGCCGGTTGGGAACCGTCATTCTGCGCCATTTCGGTATCGAGGACCGGGAGCCGGATCTTTCGGTATGGGAAGAAATCTGTCAGAAGATCACCCGTCCGTCCGAGCATGTGCGCGTGGCCATGGTCGGCAAGTATGTCGAGCTGGTGGATGCATACAAATCGGTCAATGAGGCGCTTGTTCACGGTGGCATGGCCAATGATGTCAAGGTGAGCATCGATTATATCGATGCCGAGTCGATCGAGCGCCAGGGAACAGGTGTGCTGGAGCAGGCGGATGCCATTCTTGTGCCGGGCGGCTTCGGTGAGCGGGGGACCGAAGGCAAGATCGAGGCGATCAGGCATGCCCGCGAACGCAAGATCCCCTTTCTCGGCATTTGTCTGGGCATGCAATTGGCGGTTGTGGAGTTCGCCAGGAACGTGGCTGGACTCAAGCATGCAAGTAGTTCGGAGTTCAATGAGCGTGCCGAGCATCCGGTCATTGCCCTGCTGACGGAATGGGAGCAGGAAGGCAAGCGGATTCAGCGCAGCACGGATGATGATCTTGGCGGAACCATGCGGCTGGGCGCCTATCCCTGCCGGTTGAAGGAGGGTACGAAGGCGGCCCGGGCCTACGGGCGTCTCGACATTCGTGAGCGCCATCGTCATCGCTATGAATTCAATAATACCTACCGAGAACGGCTCGAGCAGGCCGGCCTGGTGGTTGCGGGAACGCTGCCCGATGGGTCGTTGGTGGAAATCATCGAAGTCACGGATCATCCGTGGTTTGTCGCTTGCCAGTTCCATCCCGAATTCCTTTCACGACCCTATGCGCCGCATCCCCTGTTTGCTGATTTTATCAGAGCGGCCAAACAGTACATGGAAACACACAAGTGAACATGCACGTTCAGGTTGGTGATCTTCGCATCGGCAACGATCTGCCACTGGTTTTGATGGCGGGGCCTTGTGTGATCGAGGGTGAGGATTTCACGCTGCGTGTGGCAGAGGACATCGCTGCCATTGCGCGCCGAAACGAAATACCGTTGATCTTCAAATCGAGTTTTGACAAGGCCAACAGGACAAGCAGCGATAGCTTCCGCGGTCCGGGCTTGGATGAGGGGCTGCGCATTCTGCAGCGTGTCAAGGATGAGCTTGGACTGCCGGTTATCACCGATGTGCATCTTCCTGAACAGGCCGAGCCTGTTGCCGAGGTTTGCGATGTGCTGCAAACCCCTGCGTTTCTCTGTCGACAGACCGATTTCATTGAGGCTGTGGCCCGTACGGGCAGACCTGTCAACATCAAGAAGGGGCAGTTTCTTGCCCCCTGGGACATGAAGCATGTGCTGGCCAAGGCACAGGGTGTGGGCAATACGCAGATCATGTTGTGTGAACGGGGCGCTTGCTTCGGGTACAACAATCTAGTTTCCGATATGCGCTCTTTGATGGTCATGCGTGAGTTCGGAGCGCCTGTTGTGTATGATGCGACGCATTCCGTGCAGCAGCCGGGAGGCTTGGGCGGGGCAACGGGAGGCAATCGCGAGTTTGTTCCCGGTCTTGCCAGAGCGGCCGTGGCCGTGGGCGTGGCCGCGTTGTTCATGGAGGTTCATCCGGATCCGGATCATGCGAAGTCCGATGGGCCGAATTCCCTGGCTTTGGATGATCTGTCCACACTACTGCAGCACCTGAGGAGGCTGGACGCGATTGCCAAGTCCGCGATGTAGTCGGGGCTTGCATCCATCGATGGTTCGGTGTTTCCTTCGCTTCCATTTTGGATGCATGATGAATTTAGAATGAGGCCGGCAATGAGGCTGGCTGGGAGTGGAATCAGTGAGTGAGATCGTTTATGTACATGGACGCGAGATTTTTGATTCTCGTGGTAATCCGACCGTAGAGGTCGATGTGCGTCTGGCCAGTCGTGCGTTTGGTCGGGCATCCGTTCCAAGCGGTGCATCCACTGGAGCCCGAGAGGCTGTCGAACTGCGCGATGGTGGCTCGCGCGTGTATGGACGTGGTGTCCGCAACGCCGTGGCCAACGTGAACGGAGAGATTCGCGAGGCCATTCTGGGCATGGATGGTCTCAAGCAGATCGAGCTGGACCGCAGGCTGATCGAGCTTGATGGGACGCCGAACAAGTCTCGGCTGGGTGCCAATGCGTTGCTTGCCGTATCCTTGGCGGTTGCCAAGGCAGGTGCCCGCGAGACCCATCAGCCGCTGTATCGCTATATTGGTGGTGTGGGTGCCCACCTGTTGCCTGTGCCCTGCATGAATGTGATCAATGGCGGTGCTCATGCCGACAATAACATGGATGTGCAGGAGTACATGATCGCACCTGTTGGTGCGGCTTCGTTTTGCGAAGCGCTGGAATGGGGTGTAGCAGTTTTCCATGCGCTCAAGGATGTGCTCCAGAGCAAGGGCTACAGCATTGCCGTTGGTGATGAGGGAGGTTTTGCGCCCAGTCTCGATTCGAATGAGGCCGGTCTTGAGCAGATCATGGAGGCCATCGGCATCGCCGGCCTTAAAGCAGGCAAGGATGTGGTTCTTTGCATGGATATTGCGGCCAGCGAGTTTTACCGTGACGGGAAGTATGTGTTGGCAGGCGAGGGCCGAGAGCTTGATTCCAGCGGCATGATCGATTGGATTGAGCGGCTGTGCCAGCAGTATCCCATTGTCTCGGTCGAGGATGGCCTTGCCGAGGATGACTGGGATGGCTGGAAGGAGCTGACCGATCGGCTTGGGCGGAAGGTTCAATTGGTTGGGGATGACTTGTTTGTGACCAATCCGACAATCCTCAGGGAAGGCATCGCCAAGGGGATAGCCAATGCCCTGCTGGTAAAGGTGAACCAAATCGGGACGCTGACGGAAACCAGGGAGGCTGTGGAGCTGGCCCACAAGCACGGTTATGCCACGATGATGAGCCATCGTTCCGGAGAGACTGAGGATTACACGATTGCGGATCTCGCTGTTGGTATGGAATGTGGTCAGATCAAGTCCGGTTCGGCCTCGCGTTCCGACCGCATGGCCAAGTACAACCAGCTCCTGCGCATTGAAGAGGAGCTGGGCAAGAGTGCCAAGTATGCAGGCTGGGATGCCTTTCCACTGGGAGAATAAGCCCTGAAGGGCCTGGGCCGCTGGCTTTTTCGTCTGCTCGGGCTGGTGCTGCTGGGTTTCATGTTATGGGATTTCGTGTTTTCTGAGCATGGCTGGCTCGTTTATCGGGATGAGGTTCGACAGCTTCAGGCTTTGCAGCAACAGTTGCGGGACATGAAGGCTCAGCGCCAGAAACTGGCCAGTGAGATTCTACGGCTGCGACATGACCCGGAAGCCCTCGAGGAACTCGTGCATCGAGAGCTTGGCTATGTCCATCCTGATGAATACATGTTGATTCTGCCCGATGATGGCAAGGAGCAAGCTGGCGATTCTCGCGAGGGGGCAGAACAATGACGAATGGACAAGTGGTCACACGCTTTGCGCCTTCACCGACAGGCTTCCTGCACTTGGGCAATGTCCGAACCGCCTTGCTCAACTGGCTGTTTGCCCGCCAGCAATCGGGACGCTTTCTGCTCAGGTTTGAGGATACGGACAGGAGCCGTTCGTCGGAATTGTATGAACGGGCCATCATGGAGGATTTGGACTGGCTTGGCCTGCATTGGGATGGCAAGCCCGGTCATCAATCGGAACGCAGTGCGATTCACCAGCAGGCGTTGTGCAGGCTTGCGGAGCAAGGTCATGCCTATCGCTGTTTTTGCAGTGAGCGTCAACTCGAACTCGATCGCAAACTGGCTGCTTCTCGAGGGTTGCCTCCCCGCTATGTAGGGCGTTGCAGACATTTGGCCAGGCATGAGGCCGAATCGCGGGCCATGGAGGGGGAGCCCTTTGTTTGGCGGCTGGCTGCGCGTGATACGCAGGGAAAGGTTGAACTTTGTGATCTGCTGCGCGACAGGGTCTGTTTTGAACGTTCAGATCTCGATGATCCGGTGTTGGTGCGTTCAGACGGCCGTTTCACCTTTTTGTTGCCCAATGCCCTGGATGATGCGCTGGATGGCATCACCCATGTGCTCCGTGGCGATGATCATCTGACCAATTCCGCCTATCAGGTGCTGATGCTGCATGAGCTTGGGCACATGCCGCCTGTGTATGTGCACCACGGCCTTCTGCTTGGGGCGGATGGCGCCAAATTGTCCAAGCGCACGGGGGGAACAAGTGTCCGGGAATTGCGTGAACAGGGATTGCTGCCCATGGCGCTTGTTCAGGCCATGGCGCGCCTGGGGCATCCGAACATGCCGGATGACCTGGATCTTCAAACCTTGATCCGGTCGTTTGACATCCGGCGCCTTTCCACCTCCGCTGTGCGCTGGGATCCGGAGCGTATGTGGCGATGGCATGCGCGTCTGATTCATGAATCAGAACCTGAAACCCTGCTGCCCGCTATCAGGGAACGACTGCCGCAGGCTGACGCTGAGTTTGTCCGCCTGATTCAGGCGAATCTCGAGCGTTTCGAGGATGCGCTCAAGTATCGGCGGCTGCTTGACCCCCATGCCTCGTTGTCCAGAGAGGCCATGGATGTGGCCAGGCAAGCCGGTGTCGGCTTTTATCGAACCGCGGTCAGCCTCTGGGAGGAAGATCCCAAGGCATCGGACTGGCGCACATGGACCTCGCGGCTTGGCGGGCAGACTGGACTCAAGGGGAGGGATCTGTTTCTGCCACTGCGCGTGGCGCTGACGGGTGCGTTGGCTGGACCGGAGATGCGCGCCGTGGTCGATTATCTGGGATACGAAGGTGTACGCGACAGAATGCGCACCATCATGGAGGTGCTGGAATCATGAGCCTGCAGATTTTTGACAGCCTTACGCGATGCAAACGGGACTTTGAACCCCTCGTGCCAGGCAGGGTAGGTATGTATGTCTGCGGGGTGACGGTTTATGATTATTCCCATGTCGGCCATGCGCGCGTCATGGTGGTTTTTGACATCGTCTACCGCTGGCTCAGGAGATTGGGCTATGAGGTGCGCTATGTGCGCAATTTCACGGATGTCGATGACAAGATCATCCGGCGTGCCGCTGAGCGGGGCATATCCATCGAGCAACTGACCGACGAGATGATCGGCGCCTTCCATGAGGATGCCGATGCACTGGGTTGCCTTCGTCCGACGCATGAGCCAAGGGCAACGGAGCACATGCAGGACATGATCGAGATGATTCAGGCCCTGATGGCTCAGGGATATGCCTACCGGGGCGCAAGCGGCGACATTCTGTTCAGCGTGCGCAAGTTTGAGCATTACGGACGGCTTTCTGGCAAGAACATTGATGAACTGGAGGCGGGCAGCCGCGTTGCTGTGGATGAGGGCAAGCGCGATCCCCTGGATTTCGTGCTCTGGAAGATGGCCAAGCCAGGTGAGCCGGCATGGGATTCGCCTTGGGGAAGGGGACGGCCTGGTTGGCACATCGAATGCTCCGCAATGAGCTGTGCGCACCTGGGCGAGACATTTGACATCCATGGTGGCGGCATGGATCTGAAATTTCCCCACCATGAAAACGAGATCGCCCAGGCCGTTTGCGCCAATCACGGTAGATTTGCCCGTTACTGGATGCACAACGGTTTCGTCAACATCAATACCGAGAAGATGTCAAAATCCCTTGGCAACTTTTTTACGATCCGTGAGGTGTTGGACAAGTTCCCTGCCGAGGTGTTGCGCATGTTAATGCTGGAGACCCATTATCGTTCACCTCTCGAATTCTCGGATCAGGCAATGCATGGGGCCAAGGCTGCGCTCGATCGCCTCTATGAACTCAAGCGACGAGCTGCCCAGGTGGGACTCGAATGGGAGGCTGCCGGGGATCTTCCGGAAGCCTTCGTTCAGGCCATGAATGATGATTTCAACACGCCTGAAGCCCTTGGCGTGGTCTTTGAGCATGTGCGCCTGATCAATAGGGCTCTGGACCAGGGCAGATATCCCAAGGATGCCCTTCAAGCCTTGGTTGCGATGAGCGAGGTGCTTGGCATTGCAAGACAAACCGTGGATGCCTGGTTCGGCGTGGACGATGTTGATGCAGCATTCATTCAGCGCATGATCGACGAGCGCCTGCAGGCAAGAAAGGCGCGTGACTATGAGCGCGCCGATGCCATTCGGGAACAGTTGCGTAAGCGCGGGATTCTTCTTGAGGATACGCCTTCGGGTACCGTCTGGAAAAAGGCATGAGCGAGATCGTTCTCCTGACGGGAGCTGCCGGCTTCATCGGCATGCATGCGGGGTTGGCCCTGCTGGAACGCGGGTGCCATGTGGTGGGCGTTGACAGTCTCAATGACTATTATGATGTCCAGCTCAAGCGGGACAGGCTGGCACGGCTGCAGGCATACGATGCCTTTTCGTTCGAGCGGCTGGATCTTGCGCATCGTGCCGCTGTGGCGGAACTGTTCGAACGAGTTCGGCCGGATTGTGTCCTGCATCTGGCGGCTCAGGCGGGAGTCCGTTATTCGCTGGAACAGCCACATGCTTATGCCGATGCAAATCTGGTCGGTTTTCTGAATGTTCTAGAGGGATGCCGGGAGATTGAACCCAGGCATCTGGTTTTTGCTTCGTCCAGTTCCGTTTATGGGGGCAGCACCAAGCTGCCGTACCGAGAGGATGACTGCGTGGATCAGCCGATTTCCCTTTATGCGGCGACCAAGAAGGCCAATGAGCTCATGGCCCACAGCTATGCCCACCTTTACGGCATCCCCATCACTGGATTGCGATTCTTTACGGTTTATGGTCCATGGGGAAGGCCGGACATGGCCTATTTCAGCTTTACACGAAACATCTTGAACGGGGAGCCGATCCGTCTGTTCAACCATGGTCAAATGTATCGTGATTTCACCTACATCGATGATATTGTTGAAGGCGTGATGCGTGTCATGGAACATGCCCCCGAGGCGGATGAATCGGGCAAGCGGTTTTGTATCTACAATATCGGCAATGACCGGCCGGAGAAACTTGAGCATTTCGTGCATGTTCTCGAGCAGGTGCTCGGTCGGAAGGCCATCAGGGAGATGGCGCCGATGCAGCCCGGCGATGTGCCTTGTACCCATGCCGATCTGACACGGATCCGAAGGGATTTCGGCTTCGAGCCCAAAACCACCATTGAGGAGGGATTGGTGCGTTTTGTCGAATGGTTTCGGGACTATTACGGGAGGAAAGAAAGGTGAAGGATGTGCCGATGAAAAGCCCGAACGTGGTCTGGCATCATGGCGAGGTGACCCGGGACATGCGCGAAAAGTTGAACGGACACAAGGGTATTGTCCTATGGTTTACCGGTCTTTCCGGATCGGGCAAGTCGACGCTTGCTCACGCCGTGGAAGCGCGCCTGTATGAACAGGGCGCGCATACCTTTGTCATTGATGGGGACAATGTGCGTCACGGCCTTTGTGCAGATCTCGATTTTTCCGACGCGGGCCGGGTGGAGAACATTCGCCGGGTGGCGGAGGTCGCCGGCCTTTTCGTGCAGGCCGGCATCATCACGCTGACCGCGTTCATTTCCCCGTTTCGCAGTGATCGCGAGCGTGCAAGGTCGCTGCTGGGCGAGGATTTCGTCGAGATCTTCTGCAGTGCTCCGCTGGAGGTATGCGAATCAAGGGATGTGAAAGGCTTGTACAAACGCGCACGTTCTGGAGAGATTCCTGCCTTCACCGGCATTTCCTCCCCCTATGAACCACCCGAGCATCCCGAGCTGGAAGTGGATACGGCGAACCTTCCATTGGAAGCCAGTGTGGATAGGGTTATGGATTATCTGAGCTATCGGGGGATCATCGCTTCGTGAAGGGCATCATCCTGGCCGGCGGTTCGGGCACGCGCCTTTATCCGTTGACGCAGGTTGTCAGCAAGCAACTGATGCCGGTGTATGACAAGCCGATGATCTATTATCCGCTTTCCACGCTGATGTTGAGCGGGATACGCCAAATCCTGGTGATT
>RFGS01000032.1 GCA_003695905.1 Zetaproteobacteria bacterium | reverse complement strand
ACGGATGATTCGCCGCAGGATGAGTTGGTCTTCCATATCCAGGTCATGGGCTTCCAGAAGCCGGGCGACATCCTCGTTTTGTCCTTCCCATATGGCCATGATTTCCGCTTTGTCCGCACCGTGGCGCACCCAATCGGCACTGGCTCTTGTGCCGAAGACAGCGCCAAGGGCATCCACCAAAATAGACTTGCCAGCACCGGTCTCGCCTGTGAAGACCGTCATGCCGGTACCGAGCTCCAGGTCCACAGATTCCATCAGTGCAAACTGGCGTATATGCAGCGAAACAAGCATGCTGCTTATCTGACCTCGAGATGCCCGGCCCAGTGCAGCTTGGTGCGCAACACCTCGAAATAATGTCTTTGGGGCAGATAGATCAGCGAAACGAGCGGCCCTTTGCGCACGCAGATACGGTCGCCTTCATCCAGTTCCATATGCTCCTGCCCATCGAGATTCAAAGCAGCCGTGCCAGGAACGCCGACAAGTTGCAGTTCGATGCAATCTGTCGCAGGGACGACGATGGGCCGGTTGGAGAGCGTGTGGGGGCAAATGGGAACCACACCGATGGCTTCTACCTCCGGATGGATGATGGCGCCGCCGGCCGAAAGGGCATAGGCCGTGGATCCCGCTGGTGTTGCAAGGATCAGGCCGTCGCCCCGCATGCGGAAGACGAACTGGTCGCGAATCATCATCTCGAATTCGATCATGCGCGGGTGTGCCCCGCGCTGAATGACGACGTCATTGATGGCCCAGCCGCTGTTGATGCAGCGTCCGTCGCGCCATGCTTCGGCGTGCAGGGAAAAGTACTGCTTTGTTTTGTAATGTCCGGTCAGAATGTCATTCATGACATCAAACATGCTGCCCACGGGTGTATCGGTCAGGAAGCCCAGCCGTCCGAGATTGATGCCAAGAATCGGTACTTGGCTGCCGATGAAATGCCGAGCAGTGTGCAGCAAGGTTCCGTCTCCTCCCAGCACGACCATCAATTCAACATGCTGTGGCATGACTTCCAGGCTCATGCTGTCGGAAGCATTCGGGGCAAGGGCCTTATCCATCCATGCCACGCAGTCGCGTTTCTTCAGCCAGGTCCTGAGCTCGCCAGCCAGGGCGGCCGCATGGGAATCATTCGGCTTGGCCGTGATGCCGATCTGCTTCACTTTGAGGCTCCTCGCCAGTCAGCAGGCTGCCGGTGGCACTGAAAGCACTGATCAGCCTTCGTATGTCCCGGCGGCTGGGGGCGAATGCCCTGCTCGCCATGGCATGTCATGCAGGCTGCACGTGTGGTGCTGTTGATATGCACGTCGTCATTGGGGACGGGCTTGGTCGTTCGTTCCTTGGTGCCCAGTACGAGCAGCGTGATGACGACGGCTATGATGCCCAGGAAAAGAAAATCTCGCTTGTTTGGGCGCCAGTGAATCCTTGTTCTTGTATCCAATCGGTGCTCTCCTGTGGATGCTCGTGCCGTTCATGGCTCAGTGCATGGACGACAAACCGGGATTTTGCATCAGTCTTTCCACCATTGCACCCATCCATGCGCGGTCAGCAGCAATGATCCCATCCCCAACAAGACGACAAGTTCCTCTCCATAGGCCAGCAGCATCGGCCAGCCCAGCTTGCCGAGGATTTCTGTCAGTAGCGGCGAGAACAGCAACAGAGCACAAACGACGGCGCCGGAAATGCCAAGTTTCAATGTCCCGGGGACAGCTCTGCCCTTGAAAGATGCTCGTTTCAGCCCCATAGGATACTCCACGTTATTGCAAACCCATAATTTGCATGGGCGGTTAATTCGGGCAACTGACGATAGCATTCGCCTGATTTCGATGAAAGCACGAAATCATTGGAGGATATGATGATTATATTTACGGATCACAAAATGGCCATTATTGCAGGTTTTGTGCTGGCCTTCATATTGATCGGCATTGCCACGGCCAGTGGTGGCGGGCTGGATGCGGATCAGGTTCTTGGGGCTGTCGCGCGATGGGGACATTTCCTTGCTGGCATCACCTGGATCGGCTTGCTTTACTATTTCAATTTTGTGCAGGTCCCCGCGCTTGGAAAAGTCTCTGCCGAGACCAAAGCCGAGCTGTTCAAAGAGGGCAGTATTGTGCGCAGGGCCCTGTTTTGGTTTCGTTGGGCTGCTTTGGCAACGGTGATCTTTGGCCTGCTGCTTCTGGCAGGTCTTTGGAAGAGTGGAGGAGCATCGGCCATCAGCGTCGATATCATGATTGGTGCCACATTCGGCCTGATCATGTGGGCCAATGTTTTCTTTGTCATCTGGCCCAATCAGCAAAAGGTCATCGGCATCGTCGAGGCCACGGCTGAGGAGAAGGCGGCTGCAGGCAAGAAGGCATTGATCGCCAGCCGGACGAACACCATTCTGTCGATTCCGATGCTGTTCTTCATGGCATCCAGTGCTCATTTTCCGGTGTTTGGCTGATAAGCCTCACATTGCCATGGAAGGCGGCCTGGAAGAGCCGCCTTTTTTCATTTCCGAAAAGAAGGATGAAACGCTGACGGATCGCAAATTATCTTACTTCGTTCGCACCCTCACGACCTTCGACCAGCTGGAGAAGGAGCCCTTGGCAACACCACCTCACCAATTCTGGGTTTGCGCTCGATGATGCCGACACGCAGTCAAGTCTTGCCGCATGCAGTGCCGCATGTTGCCCCGCCGGGCCGGATCCGACGATCAGCAGATCGTAATCAGCCATGAGCACATTTCATGGGGTCAGTGCCGGAAATGGCGCACACCGGTGAACACCATGGCCAGGTCATGTTCGTCGGCGGCAGCGATGACCTCCTCGTCGCGAATCGAGCCGCCCGGCTGGATTACAGCCGTCGCTCCGGCTTCGGCCAGCGCATCGACACCGTCGCGGAAAGGGAAAAAGGCATCGGACGCAACTGCCGAGCCGCGAATGGCCTCACCGCCATGTTGAGCGGCGATGCGCGTGGAGTTCACGCGATTCATCTGTCCTGCACCAACGCCCAGCGTGACCCCATCCTTGGCAAACACGATAGCATTCGATTTCACATGCTTGGCCACGGTCCAGGCAAACAGCATGTCCCGCCATTCGTCCTTGCTGGGCTGGCGTTTGGTTACGATGCGGCAGTCACCCGGGTCAAGTCTGTGGGCATCCCTTTCCTGAACCAGCAGGCCACCTGAAACTCGCTTGAAATCCCAGCCGCCAGCAACCGGCTCTGCCGAAGGCGCGAGCAACAATCGCAGATTCTTCTTGGCTGCCAGGATTTCAAGGGCTTCATCATCAAAGCCGGGAGCAATGATGACCTCCATGAACGTTTCGCCAATGAGTCTGGCTGTCGCGCCGGTTACCGGTCGATTGAAAGCAGCAATGCCTCCAAAGGCGGATACAGCATCGGCGGCACGCGCACGGGTATAGGCATCGGCTTGATCCTCGCCGAGTGCAACGCCGCAAGGGTTGGCATGCTTGACGATAACGACGGCCGATTCATCGAAATCCCGCACGCAGGCAAACGCAGCATCGGCATCGGCGATGTTGTTGTATGAAATGGTCTTGCCCTGCAGAATCTGGCAATCGGCCATTGATACACCGACATCTTCCGGGTCGGCATAAAAGGCGGCCTTCTGGTGGGGGTTCTCCCCATACCGGAGCTCATGACGGGTTTTGATGAACTGGCGCGAGAGAATGTCCGGAAATGCGCGCTGCGTACCATCTGCATTGAGCGAGGAGAAGTAATGGGCTATGGCACCGTCATAGGCTGCCGTATGGGCAAAGGCCTTGATGGCCAGAGCCCGGCGCTTGCCCTCATCCAGCGTTCCGGCATCCAGGGATTCGAGGACCATCCCATAATCCGTCGGGTCCACGACGATGGTCACAAACCGATGATTTTTCGCCGCGGCACGCACCATGCACGGCCCGCCGATGTCGATGTTCTCAATCGCTTCATCGATGGTACATCCTTGCCTGCCTACGGCCTCCCGGAACGGATAAAGGTTCACACATACCAGATCGATGGGCTGAATGCCGTGGGTTTGCATTGCCTTGCGGTCTTCCGCATGGTCGCGGCGGGCCAGAATGCCCCCATGCACTTTGGGATTCAGTGTTTTCACGCGCCCATCCATGATTTCCGGGAAACCCGTGTAATCCGAGACTTCCCTGACCTTCAGGCCTGCCTTGCGCAACAATCGTGCCGTACCTCCGGTGGAAAGGATCTCTACGCCGCGCTCGACAAGCGCACGGGCAAATTCCTCGATGCCCGACTTATCCGAAACACTGATCAGAGCCCGCTCAATCTTCATCGAAAGACCACCTGCCTTGCAATTTGATTCAAGAAGCGGAACGCTACGCATCCCCCCCATCAACGCAAGATTGAGGGCTTGGAGGTTTCATGCATCGAACATTGCTGTTCTTGGCTCTTGTTTGCTCCCTCATGACCAGCAGTGCGGCATGGGCGGCATCCCATCTGAAAAGCGCCCACTTTCCCAACGGGGTCAAGCTCGTCGTGGATGAAAGCCACGAGGCGCCCGTGGCCATGGTCCAAGTTTGGCTGAAGGTCGGGGGGCGGGATGAGCAGCCGGGCAAAACCGGACTGGCTCATGTTTTTGAGCATATGATGTTCAAAGGCTCGCGCAAGCTCGGTCCCGGGGAATTCTCGAAGCGCATTGCAGCCATCGGCGGTAACGACAATGCCTTCACGACCCACGACTATACGGCTTATTTCGAAACCATCCCTGCATCACGTGTCGATGAGGTGTTGAGCATGGAGGCGGAGCGTTTTGCCCATCTGCGCCTGGATGCCCAGGAGTTTGCCAAGGAAATTCGAGTCATCCAGGAAGAGCGGCGCATGCGCACCGAAGATGATCCAAACAGCCGCCTCTTCGAGGAACTCTCCGCGACGGCTTTGCGCCTGCATCCGTATCGCAATCCGGTCATTGGATGGATGCAGGATCTGAAGCACTTGACCATCGAAGACGTGCGCGCCTTCTACAAGGCACATTACGTGCCAGAAAACGTCATCGTCGTCATCGTCGGAGATGTGGATTTTGAGCATGTGAGAGCGGTTGTCGGCCGTACGTTCGGGCGCCTGAAACCGCGGCAAGCACCTCCGCGATTCACGCCGGTGGAACCTGAGCCCTTGGGACCGAAGCGGTTGCTTGTTCGGCTGCCGGCCCAGCTGCCGATGGTCGCGATCACCATGCCTGTTCCAGTGTGGCAGCCCGGGAAAAATGACCGCGAGGTGGCAGCACTTGCCGTTGCCACACAGATTCTGGCTGGCGGCTATGGCGCACGTTTGCAGCGGGAGCTGGTCGATCGCGAACGGCTTGCCTTCCAGACTTCTGCCGGTTACGACCCATTTGGTATGGGTATCGATCTATGGTTTGCCTATGGGATGTTGGGACCCAAGCAGTCCGCCGAGCATTTCGAGGCAGGGTTTTGGCGACTCATTGGGCAGCTTGCTTCGCATGACATCGGCCCGGCCGTACTGGAAGCCGCCAAGCGTAGCATCATCGCCGACGAAGTCTTTGCCCAGGATTCGCTTTACCTTCGTGCCAAGGAGATCGGTCGCATGGAAGTCGTGGGCATTGGAGCAGAACATCGCGATGCCTGGCTGGATGCTGTCCGCAAGGTGACATCGTCTGATGTGCGCGAGGTCATTCACCAATGGATCCGGGCAGATCGCGCAACAACCGGCGTGTTGCAACCGAAAACACACAGGGGAGGTGGAGCATGAGGTTGGTGCTGGCTTGCCTGGCCGTGGTGCTAGTTCCTTTCTCGGCCTGGGCCATTCCACCGATTCAGCAGGCCACCCTTGCCAACGGGATGAACGTGCTGTTGATGGAGGCTCATGATGTCCCCATGGTTGCCATGCAACTCACGCTGCCTGCCGGCAGTCGTTTCGATCCGCCGCTCAAGGGTGGTGCTGCGGCCCTGCTGGCTGCCATGCTGACCGATCATACGGCTCGACACGAGCATGATGCCTGGGCTGGGTTTCTCGATCAGCATGCCTTGCGTCTGGGAAGCGATGTGGACAAGGATGCGATGCATATCTCGTTGACCGTGTTGCGGGAGTCCCTGAATGAGGGCATGGGCGCTCTGTCCGAGGCGCTGCTTCATCCCGGCTGGAATGAAAAGCGCTTCTCGATCCTCAGACAAGATGCGATATTCGCAGCCAGAAAAGCGCTTGAGGAACCCGGTGTCGTGGCCAGCGTGGCCGCTCATGGGATGCTGTATGGGGACCATCCCTATGGGCACCGCAGTGAAGGTTCGCCCGATTCATTGCAACGGATTAACATGGCGGATCTGCAGTCAATTTACCGGCGGCAGGCCAAGCCCGAGGGCGCAGTGCTTGCCGTAAGCGGCGACATCACCATGCCCGAGTTACTCAGGCTGGTCAGGCAGCACCTCGGGTCCTGGGCCGGTAGGCCAAGCATCGGACGGCAGGACATCGCCAACCCTCGGCCTGTCAGAGGGCAGCAAAGCATCCTTGACATGCCAACCACCCAGACCCTGATCCAGTTCGTTCGCCTTGGACCCGCGCGCAATGCGCCTGATTTTTTCCCGGTCTTCGTGCTGAATCATATGTTGGGCGGAGGCGGTTTTGGATCGCGCCTGATGGAAGAAGTGCGTGAAAAGCGGGGGTTGGTGTACGGGATCTATTCCTATTTTGTTCCGCTGACGGTAAGTGGACCATTCACGATCATGTTGCAGACACGTGCCGATCAGGCGGACGAGGCAGAACACATTGTGCGACAGGTTATGCAGACGTTTGCGTCAGGAAGGATCAGTCAGCGCATGCTTGATGCCGCCAAGATGCATCTCGTGGGCAGTTTTGCCCAGCGCATGGATTCCAACCGGGAGCGAGTCGCATTGATGTCCATGATTGGCTTCTATGGACTGCCCCTGGATTACCTGCAAACCTGGAGCGAGCATGTCCGGGCCGTAACCCTCCAGCAGGTTAGACAAGAGGCCATGCGCTGGCTGAAGTTTGATGACTGGAACGTGATCCGAGTCGGCCCGATCAAGCGTTGATCCGTTTATGCGCATAACCGCCGGAGAGCTGCGGGGACGCGGGGTGCGCGTTCTGAGCGTGGCCGGCCTGAGGCCGACGCCTTCCAAGGTTCGCCAGGCCATGTTCAACATCCTGGGGGCCGTCGATGGGTTTCGCATGCTGGACCTGTATGCTGGAAGTGGCATCATGGCTCTGGAGGCCCTGTCCAGGGGGGCAGCACGGGTGGCCAGCATCGAACGGCACCGGGCCTGTATCAGCCATATGCGTCAGCTTTGCAGGCAATGGGGCCTAGAAGAACGGTGGCAAATCATTCAGGCAAGAATTCCCCATGGATTGCCCGGGATCGCCGACAGCCATTTCGATTTGATCTTTGCTGATCCGCCCTATGCAAGCGATGAGGGTAAGTCCGTACCTGTTTGGCTTGAGCAGTACGGCATTGGCTGCCGGCGGCTGGTCATCGAGACCTCGGCCCGGTTTGAATCATGCTGGCCTGCATCATGGCATGAGCTGCAATGTCGTTGCTATGGCGACACCTGCCTGCATTTTCTGGAACAGGCCGATCATGGGGAAAGGAGTCAAGCATGACCAGAATCGCGATTTATCCCGGCACCTTCGATCCCATTACACTTGGACATGTCGATGTCGTGTTGCGCGGCTTGAAATTGGTGGACCACATCGTCATTGGCGTGGCCGAGAATACGGCCAAGAGACCCCTGTTCGATCTGCAGACGCGCCTGGATATGGTCAAGGAAACCTTTGCCGGCGAATCCCGCATCAAGGCCGTGGCCTTTTCTGGCCTGCTGGTGGAATTAGCCCATGAATTTGGTGCCGGTGCCATCCTGCGCGGATTGCGGGCAGCCTCTGATTTCGAATATGAATTCCAGATGGCCACGATGAACCGGCGGCTCGATGCATCGATCGAAACCGTGTTTGTCATGGCCCGTGAGGATTACACTTTTGTTTCTTCCCGGTTCATCCGTGAAATCGCCAGTATGGGAGGGGACGTATCCTCGCTCGTTCCTCGTCCGGTTCTGCAGAGATTGCATGAACTGCACGACTGAGATTCGCCATGGAATGGGGGCTTTTCTTCTCGGCACTGATATCCTCGACTCTGATGCCCGGCGGTTCCGAGGCTTTGCTGCTTTATCGTCTGCATGAAGGCGGGGAACCATGGAGACTCGTGATCATCGCGACGGCTGGCAACACGCTCGGCAGCATAATCACCTATGGGCTTGGCCGTCTGGGCAATGCGGCTGCCCACAGGCGCTGGCTGCGCATGAACGAAGAACGGATTGCCCATGCCGAGCGGTGGTTTGCACGTTTTGGTCAACCGGCACTGCTGTTGGCATGGCTTCCGGTCATTGGCGATCCTCTATGCCTTGTCGCAGGTCTATTGCGCAGTCCTTTGTCGATGTTCGTGTTGCTCGTCGCCATGGGCAAGGCCGCCAGATATACAGTCCTGGCCTGCAGCTATGTTCAGGGCGGGGCGGCCTTGAGCGGCGGCTGAAAGCGGCTGGCCGTTCGTACTGCTGATTTTCGACCAAGTCCAGGCTAGCATGCGCGGATGAGCAGACGCGTGATTCCCATCCAGAGCAAGGAACAGGGTCAACCCATGGCCGGCAAACCAAAATGGCTGAAGGTCAGGGCTCCGCTTTCCCCTGAATATCGTGAACTGTTCCGGCTGATGCGCAACAAGCACCTGAATACCGTATGTGAAGAGGCAAGCTGTCCGAACATTGGCGAATGCTGGAAGCATGGCTCGGCCACGTTCATGATCCTTGGTCGTGTTTGCACGCGCACCTGTGCGTTCTGCGATGTTGAAACGGGCAGGCCCGATCCGGTCGATCCCAGGGAGCCGGAAAATCTGGCCGAAGCAGCCGCGTCGATGGGATTGAGGCATGTGGTCATCACGTCCGTCGATCGCGATGACCTCCCAGATGGTGGAGCTTCACATTACGCGGCCACGATTCGCGCCGTGAAGGCTCGTCTGCCCGAGACCACCATCGAGGTGCTCACCCCGGATTTCCAGCGCAAGCCTTCCTCGTGTTTGGAGAAACTAATCGAGGCCGGTCCGGACATCTTCAATCACAATCTGGAAACGGTTCCCCGGCTGTATCGCTCTGTTCGCCCTGGAGCACGCTATTTTACGAGCCTGCGCCTGCTGCAGCGGGCCAAGGAGCTTGCTCCCGGAGTGGTCACCAAGTCGGGCATTATGGTCGGACTTGGCGAGGAGCGGGACGAAGTGCTGCAGGTGCTCGATGATCTTCGTGAAGCTGATGTTGATATCCTGACCATCGGCCAATACCTGCGACCGTCAGCGAAACATCATCCGGTCATCCGTTACTGGACACCCGAGGAATTCGAGGAGCTGAAGTATCTAGCCGAACGAAAGGGATTTGGCATGGTCGCCTCCGGCCCCCTCGTGCGTTCATCGTTTCATGCTGAGGACGTGTTCAAGGCCTTGAGGCTCAGGCAGGGAACATAATGAACAAGCTCCAGGATGCCATGCCGGTGCCCGGAGCCTGTATTTGCCTGTCTGAAAGATGAGGGTGTGTTTCAAGATCCTGAGAGATCACTATCCTTTCTGGCTGGCCGCCGGCTTTCTGGTGTTTTTTCTCCTCATGGGCGTGGACCCCGTATCTCGAAAGGTCTGGTGGGCGGAAACCATACCTGTGATCATCGTTTTTGTCGGACTTGTCATCAGCTATCCATGGTTTCGTTTCAGCAATGCGGCCTACTCGCTCATGGCCGTTTGGCTGTTCTTGCATACCATTGGCGGACATTACACGTTTGCCGGTGTTCCATTCGACATGTTCAGCCATGCATTTGGTTTCGAACGCAACCATTTTGATCGTATCGGGCACTTTTCCGTGGGGTTCTATGCCTTTGCCATCATTGAGTGGCTGCTGCGACGCCATCTGTGCGGCCCTGTGCTGGCCAGTCTGTTTGGCATCCTGGCTATCATGGCCGTGGCTGCCGCCTATGAAATGATCGAATGGTGGTATGCGGTGGTCGAGGGTGGCGAGGCTGGTCTGGCTTTCCTGGGATCCCAGGGGGATATCTGGGATGCGCAAAAGGATATGCTCGCCGATACCTTGGGCGCCATCACAGCCGTGGGCCTGTTCTGGGGAATGCGTCCCCATCTCCGGGGGTTGCCACGGCATATCGGCTGATGTGCGATGAGATGCTGCGGGGCCTGGGCAAATGGCTCAGGATCGCAGGCTACGATACGGCCATTGCCGAACCGGGCAGTGCTGATCGGCAGATACTGGAAATGGCGGCAAAGGAGCAGCGGCTGCTGATCACGCGAGATCGTGATCTAGCTCGACAACGCCTGGCCAGAGGGCGTGTCCTGCTGCTCAGCGAGCAGGGTATGGCAGCCTGGGCTGCGGAGCTGAAACGGAAGCTCGGCATCGACTGGCTTTATCGACCGTTCAGTCGTTGCTTACTGTGCAATTGCCCTCTGTGTCCGGGGCCAGGCCCGTTGGCCTCGTTGTTGCCAGAGCACATCGTGCGCGATCCCGATGCTTGCTGGCATTGTCCGACCTGCATGAAACCCTACTGGGCCGGAAGTCATGTCAGGCGCATGCGCAACCGTCTTCGCCGATGGGCCATGAACGATTCCGATGCCAAGGTTTAATGGGGCTTCCCCGGCGGGGGAATTTCTACATAGGTACTAACAGGTTTGTGACAAATCGGGCAACGATCCTTTGGTAACTCAGTAACTGTGGCGCCGCAGTTCTGATTGACGAAATAGCGATGCTTTTCGGCCTTGAAGCGCTTGATCAGCAGGCGAAAGAACATGCCTGTCCCACTCTGAATCTGTTTGATCAGATCACGGTGTTGACGTTCAGCAGACCATGCGTAGCGGATGTACTTCTGCGCTTCCGCATGATGCTCGGCCTCGATGCGTCCCAGGTAGGCCGGATATTCCCTGTCGATCTCAGCCAGTTCCACATCGGTTGCGTATTTCAGGTTCTCCCGCGTGGTTCCGACCCGAATGTCCGCTAGTGGGACCTCGGGCACAGGCGCCTGCAGTTCGTTCAGGATGCGCCGGAATTGCCTGGCATGTACGGATTCGGAATAGGCCAAGGCTGCAAACAAATGGGCAATGTTGGGATGTTCTTCCCTGAGGGCAGCCTCAGAAAAAAGCCGATAGCGTTGATGGGCCTTGACCTCCTTGACGTAGAGTTCCTGCAGCACGGCAATCGTCTGTGAATAGGCCTGATGCTGGGCACGGGCCATTCCCTGAAGAAAGGCCAACATGACCGCCGGGATGAGTATCCCCACAGCCGAGCGGCGGACAAACCACACCATAATTCAAGCATAGTCCCGCCTGCAGCTATTATGCAAGCTACAGGCAACCCGGCTCTATGTTCAGTCGTCGGATCCTTCCGACTCTTCGTCATCGCCACTCGCGGCATCAATGATGGCCCCGCCCACCTGGAACGGAACCTTGATGACGGCTGTCGTGACATCCACAGCTGTGCCCACCACCGTGCCGACACATCCACTGCTCAGCAGGGCACAAATCAGCAAGATCACCCCAATCCATCTGTTCATCGGTCCATGATAGAAACTCCAGGCTTCATTCGCCAGGGAAAACTGGCAGGCTTGAGGATATCAACGAGTCATCGGGGGACGACCATGCAAACCCAGATCACCATTCATGATGCGCTAAAAACCTGGGGGCTGCGCAATCTTGAGGCCATTCACTGGAATTTGCCGACGCCGCGGCTGTATGAGCATGCGATCCGCAACCGCGAGGGGCATATCGCGCACATGGGAGCGCTCGTCGTGCGCACGGGACATTTCACCGGCCGCGCCGTCCATGACAAGTTCATCGTGGATGAACCGGCCAACCGAGATAAGGTATGGTGGGGTGATTTCAACCAAGCCTTCCCCGAGCATCGCTTCGATGCTTTGTTGAGCCGGGTTTGCCGTTATCTTGAGGAGCGCGAGGTCTATGTCGAGGACTGTCTGGTTGGCGCCGACTCGCAGTTTGAGAAACATGTGCGCGTGATCACGCAGGACGCTTGGCACGCCCTTTTTGCGCGTACGATGTTTGTGCGGCCCATTGATCTCGGCAGGCAGCTAAGCGGCGGGGAGCCGGCGTTCACTGTTTTACACGTACCTCATTTTCGCGCTCTGCCCAGTCAGGACGGAACTCATTCGGAGGCTTTCGTCATGCTGCATCTTGCACGACGTATCGTGCTGATCGGTGGTACGGCCTATGCGGGCGAGATCAAAAAGTCCATCTTCACAATTATGAACTATCTGTTGCCGGACGAGGATGTGCTGCCCATGCATGCCTCCGCCAACATCGGCGAAAACGGTGATGTCGCCGTGTTCTTCGGTCTTTCCGGGACGGGCAAGACCACGCTTTCATCCGATCCGAAGCGGCGCCTGATCGGAGATGACGAGCATGGCTGGAGCAGTCATGATATCTTCAACTTCGAGGGCGGTTGTTATGCCAAGGTGGCCCACCTCTCCGCCGAGAAGGAGCCGCTCATTTTCCAGGCCACGCAGCGATTCGGCACGATTCTTGAAAACGTCTGTATGGATATCGAGACCAGGCGTGTGGATTTTGATGACACCTCGCTGACGGAGAACACACGTGCGGCCTATGCGATTCAGGCCATACCCGGGGCCGTGTATCCGGGCGTGGCCCCGCAGCCACGTCATGTCGTCATGCTTACAGCCGACGCCTTCGGGGTGCTCCCTCCCATTGCCCGGCTGACGCCGGCACAGGCTATGTACTACTTTCTTCTGGGCTACACGGCCAAGATCGCCGGGACTGAAGAGGGAGTCAGGGAGCCACAAGTCACGTTCTCCCCCTGTTTCGGCGCCCCGTTTATGGCTCGGCATCCGATGGTTTATGCCCGAATGCTTGGTGACAAGTTGAGAACAGCAAACGCCGATTGCTGGCTGATCAATACTGGATGGACAGGTGGGGGGTTTGGAACAGGACAGCGCATGGACATCGATATTACCCGCGCCTTGCTTGATGCTGCCTTGTGCGGACGTCTTGAACAGGTTCCCTGCAGGACCGATCCCGTGTTCGGCTTGCAGGTTCCTGAGCATTGTCCGCATGTCCCTGAAGATGTGCTCGACCCTGCGGCAAGCTGGCCCGATCGGGAAGCGTACATGCAAGCTGCGGAAAGGCTGAAGGCCGAGTTTGCGGCTCAATATGCCACCCTGGATGATGCGGGGAACATCTGATGCAATGGGTCGACCAACCAGAGCTGCACTCGGATGCAGCCTTGCTGCGCAGGAGGGGTATCCGGCATGGATGGGTTCGGGCAAGGGACTCCGTTTCGTCCACTGACGATGAAGGGGT
>RFGS01000031.1 GCA_003695905.1 Zetaproteobacteria bacterium | reverse complement strand
TTCTCCTGCCTTTAGCGCCTCTTCTCCCCTGTAAAATTCGAGCATGCCTATGCCCTGGACCGGTGGCACAATCAGCATATCCGGCGGGGAGATCTTTTCCCGCAAACGCATGAGCTGGGCCCGGCTGATATCCATGGCGCGGTTATAGATGCCCCCGACGGCCATACCCGGCCAGGATTCTTCCTCTTCTTCCCTACCCCATTCATCAAGCAGGCGTTGTAACGTTGGCCATCGCCGCTCCACGGACTGTCGGATCAGTTCCTCCAGATGATCACGCCAGTCCTTCCCCTCTTCTTCAGGTTTCTCGAATTTCATGGCTCCAGGGTGAACGGCGACGCCGATGACTGGTCCGCCGAACAGTTCCCGTGCACGATCGAAGGGTACCGGGTTGACCAGACCTCCATCCACGAGCCACTGGCCATTGATCCTGGAGGGCCTCAACAGTCCCGGGACTGCTATGCTGGCCCGAACGGCTTCAAGCAGGTTGCCGTGCCGAATCAGCACCTCTTCCCCGCTGATCAGATCAGCTGCAACGGCTGCATAGCCGATATCCATGTGTTCGATGTTCAGATGTCCCAGGTGTGGCTCAAGGAACTCCCGGATCCCCTTGTCGGTAATCAGACCGCTGCGCCCGAATTCCGGCAAGAACAGGCGAATGGTTGTCTTCCAGTCCACATCACAGGCAAGCCGGATCAACTGCCGGAGGGGCATGCCGGATGCATACAGCGCCCCGATCTGCGCGCCGATGCTGCTGCCAATGACGGCTTGGATAGAGATGCCCTCCCGCTCCAGGACCCGAAGGATGCCCAGGTGAGCAATGCCGCGTGCGCCTCCACTTCCCAAGGCCAGAACAATGCCAGTCATGCATACAACCATGTCAGCTCCATCACGCTGGTCAAGCCATTTCCAGCATGCAGAATGGGCACATGGAGGCGCGCGTTCCCTTTTTGCCAAGCCCGCATTTCAATCAGCGCCCGGAAGGCGTGAGAATTAATCTCATCGTGCTTCATGCGATTAGCTTGCCTCCGGGAACCTTTGATTTCTCAATCGTTCGCGATTTCTTCCAGGGCACATTGGACACAACAGTGCATCGAGAGCTTTCCACCCTGGCCGGGCTACGCGTTTCGGCCCATTTCCTTGTGCACAGGGATGGCAGCATCTACCAGTTTGTCCGCTGTCGAGACCGGGCCTGGCATGCCGGTATGTCCTGTTGGCAAGGTGTGGAAAACTGTAACGACTATTCCATAGGCATCGAAATCATGGGCGATGAACAGGTGCCGTTTACCTCTGCCCAGTATCGGGAGGTTGCGAGGCTTTGTCGTTGCCTGATGCAATGCTATCCCGATATCACCAAGGAAAGGATCGTCGGACATCAGCATGTGGCGCCCGGAAGGAAATGGGACCCGGGCAGGCAATGGGACTGGCAGCGCTTCAAGCGCAGCTTGTGCAGGGTGCGCAGGCTGGATCTGGTGTTCATGACTTGAGCGAGGAAGCCCTGATCCGCCTTGGTATTGCGCTTGGCATGCTGGCAGGCATGTCCTGCTGGGAAGTGTTTGCACCCCGCAGGGCATGGAGAGAGCCACGGCGTCCGCGTTGGATTGGCAACCTGGGCCTTGCCGCGTTGAATGCACTGTTGCTGCGGCTGCTGTTCCCGGCGGGTTTGTTGGCCGTTGCCGCTTGGTGTGAGGCACAGCACATGGGATTGCTGGCCCAGAGCGACTTGCCAGATGGACTCAAGGTCCTACTGGCCATCGTGGCCATGGATGCGGTGATCTACGGGCAACATGTCATGTTCCATCGCGTAGGCACGCTTTGGCGGTTGCACATGGTGCATCATGCCGACAAGGATCTTGATGTGAGCTCAGGATTGCGCTTCCATCCGTTGGAAATGATGCTGTCCTTTGCCATCAAGGCACTGGCTGTTTGCCTGCTGGGGGCTCCCGTGCTGGCTGTGCTGATCTTTGAAGTCCTCTTGAACGCCCTGGCCATGTTTAACCATGGCAATGTGCTGTTGCCCGGACTGTTTGAACGTCGTCTGCGCCTTTTGGTGGTTACGCCGGACATGCATCGGATCCATCACTCCGTTTTGCCTCAGGAACACAACAGCAACTTTGGCTTCAATCTTTCGTGCTGGGACCGTATGTTTGGTACTTATCGTCCGCATCCCAAGCAAGGTCACGCGCACATGGAGCTTGGTCTGACTCCGTTTCGCACCGACCCGACCCATGATTTGACATGGATGCTTTGCTTGCCATGGCGCGGCCGGATGTCCCAGTATCCGACGGAGCAAGACCAGGATGGAGTCGGACATGAGTGAAGCAAAAGTCGATCGTTGTGAATGCGTCAATCGCACATTCGAGGAATTGAAGGAGTTTAAAACCCTAGAGATGGCCCAGGCATCCACAGGCTGTGGTCAGGAATGTGAGGGTTGTCTGCCCTATTTGCAACTGATGTTTGCCAGCGGCGAAACCGCCATCGACCTTGACGATCCCCGGTTAAGCGACTACAACTGATTCGAAAGTTTGGCGGAGGTGCGGGCCGATGATCTATGTGCACGCGAGGAGGTGACGAGTAGATGATGGGATCCCGCGCCCAGGGTTTTTTTGTGTCCACGGCCTGTTTCGTAATCATTGTGGCGGGTATGCAGGCGGCCACATCCCTTTTGGTTCCGTTTCTGCTGGCAGCTTTCCTGGCCATTATCTGCATGCCTCCGATGACTTGGTTGATCCGCCACCGGGTCTCGCCCATCGCAGCCGTTTTGATCATCACGGTGGCACTGTTGCTGGCAAGTATCCTCATTGGTGGCTTTGTTGGCGCCTCCATTTCCGATTTTTCGGACAATCTCCCGCTGTATCAGGAAAAGCTCAAAACCCTGACTAGTGAATGGCTGTTGATGCTCGAATCCCACGGCATTGTCGTGGACACGAGTCATTTGATGCAAAATTTCGATCCGTCTGTGGCCATGAGCTTGGCCGGCAAGCTGTTGTCCGGCTTCGGACACGCGATGGCCAATACCTTTTTGATTCTCTTTACGGTCATCCTATTGTTGCTCGAGGGCGCTGCCTTGCCGGGTAAATGGAAGATGATGGGTGATCAGGCGCCTTCAACCGACCATTTCAAACGCTTTGTGGACAGCGTCAATGCCTATCTGACCATCAAGGGCTGGGTTAGCCTTGTCACCGGGGTGTTGACGACCATCTGGCTGTCCATTCTGGGCGTGGATTATGCGCTGCTTTGGGGCTTGATCGCATTCCTTTTCCATTTTGTCCCCAATATAGGGGTTCTTATTGCAGCCGTGCCCCCCGTGCTGCTGGCCCTGGTCCAGCTGGGACCGGGAGCAGCTCTAGCCGCTGCCGCGGGATATGGGGTCATCAATGCCATTATGGGCAACATCGTCGAACCAAAATTTATGGGAGAGGGTGTTGGCCTGTCCACACTGGTTGTTTTCCTATCCCTGGTGTTCTGGGGATGGATCCTTGGGCCGGTCGGCATGCTGCTTTCCGTGCCGTTGACCATGATCGTCAAGTTGGCGCTGGAAACCGATGAGAAGACGCGCTGGTTGGCCATCCTGCTGGGGCCGGATCGAAGTGCGCTGGAATGGAAGAAAGTCGAGAAGGATTGAGCTCTTCAGTATTCGCTGGTATCGCTTAGATCCGGCGGAATGAAGCCCTCGATGCGGACCACGCCGGTTTCCAGCGATCCCGAATCATCAAGGCAGATCCAGCGGTAGCCGGGCGAAGCATTGTCCAACGCAAAATTGGGCATGCAGGGCTTGAATTGGATGCAGGTCGAGGGCGTGCTCATGAGCCGGATGCGATCCCGCCAATCGTCGATGGCCTGATGAACATGGCCGCAGACAATGCCCCTGACATTGTCATGACGCTGGATAAGCTGCCAAAAGTCATGCGCATTATTCAGGGCTATATCATCCAGCCAGGCACTGCCGGTCGGAAACGGGTGATGGTGCATGGCGATCAGGACATGCTCGGCATGCTGCAATTCCTGATCCATCCATGCGAGCTCGTCGTTTGATAGCATGCCGCCAACACGACCTTTCCAGTGTGTGTTCAGCCCAAGAATGCGCCAACCGCCAATGTCCAGGGAGCGCGGTCCATTGCCACAGAGCGGGATCTCAAGCCCTTCCCGCAGGCGGTCGAGCTTGCAATGATTGCCGGGGGTCACCAAGTATTTGAAATCATACTGCCTCAGGCATTGCGCAAGCCAGCGATAGGTTGGCAGGGATTCGTCCTGGGCCAAGTCGCCGCCCAGGACCATGACCTTGGCCTCGGCATGGGTCTCACTGGCTTGGTCCAGCACGGCCTCGAAGCTTTCGCGACTAACGATACCCTTGATCGTGGCCCCGGCATCGGCATAAAGATGGAAGTCTGTCAGATGGAGAACGGTCACAGACATGGGGCAATGCTAAGGCCTGTAATATGGGAAATCATGTCGACAGGTGTCTTCGGTCTCAATCCAGTCTCCAGGCCATGAACTTAAGGTACCGCGTTTCTGGCATCGAGGGCAGCCACGGATGGTCGGCACCGGCTTCGCCGACATGGACAATCTGAGCTGATCGCCCCGCCTCACGGATGCCTTTCAGCGTGGCAAGCCGGAATTCATCCATGTCGATTAGGCCCGAGCAGGAAGCAGCGCATAGCAGCCCTTCCGCTCGGACAAGAGCCGCGCACGATCGAGCCAGTCCCTGGTAGCCACGAAGGCCTGCTTGGCGCTTGCTTCTGCTTTTGACAAAGGCAGGGGGGTCGCAGATCACGATGTCGAAGCGTCTCTTCTGCTGTCCAAGATCATGCAGCACGCGCGGCATATCACCGCGAATGGCCTCCCAGCGGTTTTCAGCACCCAGTCGGGCTACGTTTCGGGATGCCCAGTGGAGAGCGCTCTGCGAGGCATCAACGCTGGTTACATGAGCGGCCCCGGCTTTTAATGCCTGAACGGCAAAGGCTCCGACATAGGCAAACAGATCCAGCACGGCCCTGCCTTCACAGAGACTTCCAACCCAGCTTCGGTTGGGGCGCTGATCGAAAAAATATCCGGTTTTCTGGCCTGCGAGTGCATCGCACTCCAGGATGGCCCCATTTTCCATAACCTGAACATGGCCGGAGCCGTGGCCATGCACCAGTCTGGCATAACGCTCGATGCCCTCGTGCTTTCTCGAT
>RFGS01000030.1 GCA_003695905.1 Zetaproteobacteria bacterium | reverse complement strand
GGCTATATGCATGGCGATCCCGGCTATACGCGCTTCTTCTCCTATATCTCCGGCTTCACGTTCTCGATGCTGGTTTTGGTCATGGGCAACAATTTCTTCACGCTGTTTTTCGGCTGGGAAGCCGTGGGGCTGGTGTCCTATCTGCTGATCGGCTTCTGGTATAAGCGCGAGAGTGCGAACTTTGCGGCGCTGAAGGCCTTCATTGTCAACCGCGTTGGCGATTTCGGTTTTGCCGTCGGCATCCTGGCCATCTGGTACTACTTCGGTACGATCGACTACCGTGAGGTGTTCAGCCAGGTCGAGGCCTTCGTGGCCCAGGGGCATGTGCTGCACTTTGCAGGCTGGGAAATGAGCGCGATCACATTCATCTGTCTGGCCCTGTTCATCGGTGCTATGGGTAAGTCCGGTCAGGTACCGCTGCATGTCTGGCTTCCTGATTCGATGGAAGGCCCAACCCCGATTTCGGCCCTGATCCATGCCGCGACCATGGTTACCGCCGGCGTGTTTATGGTGGCGCGCTGTTCGCCGATGTTCGAGTTTTCCGAGACCGCCCTTGCAGCCGTGACGCTGGTGGGCGCGATCACAGCCTGGATGTGTGCAACCATCGGCCTGGTGCAAAACGACATCAAGCGGGTTATCGCCTATTCAACCTGTTCACAGCTCGGTTACATGTTCGTGGCCTGCGGGGTTTCGGCCTATTCGGTGGGCATCTTCCACCTGATGACGCATGCCTATTTCAAGGCTCTGCTATTCTTGGCGGCTGGCTCGGTCATTCATGCCGTATTGGCTGATCAGGACATCCGGCGCATGGGGCAGCTGCGCAGGTATATGCCGATCACCTATTTCACGATGCTGATCGCGGCGCTGGCTCTCTCAGGCGTTCCACCGTTTGCGGGCTTCTGGTCCAAGGACCTGATTATCGAGTCTGCCAAGGTTGCCGATCACCTTGGCTGGGTTGGTGATCTGGCCTATTGGGCCGTGCTGTCGGGCGTCTTCATGACCGCCTTCTACACCTTCCGCATGTTCTTCCTGACCTTCCACAATTCCGATCGCCTACCGGACAAAACCAAGGCCCATGTACACGAGTCGCCCAAGGTGATCACGGTGCCGCTGCTGATTCTTTCCGTCGGTGCGGCACTGTCGGGCTGGTGGGGCGTTGAGGTTTTGGATGTGGCCAACCCTGATGTGGCCGAGGGCTATTTCGGAACCTCACTGTATGTTATGGAGGCGCACAATCCATTGGCCGTGTTGGCTGAAGAAGGGCATCATGCCTTTTTCCTGACTGCTCCCTTCTGGATGGCCGTGGGGGGCATTGCTCTGGCCTTTGTTATGTATTTTCGGGAAACGGCCATCCCGGCAAAGCTGGTTGCCTCTGCACGGCCGCTCTATACCTTCCTGCTGAACAAGTGGTACTGGGATGAGCTCTACGAGAAAATCTTCATGCTTCCCGCACAGCGAATCGGCCATTGGCTGTGGCAGCGGTGGGATCTGGCCATCATTGATAAGGGCATTATCCATGGCGGTTTTGTCGATACTGTCAAGGCAGGAGCGGCGCGCATGCGTGAAATGCAAACGGGCATGGTCTATCACTATGCCTTTGCGATGGTCATCGGTGCCTTCGGCTTCTTGACCTATCTGCTGCTCAAGGGATGACGGGGGAGAAAGGGGATGGAATTGCATAACGTCTTGGATTTTCCGATTCTCAGTCTGAGTATCTTCCTGCCCACGATTGGCGCGCTGTTTATCTGGCTGTTCATCAAGGGGGATGAAGCCGTTCGTTGGGCAGCGCTTGCCGTGTCTGTGGCCACCTTCCTGGTCACTTTGCCCTTGTGGATCTATTTTGATTCCAACACCTCGCACATGCAGTTCGAGGAGTTCCACCGCTGGATACCGGCTTTCAACATCAATTACCAGCTGGGCGTGGACGGCATCTCCATGCCGTTCATCCTGCTGACCAGTCTGTTGACCGTCATATGTATTGTTTCGGCATGGCGATGCATCACGGAGCGAGTCAAGGAATACATGCTGGCCTTTCTGGTGCTGGAAACGACACTGATCGGCGTGTTCTGCGCTCTGGATGCCGTGTTGTTCTATTTCTTCTGGGAGGCCATGCTGATTCCGATGTACCTGATCATCGGGGTATGGGGTGGCAAGAATCGCGTATATGCCACGATCAAGTTTTTCCTTTACACATTGGCCGGCTCCGTGCTCATGCTCGTGGCGCTGCTGGCCATGTATTTCAAGGCCGGGCACACGTTTTCGATCCTGGCCTTCATGGATTATCCGTTTGATTTCACTTGGCAGTTCTGGATCTGGATTGCGTTCTTTATCGCCTTTGCGGTCAAGGTTCCGATGTGGCCGGTACATACTTGGTTGCCCGATGCGCATACCGAGGCTCCAACGGCCGGTTCCGTGATTCTGGCCGGCATCCTTTTGAAGATGGGAGCTTATGGCTTTTTGCGTTTCTCGCTGCCCATGCTGCCGGATGCCTCGCAGTATTTCGTACCCTTCGTCGTCGTGCTCAGCTTGATCGCCGTGGTCTACATCTCACTGGTGGCCATGATGCAAAAGGACATGAAGCGTCTGATCGCCTATTCGTCAATCGCACACATGGGCTTTGTCACGCTTGGTACGTTCATGTTCACCCAACAAGCGGTCGAGGGGGCATTGTTCGGCATGATCAGCCACGGTTTTGTTGCCGCTGCGCTGTTCCTTTGCGTCGGCGTACTCTATGACCGTCTGCATACACGCGAGATCGCCGATTATGGCGGCGTCGTCAATGTCATGCCTGTGTTTGCAGCTGTGATGATGGTGTTCTGCATGGCCAATGTGGCATTGCCCGGTGCGTCTGCGTTCGTGGCCGAAATCATGGTGCTCATCGGCACGTTCAATCCGTCGGATGTTGCCCAGGCGAGCCTGGCTATTTCGGCCAAATGGGTGGCCATCATCGCGGCCACCTCGGTCGTGCTTTCAGCGTGCTACACGCTTTGGATGTACAAGCGCGTGATCTTTGGCGACCTGACCAAGGACACGGTCAAGGGCATGCCGGATATGAACATGCGCGAGTTCGGCTATTTCGTACCCCTGATCCTGCTTGTGGTCTGGCTGGGCATCTATCCGTTGCCCGTGCTGGATGTCATGCATGCATCGGTCGCTCATTTGATTGAGCAGGCGACAACAACAAAACTCGATGCCGCGGCGGCATTGGCGCAGCAGATGCCAGTGCAAGAGCTTGCGGTCAGGTAAGGAAGAACAACGATGGCAAATGTGACGTTTCCATTTCCGTTCCCGGATCATCTGTGGGCCTTGCTGCCCGAGATTCTCGTGGCCGTGCTGGCCATGGCACTGCTGATCGTTGACCTCTTTGTGCCCAAGGATCGCAAGCATCTGACCGGCTATCTGTCTCTGGCAACGATTCTCGTTGCAGGCGTGGCTCTGATCCAGGTAGGCGGCGGGACGCCGGTAACGGCCTTCTATGGATTCTTCACACTGGATCCGTTTGCCGTGTTCAGCAAATGGCTGATCCTGGCGGGTACCGCCATCGCCATTATTATGTCGCTGGACTACATCCGCACCGAGGAAAATGTCGGTGAATATTTCGTGCTCATGCTGTTCGCAATGTTGGGCATGATGCTGCTGGTATCAGCCAATAATTTCGTGACCATGTATCTGGGCATCGAGCTCATGGCCCTGTCGATCTATGTGCTCGTGGGCTATCAGCGCGACACGCTGCGTTCGAATGAGGCAGCATTGAAATATTTCATCCTTGGATCGCTGTCTTCGGGTATGCTGCTCTACGGCATCACGTTTTTCTATGGCGTGACCTCAAGCCTGGATTTCAAGCACATCGGTGATGCCCTGGCTGCCGCCTCGAGCAGCGAGCATACGGCCGTGCTGCTGGGCCTGGTCTTCATCCTAGCGGGGCTTGCATTCAAGGTGTCGATGGCGCCGTTTCACATGTGGACACCGGATGCCTACGAAGGGGCGCCGA
This sequence comes from Zetaproteobacteria bacterium, assembly GCA_003695905.1. GTDB lineage: Bacteria > Pseudomonadota > Zetaproteobacteria > Mariprofundales > Mariprofundaceae > J005. The sequence goes on along the minus strand of RFGS01000030.1, from coordinate 7,289 downwards.
CGCCGATCACTGCCTTCATGTCAGCCGCGCCCAAGGTCGCGGGCTTTGTCGTGTTCGTCCGAATCGTGGCCGATGCGCTGCCGGCCTTGGAGCATGAGACAATGATGATTCTGAGCGGCATTGCTGTATTGACCATGGCGATTGGCAATCTGGCAGCAATCGCCCAGCGCAATATCAAGCGCATGCTGGCCTATTCAACGATCGGCCATGTCGGCTTCGTTACCCTGGGCCTGATCGCCGGCAGCGGTTCGGGCTATGCAGGCATCCTTGTCTATCTGGCCATTTACCTGTTTATGGGCATGGGGGCATTCACAGTCATCGTGCTCATGCGTCGCGAAGGGATCCAGGGTGAATTGCTGGATGATTTTGCAGGGCTGGCCAAGGTGCGTCCGGGCTATGCGCTGGCCATGGGGCTGCTGCTGTTTTCGCTGGCCGGCATCCCGTTTCTGGGCGGATTCTGGGCCAAATACGCAGTGTTCATCGCGGCCATGCAGGCTGGGCATATCTATCTGGTGATCTATGCGCTGTTGTTTTCGGTCGTCGGAGCGTTTTATTACATTCGCGTGGTCAAGTACATGTACTTTGACGAAGCCCGTGTTCCGTTCAATTTCAGCGAGAATCGGCTGATGCAAGCCACTGTGGCGCTTACGGCCATCGCTGTCGTGCTGTTGGGCATTTATCCGGACCCGCTGATGGAGCTGTGCAGGCAGGCTGTGGTCGGCATCGGCTGACGCAGACCGATTCGGACTTGCATCGAGCAGCGCATGGCGCTATAAATCGCGCCCCTTCGAAACGCATTAGGAGATTGAACGTGAAAGCTGGCATTCATCCGGAATATGTTCCGACAAAGATTACCTGCTCGTGCGGGAACACGGTGGAAACCCGTTCGACCAAAGGGGATTTCCGTGTGGAGATCTGCTCAGCTTGCCATCCCTTCTATACTGGCAAGCAGAAGATCGTCGATACCGAGGGTCGGGTGGAACGCTTTTACAAGAAATACGGCAAGCCGGGCAAGGCTGCCTGAGACGTATTGGAGTAGAACATGTACGCTGTAATCAGGACAGGCGGCAAGCAGTATCGCGTTCAGGAAGGCGATGTGCTGCGCGTTGAGAAACTCGGTGTCGAGGCCGGTCAGGCCATCACCTTTGATGACGTGCTTCTCGTCGGCGAAGGCGATGATATCAAGGTGGGAGCCGATGCAGCCCAGGCCAAGGTCGAGGCTGTCGCTCTTGGCGATTTGCGCGGCAAGAAGCTGGTTATTTTCAAGAAGCGCCGCCGCAAGCATTACAAGCTGACCAAGGGTCACCGGCAGCACTACACGGCCGTGCGCATCGAGAAGATCAGCGGCTGATTACGGAAAAGGAGCGAAGCGATGGCACACAAGAAGGCAGGTGGATCTAGCCGCAACGGTCGCGACTCGAACGCCAAGCGACTGGGTGTGAAGAAATACGGTGGCGAATCCGTTCGCGCGGGCAACATCTTGGTGCGTCAGCGCGGTACGAAGATTCGTCCGGGAGAGAATGTTGGCTGTGGCAAGGACTACACGCTCTTTGCCCTGACTGACGGACGGGTCGAGTATTACAAGAGCGCGGGGCGCACGACGGTTCGGGTGGTATCCTGACAGGGTATTGCGGAATTGTTGGAGAAGGGTGCGCAGGGCGCACCCTTTTTTGCTTTTGTGCCAGCCTTGGTCAAGGATGATGCATGATGCGCTTTATTGATGAGGTCAGGATCGAGATAAGGGCCGGTCACGGAGGTGCCGGCTGCGTTTCATTCAGGCGGGAAAAGTTTATTCCGAAGGGTGGTCCCGATGGCGGAGATGGCGGTCGAGGAGGCCATATCATCTTCGTAGCCAGCGAGCGCAAGAACACGCTGCAGGAACTCTATCTGCGCAAGCGGCTGATCGCCAAGAACGGTCAGCCTGGCATGGGCTCGAACCGGCATGGAAAAAATGCGCCTGATATCGTTGTCGAGGTGCCGGTCGGCACGCTGGTCAAGGATGATGCAGGGCATGTGCTCAAGGATCTCTCCCGCCCCGGAGAACGTTACATTGCTGCCCGAGGCGGCAGCGGTGGCCTGGGCAATGCCCATTTCGCCACCAGCACCAATCGAGCGCCCCGATACGCCCAGCCCGGCCAGGAAGGCGAATCCGGCATCCGGGTGCTCGAGCTGAAGCTGATGGCTGATGTGGGGTTTGCGGGTTTGCCCAATGCCGGAAAATCAACCTTGCTGTCTCGGATCTCCAACGCAAGGCCGAAGATCGCGGATTATCCGTTCACGACGCTCAAGCCCAAACTCGGTCAGGTTTTCATGCCCGATGGGGATGGCTTCGTGGTCGCAGACATTCCGGGGCTGATCGAAGGCGCACATGAAGGCAAGGGCCTAGGCTCTCGCTTTCTGCGCCATCTGGAACGCACGGCCTTCATTCTGCATCTGGTGGATGCCTCCTGCTTTGAGGGGAAGTCGGTCTCCGAACAGATTCGCGAAATCGAGCGTGAGCTGCAAGGATATGGTCCGGTTGTTGCGGAAAAGCCCCGTTGGCTGGTCTTGAACAAGATCGACGCGATCGATCGGCAGTCGTTGGAGGAAGCGCAATCGGAGGCATCAGCGCATGGATTGCCAGTTTACGCGATTTCGGCAGCTACGGGCGAGGGGGTTGATGCCCTGGTGTGGGATGTCCACCAAACCTTGCTGGCCATGCGTGAGTCCGGACAACAGGTGAGATCCCGATGATTCGTGGACGCTCCGACCTGGCCAATGTCAGACGCATTGTGGTCAAGATTGGCAGCTCGCTGCTGGCGGATGCGACAAGCGGCATCCGCCGGGAACTCATCGATCGCCTGGCCGATGAGACTGCCGCACTGCATGCCCGGGGAATCGATGTGGCCATTGTTTCTTCCGGCGCCGTGGCTTTGGGGCGCGTGCACATGGGGTGGGAGGAACGCAACCTGACGGTGCACGAGAAGCAGGCGGCGGCTGCCATTGGCCAGCCTCATCTGATGCGGGCATACAGTCGTGCGTTTGAACGGCATGGCCGCATGGTTGCCCAGATGTTGCTGACCAAGGATGATCTCCGGCATCGTCGCCGCTATCTGAATGCCAGCAACACGTCGGAGACGCTGTTTTCGGCCGGGGTCGTTCCCATCGTGAACGAGAATGACACGGTGGTCGTCGAGGAGATCAAGTTTGGAGACAATGATTCACTGGCTGCCCTGGTCAGTCTGCTGATCGATGCGGATTTGCTGGTCATCATGACCGATGTCGATGGCTTCTATGACCGGAACCCGCTTCAGGACTCTGGAGCCAAGCGCTTGGATGTCGTCGAGCATTTAACGCCAGCGATCATTCAGGCCGCGGGCGGTGCCGGATCCAGCTTCGGCACGGGAGGCATGGCGAGCAAGATCGATGCCGTGCGCATCAGTACACGTGGTGGAGTCGCGGCGGCCATCATCAATGGATGGCAGCCCCAAGCACTATCCTCGCTGCTTGCTGGAAAGGATACGGGCACCCTGTTCCTGTGCAGCGGGGACCGACACAGCAAGCGGCAGCACTGGATTGCGGATGTGCTTACGCCGGTCGGTGCCGTTCGCATTGATGCCGGCGCGGAGCGAGCATTGCGTGAACGCGGAAGCAGTTTGCTGCCGGTTGGCATCGTTGAGGTCACGGGGCACTTCGACAAGGGCGAATGCATCGATATAGTCGGCCAGCAGGGCAAGCCGATTGCGAGGGGGCTGACCAATTACAATGCCGAAGATCTTCGGCGCATTCAGGGTCATCCCAGCCAGGAGATTGAGTCCATTCTGGGGTACATGGATTTTTCCTCCGTGGTTCATCGCGATAACCTGGTGTTGCTCTGACTTCAGGACAGGAGAGGGAAATGACGGAAGCAAAGGCAACGATGGAGCTCATGGGCCAACGGGCCAGGCAAGCTGCGAACAAGATGCGGCTGGCTGATACGCAGTCGAAGAACAAGGCCTTGGAACTGGCGGCGGTGATCCTTCGTCGCGAGACCTCGGAAATCCTGGCCGCCAATGCTCTTGACATGGAGGCAGGGCAGGCGCGCGGATTGGATGCTGCGCTGCTCGATCGTCTGCTGCTCACGACCGAGCGCATCGAGGCCATGGCCGAGGGTCTGGAGCAGATTGCCTTGCTGCCCGATCCGGTGGGGGCCATGGATGATTTGCGCTTTCGCCCGTCCGGCATCCAGGTCGGGCACATGCGAGTCCCTCTGGGGGTTATCGGCATCATTTATGAATCAAGGCCGAACGTGACTGCGGATGCCTCTGGCTTGTGCCTGAAGTCGGGCAATGCAACGATCCTGCGCGGTGGCTCGGAGGCCATTCACTCTAACCGGGCCATTGCAGCCTGCATCCGGCGGGCGCTCGTCGATGCGGGCCTGCCGCAGGATGCCGTTCAACTGATCGATTCCACGGACCGCACCATGGTGGGCGAGCTGCTCAGGAGCAAGGAATATGTGGATGTGATCATTCCCAGGGGGGGACGTTCCCTGATCGAACGTGTGAGCAGCGAGGCGCGTGTGCCGGTTATCAAGCATCTGGATGGCATCTGTCATGTGTACATCGATGTCGACGCGGATGAAGCCAAGGCCATAGCCATCGCAGTCAACGCCAAAACGCAGCGTTTTGGCGTGTGCAATGCCATGGAAACGCTGCTTGTGCATCGGGACAAGGCCGAAAGCGTGTTACCCGAGATTGCTCGACAGATGCGCGAGAAGGGCGTGGAACTCAGGGGGTGTGCGCGCACGCGGCAGGTGCTGAGCGATATTCGCGTAGCCACGGAAGAGGATTGGGGGACAGAATATCTGGCGCCGATTCTTTCGATCCGCATTGTTGATGACGTCTACATGGCCATGGAACATATCGCCCGTTACGGCTCTGCACACACTGACGCGATTGTCACAGAGAACTACAGCACAGGCCGCCTGTTTCTTCGCGAGGTGGATTCATCGTCGGTCATGTGGAATGCGAGCACGCGCTTTGCCGATGGCTTCGAGTATGGTCTGGGGGCGGAGATCGGTATTTCCACCGACAGGCTGCATGTCAGGGGACCCGTGGGTCTTGAGGGGTTGACCACACGCAAGTGGGTTGTGCTGGGTCATGGCGAGGTGCGTCAGTAGTTGCGTGGTCCCACGATCGGCCTGCTGGGGGGCAGCTTCGATCCGCCACATCTCGGTCACCAGGCCTTGGCGGCTGAGGCGCTTGATCGCGGTTTTGTGGATGAAGTCTGGTTCGTTCCGGTGGGGACTCCCGTTCATCGCACGCTTTCCGGATGTGCCGATGCACAGACCAGATGTGCATGGCTGAAGCATCTCGCATCCGTGGATGAGCGATGCAGGGTCTGGGACTGGGAAGTCAGGCAGAATGGACCCGTACCGGCCATTGCGACCTTGCGCGAGTTTGCGCGGGCATGGACAGGGTACCGTGCCGCATGGCTCATGGGCGCGGATGCCCTTGAGGGCCTCTGCCACTGGATCGGGTATCCGGGGCATCGGGACTTGTGCGACCTCGTGGTCTTTGATCGCGCTGGGGTTTCCTCGCCGGTACTGCCAACAGACTGGCAGTGGATGGATGAGCGCACATGGCCGTCCAGACAAGGATATGGCCACGGCTTGTACTGCAAGGCCGAGCTCCCGAAGGTATCGGCCACGACACTACGTCGGCTAGCCGCCTTGGGGGAAAGCCTTGCGGGTCTGGTTCCTGAAACCATCCGGCAGGAAGTTGAACGGCATTATCGCCGTGTGAAAGCATAGGAAGGAGAAGCGTTGAAGAACGAGCAACAGTCTTTGGAACAGATCATTGCCAGCGTCGTATCGGCCCTGGAGGACAGGAAAGCCCAAGACATCCTGGTCATGGATGTGCGTGGGCGTTGTGCATTCGCGGATCATTTCATTATTGCCAGCGCGCGTTCGGACCGGCAACTGAAAGCCTTGGCCGAAGCCGTCAGCGAGGCTGCGCACAAGCATGAGCTATCGGCTCGCGTCGAGGGCCTGGAGGCGATGGAGTGGCTGCTGGTTGATCTGGGAGATCTTATCGTGCACCTGTTCCTCCCGGAGGTTCGGGAGAGTTTTCAGCTCGAGCACCTGTGGAGAACGCCGGATCAGATCAAATCGGTTTCGTGAGTTTCCCTCGAAGCCAAACGTGCGGGTAAGCTTGCGATGATGTATGTCCGCCTTTGGGTGGTTGGCAAGGGTAACCCCGAACTACTTTCCTTCGAGCGCTCCCTGCTCAGGCGCATGCGTCCGTATGCGGCGTTTGAGGTCATCGAGCTTGCCGAGGGGCGAGGCAGAAAAAACGAGCAGCGCAGGGAGCAGGAAGAACGCATTATTCTGCAGCGTCTGCCTTCGGGGTTCATCCTGTTTGACGAGGGCGGTCGATCACTGGATAGCCATCAATGGGCCGAGCATTTTGCTCGGCAATCCGGCAATGCGCGACTGGATTTCCTCATTGGCGGGGCGGCTGGTGTGACCGAGCAGGTCCGGCGGCAGGCGGGCATGATCTGGAGCTTGTCGAAACTCACGTTGCCACACCAACTTGTCCGGATTCTGGTCATCGAGCAATGTTATCGCGCCTTTACGATTCTGGCTGGCCACCCTTATCATCGCCAATGATGCTGCGCTTGATGATGTGTGTGTTGGCCATGGGCATGTCCCTGGTCGTTATGACCGATGTCTGGGCTTCGGACAATGCCCATCAGCGCCTTGCAGAAGTCCAAAAGCAAAAGAAGCAGGCTCTTGAGCTTCGTCAGCGGCTGGAGAGCAAGCTTGGACGACTGGGCAGGGAGATGCGTGAACTGGACCAGAAGCTTGCAGTTGCCAGCATGGCCCTGCATGAGGTCGAGCTCAAGCATCGGGGTCTGAGTGAAGAGGTCAAACAATTGCAACAGCGGCAGCTGCAGTTGCAGCAGGAGATCGGGCGACTGCGCGCCCTGATGCTTGAAGAGGCATCAGCAGCTTGGAAACGCGCAGGCCATTATTCGGCTTGGCAAATGTGGCTGGGAGGAACGGATATCAGGGACATCCCACACCGGCGCTATTTGCTGCATCGGGTCATGCGGGCGCAGCAGGATGATCGCTTGAGACTCCAGGGTATGCTGACGGAGCTTGAGCAGACCGAAGAACAATTGCGTGAGCGCCAGCATGAACTGGCGCGCGTCCTGGAGCAAAGGCGCAAGGCAGAACGCGAGGTCCGTGAGCAACGAGAGGCGAAGGCTTCGCTGATGCGGCGACTGCGGAGGGATGTGGAGGCCCAGAAGGCACGCGTGGCCATGCT
>RFGS01000123.1 GCA_003695905.1 Zetaproteobacteria bacterium | reverse complement strand
TCTCTCCGGTTGGGCTTCGGCCAGGGCCACGGCACGGAACATGGCCATGGCCTTGTTCACGCATTCCCGATGCTCGCGCGCAGGCACTGAATCGGCAACGATGCCCGCGCCCGACTGGATATGGATGCATCCCTGGCGAATGATGGCCGTGCGAATGGCGATGGCCGTGTCCATATGTTCGCCGCCGAAATCGATGTAGCCCACGGTGCCGGCGTAGGGGCCGCGGCAGACCGGTTCGAGTTCGTGGATGATTTCCATCGCGCGCACCTTGGGGGCACCGGACACCGTGCCGGCCGGAAAGGTCGCAGCCAGCAGGTCGATGGCATCGCAGTCCGGACGCAGCCTGCCCTCGACCTGTGAGACGATGTGCATGACATGGGAATAGCGCTCGATAACCATCGAGTCGGAGACGTGCACGCTGCCATACTCGCAGACCCGGCCGAGGTCGTTGCGTCCCAGATCAACGAGCATGACATGCTCGGCACGTTCCTTCTCGTCAGCCAGCAACTCCTTCTCCAGCGCGAGATCCTCGTCGCGGGTGCGACCCCTGGGGCGCGTGCCTGCAATCGGACGTACGACAGCATCCTGCCCCTCCTTTCGCACCAGGATTTCGGGCGAGGAACCGACCAGGATGAGATCGTCAATATGCAGGTAGAACAGATAGGGCGAGGGATTGATGTGCCGCACGGCCCGATAGACGTCAAACGCATGGCAGCATAGCGGTTTGCTGAAACGCTGTGATAGCACGACCTGGAAGATGTCACCGGCATGAATGTATTCGCGGGCACGGGTCACGGCGGCCTCGAATGCCTGTTGTGACATCTGGGGTGTCGGAGGCTCGGATGGTCTGTCGCCGACCTCCAGGCGCAGGGGTTCGGCCGTTTCGCCCTCGCGCAGGCTCTGTTCCATGCGATCGAGGATGTTTTTGGCCTCGTCATGCTCATGCTCGGGCAGGCGCACGCAGCAGGTCAGCGTGCCTTTGAGGTTGTCGAAGATCATGAAGCGGTCGACGAGCAGGAAGGCTGCGATCGGAGCGTCGATCGGATCGGGCAGGTCGTCGGGGATGGCTTCGAAATGCGAAACCATCGGATAGCCGAAATAGCCCACGGCGCCGCCGCTGAACGGCAGCGATTCGTCATGCAGCGAGTCCTGGCGGATGACCTGCTGGCGCAGCCATTGAAGGATATCAATGTCCAGCGTTTCACGGTGCCCGTCGCGATGGCGCAGATGGGTGCGTCCATCGCGTCCGAATGTGGCCACGGCCGCAGGGCTGATGCCCAGCATGCTGTAACGACCCCATTGCTCGCCCCCCTCGGCGGACTCGAACAGGAAGCAATCGCCGCGGTCGACGAGCCGGGAGAAGACAGCCGGCGGTGTAAGGCAGTCCGCCGACAACGTGCGTCGGAACAGCTTCATCCTCATGTTGACAAGACCCCGCGTCTGTGGCGAAATGCGCGCCCGTCGGCAAGGAGCCGACAGACGGGGCCATAGCTCAGCTGGGAGAGCGCTACAATGGCATTGTAGAGGTCGGCGGTTCGATCCCGCCTGGCTCCACCAGAAAGGGACGCCCGCTCTGAACGAGCGGGCGTTTTTTTATGTCCAGCGTGTGTCGTGATGGCGTGCATAGCTGTGCCTACTAGAAGCGCGAGAGCACGTCCTCATGGATGTGCACCTCATGTTCTTCACGCAGCGCGCTCATCCAGCGGTCAAAACGGACGGCTCCCTTGGCCCTGCGCACCTGCTCGCGGATTTGTTCCTTCTTGTCGGCGAATTCATCCTCAGGCGCGGCCAGGATGTCCTGTACCTGCACGAGCGTCAGACCCTCCGGCGTTTGCTGGACATCCTTCAGCCATGCGCCCTTGGGCAGCTCAAAGCCGTTATCGAGAATGGCGCGCGTCAGCCAGCCGGCTTTGTCTCCATCGCCATTAAAGCGCACGGGCTTGGAAATAAACTTGGGCAGCGAGAACCGTTGGGCAAGTGCTTCGGCATCCTTGCCATCGGCTGCAGCCTTGAGTACCTCTGCGGCCAGCTTCTCCGCCTTTTTCTTCGCGGCGGCTCGTCTTGCATCAGCCAGGGCCTGCTCGGTGACCTTGGCAAACGGCAACGGCTTGGGTTCCAGACGCTCGACCAGTTCCAGGGCCACGAAATGCCCCTGCTGGGTTTCCTCGATTTCAACCGGATCGCCCGGTTGCATCGTGAACGCACGTTGACGAACCGATGCATCGGCCAAGACAGGGTCGGCTAGGGCTTCCGTGGCACTGATCGGTCCGATCTCGCGGACGCTCAGCCCCACGGCCTTGGCGGCAGCCTCCAGCGAGCCTTCACGTCCGAGGGCATCATCCAGATCCTGGGATAGATTGTAGGCCTCATCCGCACCCATGCTGCGGCGGATTTCAGCTTCCAGCTCGGGACGAACCTTCTCCAAAGGCAGCACCTGTTCGGGGCGGATGCCTTCGAGCTTGATGATATGAAAACCGAACGGGGTTTCGACAATATCGCTGACTTCCCCCGGGTTCATGCTGAACACGGCCTCCTCGAATGGAGCAACCATGGCCCCGCGGGAGAACCAGCCCAGATCCCCGCCCTTGGCTGCTGTGGTGTCCTCGGATACCTCCTTGGCCACCTTGGCGAAATCCTCTCCGCTGCGGATGCGTTTCAGCGCCGCCTCGATCTTTTCTCGCGCGGCCTTGCGAGCGCCTTCAGATGCCTGCTGGTCGACCTTCACGAGGATGTGCCGGGCATGGCGCTGCTCGGGCTTCGTATAACGGGCGATGTTTTCCTCGTAAGCCTTGTCGAGATCACTCTTGCTGATGGTCAGATCCTTGACCAGCTCGACCGGATCGATGTCCACGACCCTGAGCTTGACGCGCAGCGGCGAGAGATAGCCCTGCTTGTGGGCTTCATACCAGGCCTTGGCTTGCTCCGGCCCGACCTTTACGTCCTTTTCCAGATCCTTGGGATCGATGATGAGGGCCGCAAACACGCGTTTTTCGTAGTCATGCATAAAACGATCATGAACCTCAGCATCGCTGACGCGCGCGGAATCGGTTATCGTTTTCTGCAGCATGTCGATGAGAAGGTCCCGGCTCAGTTCCTGCTCATAATCCTGCGGCGTAGCAAAGCCCATGTTGCGGGTCAGGATACGGTAGCGCTGGGGATCGAAGCGGCCAGCCGACTGGAAGGCCTTTTCCTGTTGCACGTTGGCCACGATCATGGCGCTTGGTACGACCAGCCCGAGCTTGCGTGCCTGTTCGACCATCAGGCGACGGTTGATCATGGTCTGCAGGGTCGCATTCTTCAGGCCGAGGGATTCAACGAACTCCTTGGAAAACCGACTGCCGAGCATGCGTCGGTAATTGTTCATTTGCCGTTCATAGGCCTGCGCAAATTCGGTTTGTGTGATCGGCGTGTCGTCCACCTCGGCTACGGGCTCGATATGGCTGCCCAGGAAGTAGTCGCCAATGCCCCATAGGGCGAACGACAGCACGACACCGCCCAGAATGACCTTGGCGATCCATGATTGCGCCTGATTGCGCATGGTTTCCAGCATTCGGTTCCCCCACGATGATTCCGTCGAATCATGTTTCTTGGATGCGGGACGCTAACCAAGGGGCGGATTGCGCGCAAGGAAGCTGCTTGTCGCTTTTCATTCCCCGGCCGATGGTTAGGCTTGGCCATCGAAGGTGCGAGGAATGCCGCATCCGGCGGGGGTTGAATGGATTTATCGTTGCGGGTGGAGCATGATCAAGACGAGGCCGTGCTGATCGTTGACGGCGGCGTGAACTATGGCAATGCGGCCCGCTTGCATCAGGCGCTGCAGGAGCTGTTTGCCTCAGGGGTGAGATGCATTCGCGTGGATCTTTCCGGCTGCACCTCCATGGATGCCTCGGGGCTGGCCACGCTCATCGAGGGGCTCCAATGGCGCCGCCGTCATCGTGGGCGTTTTGAGCTCGTCCGGCCTTCCCCAGCGGTGCGTGACATGATGCGCCTGTACCGCCTGGAGGGGGTGTTCGGGCTGAACGAGACGGAGCAGGCGGCATGAGCGCCAGGGATCTGCGGAGCTTTCTGGCAGAGCTTGAGGCGCGTCATTTGCTCCGCCGGGTGCCCGTCGAGGTGTCCACGGATCTTGAGATCACGGAAATCTCGGATCGCGTGCTGCGTGCTGGAGGACCGGCGCTGTTGTTCGAACGGATCAAGGGATCGGACATGCGCGTACTGACCAACCTGTTCGGCACGCCCGAGCGCATCGCATTGGGCATGGGGCGTGAATCAGCCGAGGAGCTGCGAGAGATCGGCACCCTGCTTGCGTATTTGAAGGAGCCGGAGCCGCCCGCGGGTGTTCGCGACCTGTGGGACAAGTTTCCGATGTTGCGCAAGGTCATGGACATGCACCCGAAGACCCAGCGGGATGCCCCATGGAAGGAGATGAGTTGGGAGGGTGAGGATGTCGATCTCTCGCGACTGCCGATCCAGCGTTGCTGGCCCGGGGATGCCGCGCCGCTGATCACTTGGGGACTCGTTGTGACGCGGGGACCGCACAAGTCACGCTTCAATCTCGGTATCTATCGTCAGCAGTTGATCGGGCGCAACCGCCTGATCATGCGCTGGCTCAAGCATCGGGGAGGCGCGCAGGATCATCGCGAGGCCAAGGCCGCGGGCATGAAGTCGTTTCCTTGCGCTGTGGTCATCGGGGCCGATCCGGCGACGATCCTGGCGGCCGTGACGCCGATTCCTGATACGCTGTCCGAGTATCAGTTTGCTGGATTGCTGCGCGGCTCGCGCACGCGTCTGACCGAGGGGCTGAGCGTGCCACTGAAGGTGCCGACCTCCGCCGAAATCGTGCTGGAAGGGCATGTTTCCCTCGACGAATATGCCGACGAGGGGCCGTTTGGCGACCATACGGGTTATTACAATGAGGTCGAGCGCTTTCCAGTGTTCACGGTTGAGCGCATGAGCATGCGCCGCGATGCGATCTACCATTCCACGCATACGGGCAAGCCGCCGGACGAGCCGGCCGTTCTCGGCCTGGCCTTCAACGAGGTGTTCGTGCCCATTCTGCAGAAGCAGTTCCCCGAGATTGTCGATTTTTACCTGCCGATGGAGGGTTGCTCGTATCGTGTGGCTGTCGTCTCGATCCGCAAGGGATATGCCGGTCATGCCAAGCGCGTCATGTTCGGCGTTTGGTCCTATCTTCGCCAGTTCATGTACACGAAGTTCATCATCGTCGTTGATGAGGATATCGACTGCCGTTCCTGGCCGGAGGTGGTCTGGGCCATTTCCACACGCGTGGATCCGGCTCGCGATTTCACGCTCGTCGAGCGCACGCCTATTGATTA
>RFGS01000029.1 GCA_003695905.1 Zetaproteobacteria bacterium | reverse complement strand
GCCCAGACCAAGAAAGGATAGACCAGCTTCGCCAATCATGACATTGGCAAGTCCAAAGCTTGCCTCAACAAGCACCGGTGCAGCAATGTTGGGCAGAAGATGGCACCATGCCAGACGCATGGACCCTATGCCCGCAGCAACACTGGCCTCGACAAACGGTGTGTGACGCAGGGCCTGCACTTGAACACGCACAAGCCGAGCAAAGCCCACCCAGCCCACGACGGTCAGCGCGAGGATGAGATTGCCAACCCCCGGACCAAGCATGGCTGCCAGCGCAATGGCCAGCAAAATACCGGGAAAGGCCAGAACGATATCTGCAAGTCGCATGATCAGTGCATCAAGCCAGCCACCCTGCCAGCCGGACCACAGCCCCAAAGCAATGCCAATCAGGGATGACGCCATGATCACGCCTATGCCAATGCCGAGGGAAAGAAGGATGCCGCTAGCCAGTCGCGCCAGAACATCGCGCCCCAAATCGTCGCATCCCATCCAGTGCATCAAATCCGGCTCTGCCCAAATTCGGTCCAGATTGACGGCATGGACATCCTGGCCCTGCACAAAAGCCATGATCAGACAGGCAAGCGGTGGAAACAACCAAATCAACGAGCTACGCATGACGAACCCGCGGATCCAGCCATGCCACCAGAAGATCGGTCAACAGATTGGCTGCAATATAGAAAAGTGCGATCACCAGCACACATCCCTGCACGAGCGGATAATCCCTTCGCTGAATGGCCTCAACGGTCAGCAGACCTAGACCGGGCCAGTCGAACACCGTTTCCGTAATCACCGCACCAGCAAGCAACCCGCCCAGTTGCAGCCCTAACATCGTCACCACAGGGACGGCCGCCAACCGTGCAGCATCCCGCCACCACAGACGCCACTCCGGGACTCCAAAGGCAAGCGCCGTGCGACAGCTATCGCTATGTATAGCCTCCAGCCAGGCCGAGCGCATCATGCGCGAAAGCATGGCCGCCAAGGCCGTCCCCAGGGTGATAGCAGGCAGCACCATGCTCGCTGGCTCGTCCATGCCGGACACCGGTAGCCAGCCCAGTTCAACAGCAAAAACCAACATCAACATGGGCCCAAGCCAAAAGTTAGGCACGGACACTCCGATCAAAGCCAGGGCCATGGCATAACGATCCGCCCTGCCTCCGGCGAACCTTGCCGCCACATATCCCAATGGAAACGACAGCAACAAGGCAAGTAACATGGCTGCCACGGCCAGCGTCATGGTGGCTGGCATGCGCTGAACAATCAGCTCCAATACCGGCCGGCCATCGATCAGGCTGACCCCCCAATCACCATGCAGCAGGCTCTGCCAATATGTCAGATATTGCATCCAAAGGGACTGATCAAGATGAAGGGCATGTCTTAGGGCCTCGCGATCAGCCGGCAAAGCTGACTCCCCCAACAGGGCATCCACGGGATCACCGGGCACCAAGTGAAGAAGCAGAAAGACGACGGTAACCACGCCCCACAGGGTCGGAACCAGTTGCAGCAGGCGGCTGGCCAACGCTCCCATCAGCATATCGCAATGCTAGCCTCAATATGCCCATCCGTCCCTATCACCTGTGGCCTAACCAGGGCAGGTATCATCAAGCAGGGAAAAGTATGAGTGACACCCCCCCCTGGCTATCCGTTCACACCCTAGGCGTCCCCGAAAAAAACAGACAATCCCTTGACAGTTGGAGTTCGTGCCCGAAAATGCACCCGTTTTTTTTGGGTGATTCACGGAGTTTGCCACATGTCACAAACAGCCATCAAAACGACTGAAGAGATCGTCTCTTGCTCTGACAATGGTCAGCATCCTCTGGTCTATATCAGTCTAAAAAACGGGTCGGGACGCTGCCACTATTGCGGGCAGCTCTTCATTAGAAAGGACGTAAAGTCCGAGCAAAACCAGCAGGCTGCCTGATCACGAAGAGCGCTGGCGTACAATCTCGAAAAGCGCCACTCCAACAGCCACCGAAACATTGAGCGATTCCACGCTCCCCGGCATGGGGATCCTGACCATCTGATCGCTGGTTTCCCGCACCAGCCTCCGCACGCCTTTCCCCTCAGATCCGGCCACCAAGGCCACAGCGCCACCAAACGACACCTGATAAAGAGACGATTCCGCCTCACCGCAAAGAGCGATCACCCAGAACCCCTTTTCCTTCAGCGCCTGCAGGCAGCGCGCCAGATTACCAATCTCAAAAACAGGGATGCGTGCCAGGGCACCACATGCACTCTTGGCCACAACCGGGGAAGACACATGGGCCGAATGATGCCGGGGAACGATTACTGCGTTGCAGCCTGATGCTTCGGCCGTGCGAATACACGCCCCAAGATTATGCGGATCCGTAATCTGATCGAGAACGAGAACGACCGGCTGCATCGCTGGATCCAATCCGTCAAGCCAGGAAGAAAAGTCCGTATTCACCCGATCATGATCCCTGAGTCGCGCCACAACCCCCTGATGCCGGGCCCCTTCGGCCAGGGCGTCCAGGCCCTCCCGAGGGCGGAACGCGACCCGGATGTGCTCCCTCCTTGCCAAATGAATCAGCTCATTGATACGCGGATGGCGCTTGCCTTTCTCAACAAGCAATTCTTCAACCCGGCCCGAATCCAGCGCATGCCGAACAGCATGAATACCCGCCACCACACTCATCGCTCATTACCTTCCAGCATCAGGACTCCATCATCTGCCACTGCCAGGATCAGTCTGCACGACAAACCCTGTTTCGTCCGGCACCCTTGGCTTGATAAAGCGCTTTATCCGCAGCCTCGATCAGCGACTCAGGCTGGCTGCGCGACTCGGTCAAGCCCGCCACGCCGGCAGATACCGTACAGTGGAAACTGCTCTTTCCGTATCGGATGGACGACTGCTGCACCTCAAGCCGCAACCGCTCCGCAAAATGCACGGCGCCATCCACATCGGTATGTGGCATGATGACCACAAACTCCTCCCCACCGAACCTGGCCGCAAAATCCTGTCCACGGCAGCAAGAACGCATCAGCCTCGCCACATATCTCAGGCAGGCATCGCCAGCCGAATGACCATAGGTATCGTTAATTCGTTTGAAATGATCGATATCCAACATCACCAGTGACAAGGGATGATGATAGCGAGTTGCTCGCGCCAGCTCAGCGGACAATTGCTCCTGCAAGGCGTGTCGGTTGTACAGCCCCGTCAGGGCGTCCCTTTTGGCCAGCATCTCCAACTCGGCGCGGGATGGCACCACACGGAGCGGCAAGAGGGCAGAAATTTCCCGACATCGGGATCCGTCCACACGGGCATGTCCCAAGGGACAGAACAACTTCAGCCTCGAGGGGCCACATCTGTAGTCATAAGGTAGATCATCGAGAAACGAAGGTATGGGCCAGGTCGGCTCCCAAGGACTGAAGTCCATACGAAGGGCACGTCTATCCACACCAATGGCCACCTCGCCTTGGGCCGTATGCAGCATCTGCAGTCTGGCCACCTCACAAGCCATGACTGTCACCCGCACGGCCTCCAGCTGAGCAAAGCCCAACTGACCGGCGATGAACAGAAGTCGATTGCGCAAGCCAACCTGGCTGGCCGGAGCTATTAGTGGCACGCGCGTGATCAGCTGCATGCCTGCCTCTTGACGACGACACAACTGGCATCATCGGTACTTCTTGCATAACGTTGCATGAGGGCCTCAGCGATATCCCCGCAAGAACGTTCATCCATGCCTGGAAACAATTCTGGTTCAAAACGGGAGGAAAGCCCGTCAGAATGCATGATCAGCACATCCCTGGCTGCAAAGGGGTATCTGGCATCCTTCGGCTCGGCCATGATATAGCCGATGACCCCGTCCTGGTTGACATGCTGTCGAGCATGCTGGCCGGCAATGCGTATGACAATGTTGCCGACAGCACTACATATTAAGCTATCATCGTCAAGCAAGGCGCTGGCGGCGACCATGCCCCTCGATCCCTTGAATTGCCGATGCATATCCCGCAGCAATGCTCCGGGCTCGACCAAGGGCCTGCGCTTCAGCCAGCCATGCACCTTCTCGGCAAGTTCAGCAGCCTGGGGGCCGTGGCCGAGCACATCCACCAATGTGGCCTGCAGCCTGCTCCCATGCTCCACGATCCAGCAGGCATCCCCCGCAAATTGTTCTCCTGACATCGGGCGCACACGCCATGCGTATTCAAAGCCGCTCATCAGCAATTCAACTGCTTCCATGCGATGACCCGCACGCCACCCTGGGGTCGGTTCTCGATCATCACCCGATCCATAATCCGTTTGACCGAAGGCAGTCCAAGTCCCAGTGTTCCCCGAGTACTGTAACCCTCGCTGAAGGCCTTCTCGAGATCCTTGATCCCCGGTCCACGATCACAAACCTCCAGCTCGATCATTGCTGAAGGCTGAGTGCGGCAGCGGATGACGGCCTTCCCGCCACCTGCATGGTAGAGCGCATTGCGCGCTAACTCGGACATGGCTGTGGCCACCAGAAAGGCTTGGTTCATCGAAGAGCCCAACTCAAGGCAACAGCGACGGCATTGGTGGACGGCCCGCGCGACATCATCCTCGTTTCGGATGCATCCATGCCATGCTTCCAGGCATACGCCAGCCTCTTCATGCTGTGGCATCGGAGAGCAATTCACCAATGGCCTGGTCAAGCGAAGCACAGGTCCGAACATGCAGACCATCGAAACCGGTCAACACCAAGGCACTGGCAAGCCCGGCAGACATTCCGGTCATGCGCACCGGCACTCCGAGCATGCGCACGCCCCCGGCTAGATGGGAAATCCCGGACATAATGCCATGATCCGCAGCCTTCAGGTTGGCAAAGTCCAGCACCATGCCACGGGCCTGAAGCCCATCCACAAGATCGCAGATCTTACGCGTCAGCGTTGGTATCATTGATGCCTCGATGTCGGCGGGTACGGCAAAAATAGCCACACCGCGGACGATGCGAATCAGATCATGCACCCTGTCCTCAGCATCCATGCCCGCTCAATCCGAGGCAACGGGTCTGATCTCGATTCCCAGCTCTCTAAAGGCCAGAGACAAGGCGTCCTTGACACGCGCCGTGCAGAGAATATCTCCCAAATCGACACCAACATTGACCAGCGACTGAGCAACGGCCGGCGTTACGCCGGTGAGAATTGTTGAGCATCCCAACATGCGACTTGCCTTGACAATCTTGATGACATGATTGGCAACAGCGCTGTCGACAGCAGCCACCCCCCGAATATCAAGGATGGCAAACCGCGCCGCAGTCTGTTCAGCCTTCTCCAACAGCACATCCATGATGTCCTGTGCTCGCTTTGAATCCACCATACCGACCACTGGCAGGAAAAGGATATCATCCCACAAGAGATTGACCGGATTGGCCTCGTATTTTTCCAGATCACTATGGCTCATCAGCTCCTCCCATTCGGCCCACGCCTTACTACCAATTCTTATCTCCCCAGCGAACTCATGACAAGCAGCATGTCAATTGCTGAACTGCCGACGGAAGGCTTGAATGAATGCGGAAAACATATCCTTCGGTAGTGCATTGATGCCAGCCGCCGCTTGACGTCCGCCCCCTGTGGGGAACTGTCGGCACAATACATCGGCCCCGGTCTTCGTGGCCAACGGCGCGCGAACACTGATGCGATAGCTGCCATCCGGCATTTCCGTGGCCAGCGCATGGGCCCGCCGGGGATGAGTACGCGCCAGTTCGTTGGCAAACACACCGGAGATCCTCCGCGCCCACGCTGCATCAGGCAGCACATACATGGCTGTAGCATGATCCTCAAACTCCGCAACAAGCGATTGCACCCTTTCGATGTCCTCGCGATAACCGGCATCCAGCTCTGCATACGCCCGGGACTCGCGCATGAAATCGAATGGATCAGCAAACGGCGCCATCGAGCGATAAAGGCGGGCTGGATGAAAATGCAAGTCGTCCAATGTCGCGCCATAGCTATTGTAATTGATCAGCGTTCCCAGATGCCTCAACTGCTCGATGCCCTCTCCAGAAAGCTCCAGACCGACAGCAGCTCGTCTGGCTGCATCAAATAAATTGTCACCAAAGGCAGCAACAACGGCCCAAGGGCGGAAGGCTCCATGAAGATGGGCATCGACCAGCAGACTCGTACATACATCCGGAGATGTGTCGATGGTGGCACGCAGGCCGGGATGTACCGGCACATCACCGGAAAAATGATGGTCAAAATAGGTGATCTCCGCGCCTGCGCTCAACAGCCGCTCAACATCCGGCCTGTTCTTGTCGAATGAAATATCCAGCACGGTCACATGATCGCCGTGCGTGGCATGCACGCGATTGAGCAGAGCGATATCCCGCTTCACGCCGGTGACCAACTCGGACTCGATGGGTTCGTGCAGGCGCAATTGATGAAGCGCGCACAAGCCGTCCGCGTCTCCATTGAAAACATCGATATGGGCCATCAGCTTCCTCCTGTGTCAGGCGTCTGGCGCAGCAAGGACAGTACCTTCTGCAGATCCTCCGGCGTATCCACACCCTGCGACTCAAAATCTCCAACAGTTACGGCAATGTCATATCCGTGATGCAGAACCCGCAATTGTTCCAATTGTTCAGCCTTCTCAGCCTCGCATGGTTCCAGCGAGGGGTAGATCAACAGAAATTCCCTCCTGTACGCATAGAGACCAACATGCCGAAGAGCGCATGGATGAGCCGTCGTATCCCGCTGATAAGGGATGGGGGCGCGGCTGAAGTAGAGAGCCCGCCCCCGAGCATCGCACACGACCTTCACGACATGCGGATTGTCTAAATCCCAGAGCGTGGCCGTATGCGCGAGCGTAGCCATAGGTAGAAAGGGATCCTCGGCAAAGGGCGTGATGACAGCGCGGATGGCCTGGGGATCGATCAGCGGTTCATCGCCCTGCACATTGATGATGAGATCCGCGGGCATGTCCCGAGCCGCCACGGCAAGACGTTCGCTGCCGCTCGAGCAATCAGCCGGGGTCATCACGGCATTCGCGCCATATTTTTCAGCCACTCGAGCAATCTCCTCATCATCCGTGGCCACGAAAACAGACCCGAGTTCCGCAGCCTTGGCCCGCTCGATGACATGCGCGAGCATGGGCTTGCCAGCCAGTTCGACCAAAGGCTTGCCGGGAAACCGACTCGAAGCCATGCGTGCTGGAATACCGATCGCGATATTCACTGCTGCCTCCCGATTTCATCCCAACTGGCTGTCGCAGTCCCAACCTTGCCCACAACCACGCCTGCTGCGCGGTTGGCCAGTCTGGCCGCTTCCAGCGGCTCATCACCCCTTGCCAGACAGGCAGTAAACACGGCAATCACCGTATCCCCGGCGCCGGTCACATCGAACACATCGCGGGCGGCCGTCGGAATATGGTGCGACGTGTCCCCATCGAACAAGGTCATACCCCGCTCCGAGCGCGTGATCAGCACATAACGAAGATCGAGTCTGCGGTGCAAAATCTCCGCAATGCGCGCCACGTGCTGATCCTCGTTGATTGGATCCATGCCGGCCATGGCGGCAGCCTCAGCAAGATTCGGCGTGATCACTGTAGCCCCATGGTAAGCGTCGGTATGTTCCGGCTTCGGATCGACAGCAATGATGCCCCCCTTCAAGCGATCAATGAGCCTGCGAATGAATGCCGGGGTCAACACGCCTTTGCCATAGTCAGACAAGATGGCTGCCTGAGCCTTTGGTGCCAGTTCCTCGACACAAGCCATCAATCGCTCATGGCTTTCCCGCGAAGCCGGCTGTGTCCACTCGCGATCGTACCGCACGACCTGCTGATGCCTAGCGATAATACGTGTCTTGATGGCTGTGGGACGCTGGTTGGTTTTCGTGATCACGCCGCGATCATCAGAATTGAGTTCCGCCAATCGCTGATGAACCCAGTTGCCGGGCTCATCGTCACCGACCAAGCCGAGCATGGCGGAACGAATACCCAGCGCATGCAGGTTCCGGACCACATTGGCTGAACCACCTAAACGTCGATCAATCCTGTCGACCGATACCACCGGAACCGGGGCCTCGGGGGAAATCCGTGTCACATCACCCCAGATAAACTCATCCACAATGATGTCGCCAATGACCAGGATCATTGTCTTCCCCCCTCACGAGCAAGTGCCGCATCGTGATAATACAGGTACATGTCATCCCCACGCACTGTCCAGGAGCGGACGAGCCTGCCCAGAGAAGGCGTTGGCCTCTCGGCTAGGACATAGACCCTTTTGTCTCGCTTTGGCCTGAACCACCGGACAAAGGGACGATCGCCGCGCCAGACGT
The DNA here is from genome assembly GCA_003695905.1 of Zetaproteobacteria bacterium. Classification (GTDB taxonomy): domain Bacteria; phylum Pseudomonadota; class Zetaproteobacteria; order Mariprofundales; family Mariprofundaceae; genus J005. The sequence continues at coordinate 2,484 of RFGS01000029.1, read as the reverse complement.
CGATGTAAGCGATCACTGCCAGTCCTGTAGCCACATCATTGAGCGTTCTCAATGGCGCATCCGCTGTCAGTGCCAGGATTTCCCTGGCCACGGCCTGCTGATCATGTCCGGGACGCCAGTCCTTGACATAGGGAAGGGCCAGCAGGCTGTACGGAACCTTCAACAGCAGGACTAGTCCCATGAGCAAGATGCCCTGTTTGATGCGTTCCTCGGGTAACTGCCGGAGCATTCGGGCCAGCAGCAGGGCCGCGAACCCATACAGCGGCACGAGATAGCGGGGCGTGGCCCCGGCCGAGATCCAGAATGGCAAGAAACATGCGAGAAGAACCGCTGCCAGTGTGACGAGTCTTTCATCCCGGAACGGTACCCACTTGCGCCGCCAGACCAGCCAGATAAGAAACAGCGACACGGGCATGGCCCTGAAGGCAAACACGAACGGGTAACCAAGCCAGTGAAACACGTAATCCAGCACACCGTAGCCGGCGAAGTTGCGCATGGCATCACGGAAAGTTGTGATGGCCGTATTCTCGCCCGACGGCACGACCAGCATCTGCCATGCCATGGGCAGGCACAAAGCCAGCAGCCCGGGAAGCAACCAGGAGGGACGCAGGATCACCCGCCAGCAGCGATATCGCCAGAGGAACACCCCGCCAGCCAAGCCATACAGGGCATAAGCCGTGATGTTCTTGGTCAGGAAGGCGAGCGAGATGGCCATCAGCGAAGCAAGAAACCATCCCCCACGCTGATCATGGATAGCCCGCCACAACAGCACGATGGCGGCCAGGATGAAACTGCCAAACATGGCATCCACATACCCCAGCCAGCCATACCAGAATGATACCTCACCCATGGAAAGATACACCAGGGCCGCCAGCCAGCCGATGTTTCTATGCTGTGGCCAAAGCCAGGAAGCAGCCCAACCGACGAAACAGGCAGCCAACCAGCTTGATAGGACTGACGCCAGGCGGATCGCCATATCGACATGCTCCCAGCCGATCAACATGCTGATCGCAATGACCGGCCAATGCCAAAACGGCGAATGGGGCCATAAAGCACCGTAGATCGATGGATGCAACCAGTCGCCGCGAGCGTGCATTTCAAATGACTTGATGGCCATCAGGCCTTCTTCACCGATGTATTGCACAAAAGGTAGTGGCAGCAACATGAACAGCGCGGCTACCAGCGTCAGGGTCTTTAGGATCGATGGCGAATCGGCTCGTTCAAACAAATGTTTCACGCTGCAGGCTCTCCAACCTTTCGGCATGAAACGATCCACATGCAGGTCCACAATGAGTTCATGTGCTCCACGCGCAGGCCCAACGCACTCAGATGGGCCAGCAGCTCATCCCGCGTATAGGCATGAGCGATCGGCGGCAGGTGCAGCACATGTTGGCGAATCGGTAAACCGATGGGGGTTCTCAGCAAGGAGACAGGCGAGGGGCGCTTGGGAAAGGTGAACACCAGCAAGCCATCATCACGGAGAATTCGTTTCATTTCTTTCAGGGCCAGCACCGGATCGGGAACATAGTCCAGAACGCCCATGGAAATGACCAGATCGAAGCGTTCACTTGCGAATGGAACAGCTTGGGCATCGCCTTGAACCAAAAGCCAGTCGGCCTGCAACTGCTGTTTCATGTCACTGGCCTTGCGCAGCATGTTGAATGAGTAATCCATGCCGCTTGCCCGTCCTGTGCATTCATGCAGAAGGGCCAGATGCACACCGCTGCCACATCCGATGTCCAGCATTTCGTCGAACCTGTGCTCCCCAAGCATCTGCAACAGAATATTGCTGCGCTGCCGGAGAAAACGACCGACAATCCTACCCCCCAACGACCGGTCGTTTTCGTAGAAACGGGCAAAAGTCTCGGGCTTCTGATGCCAGTATGCGCCCATATCATCCCTTTGCCGAAGATCGGCCGGGGATGATGCATGACCCTGTTCACGGCGCAGACGCTCCTTGAACGCACGCAGACTTCGGAAATAAGCCAGCGTATCCCTCAGCACCCGTACCGTGCTGGTCTTGTCGACCCTGCGCAAGAACAGGCATGGCAATTCAACGATCTTCAACCCAGCCAGGTGGGACAGATAGGTGATCTCGGTATCCCAAAACCACCCAGTGTCCTGACATCGATCCAGCACAGGCAGAACGGCCTGGCGGCGAAAAAACTTGAAACCAGCCTCTGAATCCTGGACCGGGGCATCAATCATCCACCGGGCAAGCATCCGGTAGCCAATGCTCAGCAAATGGCGCAACAGCACGACAGGATGGGGTCGCAACTTGTAAACCCGGTGAGCGATGACCATATCCGCCTGTCCGCGGCGCAAAAGATCAAGGGCTGCAGGGATGTACCAAGCGCTGATTTCCAGATCGATATCGAGAAACCCTACCATATCTCCCCGCGCCAGCTTCATTCCCTCCTGCACGGTTGCCCCTCTTCCGCGATTGGTCTCATGGAAGCGAAGTTGCACATCCTGCCTGCCATC
>RFGS01000122.1 GCA_003695905.1 Zetaproteobacteria bacterium | reverse complement strand
TCCCACAAAACCGGATTCTTGCGCAAGCCTTATGTTCAGGCGGAACTCATCGAGGCTGTTTCGGGACTGATGCAGGCATCCTAGCAAGTACCTTGCATTTGCTGCCTCCCGACCCCATAAGCTTAGCCAAGCAAGTTTTTGGAGGACGAAACCATGGATATGAACCAGATGACTCAGAAGGTTCGTGAGGCGGTTGCCGCAGCTCAGGCGCTCGCTGTCCGGCTTCAGCATCAGGAGGTGGATGGCGAGCACCTGCTGGTGGAGCTGCTGGCCCAGGAGCAGGGACTGGCATCCCGTCTGCTGGAGAAGGCGGGACTGTCCCCGGATTTGCTCAAGGCGCGCCTGCAGGAGGCTTTGGCTAAGCGTCCACGCGTGAGTGGTTCCGCGACTGAGAGCGGCAAGATCTATATCACGCAGAGGTTGCAGCAACTGTTCGTGCGAGCAGCCGACGAGGCACGGAAACTCAAGGATGAATATGTGTCTGTTGAACACCTGCTGTTGGCCTTTCTCGAGGAGGGCCGGCAGACCGATGCTGGGCGGATCCTTGCCGAGCTTGGATTGACCAGGGACAAGTTTATGCAGGCCCTGGAGGCCGTGCGCGGTCATCAGCGCGTGACGACTGATACACCCGAGGCCCAGTATGAGGCGCTGACAAAATATGGGGTTGACCTTGTGGATCTTGCGCGCAAGGGCAAGATGGACCCGGTCATTGGCCGTGATGCGGAGATCCGTTCGGTCATACGCATCCTGTCGCGCAAGACGAAGAACAATCCAGTGCTTATCGGCGAGCCGGGTGTTGGCAAGACGGCCATCGTTGAGGGCTTGGCGCAACGCATCGTTTCGGGGGATGTTCCCGAGGGGCTAAAAGATAGGACCGTGTTTGCCCTGGACATGACCGCCCTGATGGCCGGTGCCAAGTATCGGGGCGAGTTTGAAGAGCGCCTGAAGGCGGTGCTGAAGGAAATCAAGGAGTCGGAAGGGCGCATCATCCTGTTTATCGATGAGCTGCATACGATTGTGGGTGCAGGCAAGACCGAGGGTTCCTCTGATGCAGGCAACATGCTTAAGCCGATGCTCGCTAGGGGCGAGCTTCACTGCATCGGTGCCACAACGCTCGATGAGTACCGCAAGTATATCGAGAAGGATGCAGCACTCGAGCGGCGTTTCCAGCCGGTCATCGTGGATGCGCCTGATGTCGAGGATACGATTTCGATCCTGCGTGGCTTGAGGGAGCGCTTTGAGGTGCATCATGGCGTGCGCATAGCGGACAACGCCTTGGTTGCCGCTGCCGTGTTGTCCGATCGCTATATCTCGGATCGGTTTTTGCCGGACAAGGCCATCGACCTCGTGGATGAGGCATGTGCATCGATTCGCACAGAGATGGATTCCATGCCAGCGGAGCTGGACGAAATCACGCGCAAGGTCATGCGCCTGGAGATCGAGGAGCGCGCGCTGCAGAAGGAAAAGGACGAAGCCAGTCGTGAACGCTTGCGGGTGTTGCAGAAGGAGCTGGCCGATCTGCGCGAACAGCGTGATGCCATGCGAGCTCAATGGGAGAGAGAAAAGGAATCCATCTCGAAAATCCAGACGCTGCGAGAGCAGATCGAGCGGGTCAAGGTTGAAATCGAGCAGGCCGAGCGTGCTTACGACCTGAACAGGGTGGCCGAGTTGCGTTATGGCAAATTGCCCGAGCTGGAGAAACAGCTTCGAGAAGCCGAGGACACGGCAAAGGAGCGCTCTCTGCTGCGCGAGGAAGTGACCGAGGAGGAGATCGCCGAGGTTGTGGCGCGTTGGACGGGTATTCCAGTCACGCGTTTGATGGAAAGCGAGCGCGAGAAACTGCTCCGACTGGACGAGGTTCTGCATGAACGGGTCATTGGACAGGATGAGGCCGTGAGGGCCGTGGCGGATGCTGTGCTGCGCGCCCGTGCTGGCATCAAGGATCCGAAACGTCCAGTCGGCTCATTCCTGTTTCTCGGTCCGACTGGCGTGGGCAAGACCGAGCTTGCACGTACATTGGCCAGGACGCTGTTCGATACCGAGGAGAACATGATTCGCATTGACATGAGCGAATACATGGAGAAACACACGGTCTCCAGGCTGGTCGGTGCGCCGCCGGGATATGTGGGTTTCGAGGAAGGGGGCCAACTGACCGAGGCGGTCCGGCGCAAGCCCTATTCGGTGTTGTTGCTGGATGAGATCGAGAAGGCACACCCGGATGTGTTCAACATTCTGTTGCAATTGCTGGATGACGGTCGCTTGACGGACAGCCATGGCCGAACCGTGAACTTCCGCAATGTCATCGTGATCATGACCAGCAACATCGGCAGTGAATACCTGCTCGAGGGCATCGATAACGAGGGCCATATCAAGCCGGAAGCCAGGGAGGCCGTGTTCAATGCACTGCGCAGCCATTTCAGGCCCGAATTCCTCAATCGCATTGATGATACGGTGTTGTTCAAGCCACTGACCGAGCAGGATATCAGCCGAATTGTCGATTTGTTCCTCGAGGAACTGCGTGAAAGGCTGCATGAGCAACAGCTCTTATTAGAGTTGACCGAGAAGGCGCATAGCTGGCTGGCCAAGGAAGGATATGATCCAGTCTTCGGGGCCAGGCCACTGAAGCGCTTTATCCAGCAGCATGTGGAAACGCCAGTGGCGAGGCGCATCGTGTCCGGGGACGTTCCCCCTGGCAGCACGCTTGTGCTCGATGAGCGGGATGGTGAACTGGCCATCGAGGTGCGTTCTACATGAGGGGGAGTAAATTTCCCCCCTTTCAGGTGCAACATTCCCGTCTGGCCGCTTGACGGTAAGGGTCTAAAGTTGAAAACGTCGATTGGTTTGCGCGATGCACCAATCCCATATCTTGAGAGGAGGAAGTGTTCCATGAAGAAAGCACTTATGTTGGCAGCCGCTGCTGCCATGATGATCGGCGCCACCAGCGCCAACGCAGCCCCGTTCTGCGCAAGCTGCCATTCCGGTCACAAGGACAAGGTCGGTCCGGCCTTTGAGAAGGTTGTCGCGGCCTATGGTTCCGTGGATGCGGTGTTCGAATTCCTGAATTCGGACAAGCCGCTGGAGCCGAAGGTGACAGCCTTTGCTTCTAAGAAGGGCATCATGAAGGGTCAGCTGAAGAAGTACCGCAAGCTGTCCGACGATAAGAAGGCCGAGGTTCGCGCCTGGTTCGAGGAGCAGATCAAGTAACAGCCGGGTTCCGGCATGAAAAAAGGCGACCACCAGGGTCGCCTTTTTTCGTTGGTACTCGCCGGGGTGCAAGCTGTGGTGAGGTCGGATAGCATGCCGCCATGGCCATCATCAATCGCCGGGCAAGGCATGAATATCATATCCTCGAAACCTATGAGGCCGGCATCATGCTGACCGGTCCCGAGGTCAAGAGCGTGCGTGCAGGACAGGTCAATCTTGCCGAGGCTCATTGCATCGTGCGCGGGGAACAGATCTGGCTGATTGGCTGTCATATCAGTCCGTACAAGCCTGCCGCCATGCACAATCCCAAGGATCCGGCGCGTTCCCGTCAATTGCTGTTGCACAAGGCCGAGATACGCCGGCTGATCGGCAAGCTCAAGGAAAAGGGGCTCACGCTGGTGCCGTTGAGGCTCTATTTCAATGAACGCGGCTATGCGAAATTGGAGATCGGGCTTGCTCGCGGCAAGAAGCTGCATGACAAACGCCAGGCGCTCAAGGAGCGTGATGTCAGGCGGGAGCTGCAGCGCAAGTACAAGATGCATTGAAGCAACATGGGGACGGAACTACGGGAGCCTGTCCCCATGTTGCCAATGAGAGGATGGGTCGATCAGTTCTTTGATTTGTCGACGATCTTTTCCTGCTGGATCCAAGGCATCATCGCACGCAGCTTTGCCCCGACCTGCTCGATCGGATGCGCTTCGTTCAGCCGGCGGTAGGCGGTCATCGATGGATAGCCGGTTTGCCCTTCGAGGATGAACTGCTTGGCGTATTCACCGGTCTGGATACGGTGCAGAGCCTCGCGCATGGCCTTACGGGATTCCTCGTTGATGACCTTCGGGCCGGTGACATATTCACCGTATTCCGCATTGTTTGAGATCGAATAATTCATGTTGGCAATGCCGCCTTCGTACATCAGGTCGACAATGAGCTTGAGTTCATGCAGGCATTCGAAATAGGCCATCTCGGGCGCATAACCAGCCTCGACCAGCGTTTCAAAACCCGCCTTGACCAATTCGACACATCCACCACAGAGCACGGCCTGTTCACCAAACAGGTCGGTTTCCGTTTCGTCCTTGAAAGTTGTTTCAATGATCCCGGTGCGTCCCCCACCGATGGCTGCGGCATAGGATAGCGCGGTTTCCTTGGCCTTCCCCGAGGCGTCCTGGTGGACGGCGATCAGATCCGGGATGCCTCCGCCCTTGACGAACTCGGAGCGAACCGTGTGCCCCGGTGCCTTGGGCGCAATCATGATCACGTCAAGGTCTGCGCGGGGAACGATTTGATTGTAATGAATGGCAAAGCCATGCGCGAATGCCAGGGTCGCTCCCTGCTTGAGCGCCGGTGCCAGCTTTTCCCTGTACAGCTCGGCCTGGAACTCATCAGGTGTCAGCACCATGACCAGATCAGCATTGGGCACGGCTTGCTCGACCGTGCTGACGGTCAGGCCGGCAGCTTCAGCCTTGGCTGCGGAGGCGGATCCCGGCCTCAGGGCAACGGTTACGTCCACGCCTGAATCTTTCAGGTTGTTGGCATGGGCATGCCCCTGTGATCCGTAGCCGATGATGACAACCTTCTTGCTGCGGATGATCGAAAGATCTGCGTCTTTGTCGTAATAGACGTTCAGGGCCATGGTGTCTCCTCCAGTTGTATGATCGAAAATTGGCATAAAGGAGGCGCAAGCTAGCCTTTCCTGCGGGCAATTTCATCATTTTTTCCAGGGCCGCCCTTGGTAGAATGCGCGACGATGAAATTGCGTTCATGCTTGGTTCATGCTCATTGAAAGTGCGTTGGGAAGAATGGCTGACATGCTCTATTAACAAATGATGAGCGATCCAGGAACAAGGAGTGGAACATGAAGTGGAAAGTGTTGGCAGCTGCGGCATTGCTGCTGTTTTCAACCCAGGCCGGAGCTCGTGGACTGTATGAGCAGGTGCGGCCGCTGTATCCCGTTCAGCCTGTGCTGAGTGATCCGCATGCAGATCTTGTCTATCCCTCGGTTGCGGGTGATTTTCTGGTTTACAGTCGCAAACAGGGCCATGAATACAGCGTGGTGCAGACATCGAAACAACGGCCGCGGCTTTCCGGCCGGAGTGTGCGTCCCCAGTTTTTGGGTGAGGCTGTGCGCTTTGGCGTGGCTACGGCTCATGGCGACATCGGCTATGTCAGCAGTCGCTTGGGACCGATTTCAGCATGGATGAAGCAGGCCCGGGGTGACGGCCATGTGGCCATCGCGAACATGCTGACGTTCCGCGGAGCGCTGGCACCCCATCATTTGAAGGCATCGCCGGATGGTCGTTTCTGGTGCTTTGATTCGACGTTTGAAAAAAACCGTTACAACCAACTTCTCAATGAATTCGCTCAAGTTCCGCATGTCGAACTTTTGGGTCAGGACTGGCGCATTTACGATTCCAGGCTATCGCGATGGAAGGTCGGCTACGAGGCCACGAAAACGGGGAATGTCGGCAACAAGTTCAAGCCTCCTGCGCTGTTTCTCTTCGACCGCAAGAGCAGTCAGTTGACCATGATCCCGAATGCGTTTGATGGCGTTGTCTCGCCGGATGGTAAGCACGTTGTCTTTGTGCGCGAAAACAACGGCAATTATGATCTTTGGATGCAGGATGTGGATGGCAGCGACCTCGTGCAGCTGACGAGCAGTCCCTATGCCGACCTTGAGCCGGCATGGAGCCCTGATGGTCGGCGTATTGCCTTCATTTCGAACCGCGACAGGAAGGGCGATCCCAGAGGTATGTCCATTTATGTCTTGGATGTTCGATCCCTTTCCATTCAGCGCGTGACCAATGATCCGCATGTCATCGATGGTGGTCCGACATGGAAGGACAACAACAGCCTTTATTTTCATTCCAACCGGAAAACGGGTAGCCGTTCCTCGGCCACTTGGTCAATATGGCAGGTCACGATACGATGAGCAGGAGAGAAGTCATGACGCGTACGTTTGCCTTACTGGTGTGCCTGATCGCTTTTGCCTTCCCGGCTCAGGCGGAAAACCTTCTGGATTGGCTGGAATCGGCTCATGGTCCATCGCTGATCAAGCCTGAAAAGGCCTCGGACCATGCCATCCTCGTGACCCTTGAGCCCGGTCAGCAGGAGATGTACCCAAAGGTTTCGCCTGACGGCCGTTATCTACTGGTTACGGTCAGCGAACATCGCAGGCTGTATGTGTCCCGTCGTCTGACCGAGAATGGCGATCCACTGAATGTGGTCAGTGAAGACATTCACGCGGCTGATTCGGTGTCCTGGCTTGGCAAGTCAGAGGTCAGCTTTCTTTCGTCCAGGGCTGGAGGCCTTGGCTTGTGGGCCAAATCAGCCAGTGGACAGGGTGTGGTGCGGCGCTTGCAAAGCCTGTATGGCAATCTAACCCAGGCCCAAGTGTTGCCAGATGGTTCTGTGCTGGCCGTTCGGCTGGAGGGAAAGACATCCGGACAGCACGGTTCGGTCACGCACCGGGATCCCTTCGTGAACTGGGATCTATCTGGCTTCAAGTCCTATGTGGTGCGCATTGACAAGAACGGCCTTGATCATGTGCTTGGCGAGGGAACCAACCCGGCTGTTTCTCCAGATGGCCAGTGGATCGTCTTTTCTATGGCGGCTGGTCGCAGCCGACATTTGTTCATGATGCGCGTGGACGGTTCTGAGCTTTTGCAGCTGACGGATGATCGAAGCATCGATGTTCAGCCGGCCTGGAGCGCTGACGGGAAATGGATCGTATTTACCTCCAATCGGGGCGATGTGGATATTCGTCATCCCCATCGCGGCAATTGGGATATCTGGGCCATTGGCCGGGATGGCCGGAACCTTACCAGGCTTACCCGGGATGATGCACGTGATGGAGCGCCTTCAGTGGGGCGGGATGGCTTTGTCTATTTTCATTCCGATCGCAAGGTTTCCAGTGAGGAGCGCGCTTTGCATCAGGTGCGGGGAAGCGTGAGCGGTTTCCATAT
>RFGS01000028.1 GCA_003695905.1 Zetaproteobacteria bacterium | reverse complement strand
CGCGCTAGAACATGAAACAAGCATTTGCGTTTATGAATCAGCGGTGAGCTTGGCTTGAATGAACTGGCGGTGGGAAAGCCCAAGCAGTTCGCCAATGCGCCGCAACAACTGTTCTTCCTGGGGATCAAGGTGCTGGTCCGCCCAGGCCAGTCGCCATAAATCGGCAAGCATGCCGATTCTTTCCTCGGTGTTGAGTTCGGCGACGATGGCACGGGTGAATTGCTGGATGTCCAGGGCCATGTTGGCCTCATGCCTTGCGCGCTCGATCAGCTTGTGAACTTGCATGTCATCCAGGCCAAGCCGTTGTTGAAGCAAGGAACGAAGGCGTGTCAGTTCGCAGTCATGCTCATGGCCATCCATGCGCATGAGTTCGATCATCAGAACCGCGATGGCCAGTGCAGGCTCATGCTGTTGCCGTTCTTGCGAGCTGGTTTCAAGTGTGCGCCGGATGGATCGCAGAAGACTCATCATGGGTGTCTCCGAGGATTCAGGCAGTTTGGCATTTCGTGCATGCTGGCATAGCATCTTACCATGCTGTTGCTGATCTTCATCATGTTTTCCCTGCCGCTGACCATGTTTGCGATCTGGTTTGGCTGGAAGGCTCATCAGGCCGGTAAGCCCCATGCGGTTCGGGCCATGGCCTGGCTGGCGGCGCTCAGTTTGTTGACCAGCTTGGCCTTCGGTTTCTGGCTCTATGCGGTATGGATGCGCGTTCAATGAAGGCGGACAGTGATGTCATCCTGTATCTGGGCAAGTCCCTGGCCGCATACGGCTTTGGGCGCGGGCACCCGTTCGGTCCGGACAGGATGGACGCCTTTGCACGAGAAGCCAAGCGACGCGGGCTTCTCAGGCGGGTCCGTGTGCTCAGCCCGGTCATGGGGGATGAATCCCAGATTGGGCGTTTTCACAGTCGGGCCTATATTGAGCTTGTGCGTGCCTTGTCGTGTTCCGGCGAAGGCTATCTTGATGCGGGGGATACCCCCGCATTCAAGGGTATGTTCGAAGCAGCGGCCACGGTGGCGGGTTCGGTTTGCGATGCAGCAGATCGCTTGATGGCGGGAAAGGCATACAGGGCGATGGTACCGATTGCAGGTTTGCATCATGCCAGGCGTGATGCGGCGGCCGGGTTCTGTGTATTCAATGATTGCGGCATTGTCATTGAACACCTGAAGGCTGTGCACGGGCTTCGCTGCATCGCCTATGTGGACATTGATGCCCATCACGGCGATGGCGTGTTCTATGCGTTCGAGGATGATCCATGTGTATGGATTGCGGACATCCACGAGGATGGTCGTTTTCTCTATCCAGGCACAGGCTTTGCCCATGAGCGGGGGCGAGGTCAGGCTGAGGGTCATATGCTTAATCTGCCCTTAGCGCCCGGTGCGGATGACGAGGATTTTATGCGCGTCTGGGCCGAGGTCGAGCATCATCTTAACGATGCGCGCCCCCAGTTCATCATCTTCCAGTGTGGGGCCGACTCGATTGCTGGAGATCCGATCACGCATCTACGTTTCTCACCTCGCGCCCATGCGCATGCGGCATCCCGCCTGCGAGCACTGGCTGAAAGGTATGCCAAAGGACGCCTGCTTGTGCTCGGGGGAGGTGGATACAACAGAAGCAATCTGGCAGCCGCTTGGTGTGCCGTTCTGGAACAGATCTGTGATTGAGAACAACTATTTCGCGTTGATGGCCAGCCGGGCAATGCCGGTGCCCAGCAGCCAACCGAGGGCAAGGCCGCTGGCGTTCGCGGCGAGATCCGCCCATTCGCCCTGGCGATGGACATATGGCTGGATCAGCTCGATGGCGCCGCTCCAGCCAAGGTAGAGGAGTAGGATCTGCGGATGGCCGGTTCGGGCAAGGGCTGCGGGCATGGCCAGCAGAGCATAGGCGAGCGTATGGTGAAGTTTGTCCCCGCCCGGGACGCTCGGTGGGCTTGGCCAAAGGGAAAGCAGCGTGATGCCAGCCAACAGCATGGCGCTTATGCTCAGCCAATGACGCTGGATACCGTCGAGCAGGGGGGTCATTGGCCGGATGGAATGAGGACGGCCGTACCCTCGCCCCGTTTGTCCGACAGGCCAATGACCTTGCCAGCTTTCCGGTCGATCAGGATGGCCTGCATGTTGCCGTAGGGTCGTGCCAGCGCCTTGAGGACATGGCCGCGTTTTGCCAGTTCTCGGGCCATGTCGGGAGAGAAGGTGCCGGGTTCATGCTGAATGACGTCGGGCAGGTACTGGTGATGGAAACGCGGTGCGTTCACCCATTGTTCGGGCGAGGTTTCGTTGAGCATGAAACCGAGACCAGCTAGCAGAACCATGGAGATGATGCGCGAGCCCCCTGGCGTACCGACAATGAAGGTTCGCTTCGGGCCGAGGATGATGGTGGGTGTCATCGAGGAAAGCATGCGCTTGCCGGGGGCCACCTCATTGGCCTTCCCTTGGATCAGGCCATAGGCGTTCGGCTTGCCGGGCCGGGTGGCAAAATCGTCCATTTCATCATTGAGCAGGATGCCCGTGGACGGTGAAACATATCCCGATCCAAAAGGATAATTGATGGACAGCGTGGCCGAGACCATATTGCCCTGATGGTCGATGATCGAAAAATGACTGGTATTGGCAGCCTCTCCGGAAGGCTCGAGCATGCCGCGTAATTCCACCGCCGGAGTGGCGCGGTCCATGCGGATGAACGCGCGCAGGCGCGCAAGGCGCTTGGGATCCAGGTAATCTTCGGGTATATGGACAAAATCGGGATCACCCAGATAGCTGTTCCGGTCACGGTAGGCCCGTTTCATGGCCTCGACCAGCAGGTGGACCCGGTCCACGGCAGACAGTGCTTCCAGATCGTCATGCTTCAGTTGACCCAGGATATGCGCAAGTGTCATGCCGCCCGATGATGGCAGGCTGGCCGAAACGATATGGAAGCCGTGGTAATCAAAAGTGATAGGCTGGCGTTCCATCAGCCGATAGGCGGCCAGGTCGTCTTCCCGGATCAGGCCGCCATCTCGCTTGAGGTCGGCAACCAATCGCCCCGCGATCTCTCCTTCATAAACATCCCTCACGCCACGTTCAGCGAAGCGTTCCAGCGTGTGTGCCAGCTGGGGCTGGGTGATGATGTCCCCAGACTTCTTGTCAAACAGGCGCTTTGCTGTGGCGTTGAATACCGATTTGCGCCAAGCGATTAATCGGGCCAATCGAGGACTGACCCGGAAACCCTGTCTGGCCAGTCGGATGGCCGGAGCGGCAATGCGCTTCAGCCCGAGCTTGCCGTATCGCGTTGCCAGCGCGGCCACGGCAGCTGGCAGGCCCGGCACTCCAGCCGCTTGTGGTCCATCCATGCTTGACTGTTGTGTATAGATTTCGCCATGTCCGGCCAGCTTGGGAGATGTCTCACGGGCATCAAGCATGACGAAACGGTTTTCCTTGGCGATATACAGCAGGAAGAAACCTCCCCCTCCGAATCCCGAGGATGCAGGCTCAACGACCCCCAGAGCCAAGGCCGTAGCGGCAGCCGCGTCGAAGGCATTGCCACCGGCCTTGAGCATGGCTGCGCCGGCGGTCGCAGCTTCGGGCCGTGCAGCCACGACGGCAGCCTGCTCCAATGCTGCTGCCTGTGCCACGCTGGCCAGCCAGAAGATAAGGATGAATAGCCAGTATCTCATGACGATGCTCCTGCGATGGTAATGAGTTGTCCATCGGCATCGAGCAGTCTGCAACGTCTAAGCAGCTGAACGATGCCTGTCGGCAGAGCATGCCGGCTTGTGGTATGCACCCATGCTCCTTCGGTCCGCTCATCCGGGGGAGTCGATTCGAAATGTGCATAAAGAAGTAGTCTGCGGTGTGTGAGCAGATGCACATGATCTGGGCGGGTGTCCGGGGCCTGCCCCATTTCGCTGATGGGAGGGGACCACAGCCCCGACCAGATGCTATGCTCGGAACGCCTGATGAGCCACAGCCCCCGATTGGCATCGAGATGGAGATGAATGCGCCAGTGCAGGTCCATGCGCGGGCGCGGGCTTTTGCGCGACCCGGCTGTCAAGGATGGATCACGGTTTTTCGAGGCGCAGAAATCGCACACCGGACAGCTATCGCATTTCGGCATCCTTGGGGTGCAAACGGTTGCACCCAGTTCCATCATGGCTTGGTTCCAGGTGCCCGGATCATCAGCGCCATCGACGTGTTTCTGAGCCAGTGGCCAGAGTTCGCGCTCCGTCATCGTATTTCTGCCTGTCCAGCGTTGTAGAACCCGCCGCACATTCCCGTCCAACACAGGGGCGGGGATGCCAAAGCAGATCGAGGCTATCGCCCCTGCCGTTGAGCGGCCGATTCCGGGCAGTGCCTGGATGTCCTCAAGACTTGTCGGGAACAGTCCACCATGCTGCTCAATAATGCGTCTGGCCGCCTTGTGCAGCCAGCGGGCACGCCTGTAGTAGCCCAGTCCCTGCCATGCCTTCAGGACCGCATCTTCGCTGGCTCGGGAAAGGGTATGGACGTCAGGGAAGCGTTTCAGCCAGCGCAGGTAGTGCGGGATCACCGTCGATACCTGGGTCTGCTGCAGCATGATTTCCGATATCCATACGGCATAGGGATCACACGTACGTCGCCATGGAAGATCGCGCGCCTGTTCCTTGTACCAAGCGGGAAGGATCTCACATGGTGCGGAAGACAAACCTGTCATTGATGACCTCGAATGTCAGATAGAAGCTCACGCGGTCCAATCCCCACGAGCGGGGGAGGGGGCGGAACGGGGATGCATCATGAATGGCCTTTATCGCACTTTCATTGATTTCCGGAATAGGGCTGGGACGCAGGATTTCGACGCCACCGAGATCGCCGTTCTTTTCGATGGTCAGCCGAATGACGGCCCGGCGCTGATCCTCGTTGAATTTATTATAGTCGGCCTGACCGGGACGCCATTGCTCTTCCAGGGCACGAACCAGTTGTTGGGCATAGGGCGCGTATTTGGTCTCCCTGGTATTGATCGGAATGTCCGCCTCTTTCGCATGCAGCTGTTTCATGCGTCGTTCGCGCTCATAACGCCGTGAAATCTGGGCAAGATCCACGGCACTGGGCATGAGTTCCTCCAAGGAAGGGGTTCTTGGGGGTGTCTTCGTAACCGGTTTGCTCGTCGGCCGCTTCTTTGGCTTAGGCGACGGGCGCTTGGCGGCCTTGGAAAGCCGTGTCTGTATCGAGTTTGCAGGCACGGCTGGCTTGGGCTGTTGTCCTGGCTGGGGAACGGGCTGTCGTCTGTGGGGTTTTGTGGCGGGTGGAGCCTTGGCGGCGCGCGTGACTCTGTCCTTGGCTGTCGCATCGCCACCCTTTGCATTCCTGTTGGCCATGACTTTTGCATCCTTGGGTGGTGTTTTGCTGGGCTCCAGCTTTTGGTCAAGCATAACGACATCCATGGTGCGGGGCATCGGAGGTGTATTTTTTTGTTGCACGTGCATGACCCCGAGCATCATGAACAGCAGGGCATGCAGGAATAAGGAGGCCAGAAATGACAGGGACAGGCGGGTGGTTTCCTTGGAATTCTGATCAAGCATGGTGAACTCGTCCGGCAATATAACTTGCCAGCGCACCATTGATCCAGCCTGTGATGGCCGACAATAGCAGCAGGGCAGGCAGCAGTAGATAGATGGCTGATTGCTGGATGAACAACAGTTCGACGACGACGAACTGGGCAGTCATGTGAGCTGTGGCCCCCAGCAGACTGATGCCAACGAGACTGAGGTACGGCATGTATCGGTGGGCGAGCAGCATCACAATGACGGCTGCCAGGGCTCCGCTCAGGCTCATGATGAAGGTGGGCGTGAACAGCGTCCCGATGAAAAGGCTGCCGAGGATGACCCGCCAGAGCGCGAGGTTGAAGGCTGCTTTTGGTCCCAGAAGGGAGAGTGCGACGAGTGTGACCAAGTTGGCCAGCCCCGGCTTGAACCATGGCCCGAGACTGGGAAGCGAGGCTTCGAGGACATGTAGGGCCGTTGCCAGCAGCAGCAAGGCAAGCCATTGCGCCTGGGATGTCAGCTGTTCCCGTGGGGGCCTGGCCAAGGTATTCATTCGGCTATTCCGTCGAAGCCTGCTTGGGCTGAGCCGATGCGCACGAGGATGCCGTTGGGCACGCAGGCGAT
>RFGS01000027.1 GCA_003695905.1 Zetaproteobacteria bacterium | reverse complement strand
GCCTCATCCACATTCGGTTTTAGCGCATGCACATTGCCCCGGCGCCATCCTCCATCTGCCGTGATCACCAGCTTGGCTCCAGCATCGTCAATACGTTCGCGCAGTGCCTGGGCCGAAAAGGCCCCAAAGACCACCGAATGAACCGCACCAATGCGTGTACACGCCAGCATGGCAATGGCGGCCTCCGGGATCATGGGCATGTAAATGGCCACCCTGTCACCGGCCGTCACCCCCAACTCGCGCATAGCATTCGCTGCCCGGCAGACTTGCTCGAGAAGCTCATTGTAACTAATGCGACGCACCTCTCCCGGTTCGCCTTCCCAAAGGATCGCGCTGCACTCACCACGGCCAGCCTTGATATGCCGGTCCAGGCAATTAACCGAGACATTCAGCTCTCCGTCCTCAAACCAAGTAAAGAAGGGGGGCTTATCCCGATTTAACACCCGAGTGAATGGCTTGTGCCAAGAAAGATGCGTCAAGGCAAGCTGCCTCCAAGTGCCTTCGCGATCACGATCAAACTGCCGGCACAATGCTTGGTATTGTTCCGAGGAAACATTGGCCTGAGGATTTTCTGGAGGGGAAAACCTTCTGTTTTCCTCAAGGCTGGTCATGATGGTTTCACGCATACTCCCTCCCAGAAAGATGCTCTCGCCAAGCTTGCTAGCAGAAGCATTTGCGGCCGGCAAGTCTTCGCAAGACAAACGATCCGTCACTCGCATCGGCCAGCAAGCCTGCTAGCATCCCCGCATGGAAGACCAGATTATGATCGTCCAAACCACGGTAGAGACCAACATACATGCACGGCAACTGGCCGAGCGGATCATCGAGGAACGGCTGGCCGCCTGCGTGCAGATCATGTCCCCCCTGCTCTCCGTGTACAGGTGGCAAGGCAGGCTCGAACATGCAGAGGAATGCCTGCTCGTGATGAAAACGCCGGCATCACGTCTGGCTCCGCTCATCAGCAGGCTCCAGGAGATTCATCCCTATGAACTTCCCGAAATCATTTCCTGGCCGGCGCAAGCCACGCCTGAATATGCCGCGTGGTGTACACGAGAGTCGGATCCGATCAAGGTCGAGCTTGTCCATCCATACTCTTCCCAGGCTCACCAAGCAAAGGAGGATCCTGCTTCATGATCGACGTTTCCTTTGCCGGCGCATTTCTGGCCGGCCTGCTCTCGTTCTTGTCCCCCTGTGTTCTGCCGCTGGTTCCCGCCTATCTCTCCTATATTTCCGGAGTTTCGGTCAATGAGCTCCGTCTTCACGATCAAGCCCACCGAGGTGTGCGTCGGCATGCCATCTTGCAATCCGTCTGGTTCGTTGCCGGCTTCAGTCTTGTTTTTGTTGCTCTGGGAGCATCAGCTTCGTTGATTGGCCAGTGGCTGCTCGCCCACTTGGCGCTGTTGGCCAAGGTTGCTGGCTTGCTGATCTTTGTGTTCGGGCTTCACTATGCCGGCCTGATCCGCATCCCTCTGCTCATGATCGATGCCCGTTTCGATACCAGCCATATCAATGCCAGGCATGGCATCGGCGCTCTGCTGTTAGGAGCGGCATTTGCCTTTGGCTGGACACCATGCGTTGGCCCCATCCTGGGCGCCATCCTCGCCATTGCCGGGGTACAGGCCGAACTACTGCGGGGGACGGCGCTGCTTGCGGTCTATTCATCCGGATTGGCCATTCCATTCCTGCTTGCAGCCCTGGCCACGGATTCCTTTCTTCGCTGGTCCCAACGATTCAAGGCTCGCCTGGTGATCATTGAGCGTATTTCCGGTATCCTGCTGATGATCGTGGGTATGCTGATCTTTCTTGGCAGTTTCAGCATGCTTGCCTCCTGGCTGATTGAATGGTTTCCGTTTCTGGCCAAGCTTGAGGGTCTTGTCGCTCCCTGACTGACAGTTGACCGACCAAGGCCTGGATGCTTCAATACATCACATGCAGCATGGTGACTATCGGGAGTCCCTGGAGAAACGCATTGAACGCCTTGGGGAATGTCTGGTTGAAATCAGGCGCCAGATGGAAGGCCTGATGGCGGACAATCAGCGCCTGCGTGAAATCGTTCGCTTGGCTGAAACCGAACTGCGCAACCGCAGGGAACAGGTTCAAAAGCTTGAAGGTGAACTGCATGCCTTGCAGAACACCAAGCTGGAAGCGCGGGCGCAAATTGAGCAGGCCATTGATCACATCGACGAACTCATTGCGCAACATGAGGAGTCACCATCATGACACATACCGTGGATTTTGAGCTCATGGGACGGCGCTATACGGTGCGCACTGATGATGATCCTCAACATGTGCATGAAGCTGCCGCCATGATCCAATCGCAAATTGACGACCTGCGTCGTAGTGGCGCTGCGGTTGCTTCCGATCGCCTGCTGGTGCTTGTAGCCATGAATCTTGCGGGTGAGCTCATCCACAAACAAAGCGCCACGGTCAAGGATATCGAGGGCTTGATTTCATCACTGGATGAGTTAGTATCACAAGCAGAAGCTTTAGCGAAAGCGCCCCTGCGCTGAGCGAGCGGCATACAAGTTGCCTGAGCCGATACTTGTCGAAAGGGAGCCTAACTACGAAAGTGGTGTGCGTTCTCCGCGTCGGGAATGCCTGAAGCTTTCGTGCGGCGCCCACCTCTTGAGAAGAGGGTTCGACAACTGCACGCCAATCCGCCAGTGCGGGGGCGCCCTTTGTTTCCGCCCCTAAAAGGTTGCCATCTTGCCTGATCCCGTTCCATTGAAACAGGCCCTTCGCGAACTGGCCATCGGTCAACGCATGCTTATGCCGCGCGCGTTAAGGCGCCATTACTCACGATTGATTATCGACCGACTCCGCCATGAGATCTTAGAAAAGCGCATCTCCCATGTTATGACTTTGCTGACTTACATAGCCTTGCCTCATGAAGTGGACACGCATTCCATCCTGACCTGGAACGGCTGGCGCATTTTTGCTCCGCGCATGCACGGTCATGAGCGAATGGATTGGCATTGCATCGGTCCGGAAACCTCGTGGAAGAAAAGCCCGTGGAACATTCTCGAACCGCAAAATGGACCTTGCTGGAGTCCGGATGATGGCGGCATTCTGATCTGCCCGCTGACCGCATTCGATCGCCAAGGCAACCGGCTTGGCATGGGAAAAGGCTGCTTTGACATCTGGCTGGGGCAACATCGCTCACATTTACGCGCCATCATTGGCCTTGCCTATGCCTGCCAGGAGGTTCCATCGATACCCACTGAGCCCCATGATGTCCCGATGGACTTCGTCATCACTGAAAAGGAGACGATTGCAACATGTCCGAACTGATCAAGATTCTAGTCCTTGGCGATATCGTCGGACGTGCCGGCAGACGTGCGCTGGCCCAGCATCTGCCGCGTCTGATCGATCAGCATCACATCGATTTCACGGTCGCCAATGGAGAAAACCTTGCCGCGGGTTTCGGAACAACACGAAACACGGCGGAAGAAATGTTCCGCCTGGGCATTGATGTGCTGACCAACGGCAACCATTGCTGGGACCAGCGAGACTTCCTTCGCCACATTGAGCAGGACGAACGGCTGATCCGCCCATTGAATTTTTCACCCCGTGCACCCGGCCGCGGCTGGACGGTTCGGGAAACAGCTGCAGGTCATCGCATTGCAGTCATCAACTTGATCGGACAGGTGTTCATGGGACCATGGTCCTGCCCGTTCGAGGCCGCCCAGCAGGCCCTGGCGGAAATTCCTGATGATGTGCAGGCCATCCTCGTGGATATGCATGCCGAAGCAACCAGTGAAAAAATGGGCATGTCATGGTTCCTGGACGGCAGAGTCAGTTTCGTCTATGGCACCCATACCCACGTTCCGACATGCGATGAGGTGATTCATGCAAGCGGAACGGCTTACCAAAGCGACATCGGCATGACCGGCTCCTACCAGTCCATCATTGGCATGAAGGTGGAAAGCGCCCTGGCCCG
>RFGS01000121.1 GCA_003695905.1 Zetaproteobacteria bacterium | reverse complement strand
TTACAGACGACACTATCCCCCTCGCCGGGCCTGGCATGCCTGTCCCCTTTACTGGCCATCCGTGGATGAAGCAACCCACCGTATTGGGCGCACGATCGGTCTGTGTCTGCTCGATCCACAACATGTCTCGGCATCCGGTGAAGCCAAATCTACCCCCCAAGAACTCCGGGATTCCCAACGGGCAAGAGCATGACTACCATGGCCTGCATGATCTCAGGCAATTCGAATCACCTCGTTTGGATGGATCTGGAAATGACTGGACTGGATCCAGATCATGATACCATCCTTGAAATCGCCACCATCATCACCGACAACGAACTGAACATCGTCGCCGAAGGGCCCAATCTAGCGATTCACCAAACGGATGCGGTGCTTGCCTCCATGGACGCCTGGTGCCGGGAGCATCATGGGCGCTCGGGCCTGACCGACCGGGTACGAGCCTCCCGCATCACCATGGAGGAAGCTGAACGCATGACACTCGATTTCATCCGAAAGTATGTACCGGAACGCAGCTCTCCGTTGTGCGGCAATTCCGTTCATCAGGACCGGCGATTCCTGGTGCGTCATATGCCCGCTCTTGAGGCTTGGTTGCATTACCGGATCATCGACGTAAGCACCATCAAGGAGCTCGCCAAACGCTGGTATCCGGCACTGAAGCCTCCGGCGAAAAAAGAAGTCCATCTCGCCTTGGCTGATATCAAGGAGTCCATCGCCGAGCTTCGCTTCTACCGGGAAACATTGTTTCGCACGCCCTAGCTCTGCGGCTGCAGCCTCCAGACAGGCCTTGGCCAGGTTCCATCGAGCAGCAGCGTCTGCGTTCTGGAACTCAGTTTTCCCTGGATTGAACCATCCACGGCAAGAGCGGCCTCGCCATGGAAACGGTGGGCTCCCCGTCTGACGATCATGTGTGAGAGCCTGCAACCCTTCCCGTCAATATGCAGATGTGCGGAAACGTGTCCCAATGAGAGAAGTGGATGCTGCTCATCTTGTGTCGGTTTCCAGCTGGCGTCGCTCAAGCTGAGATCACCGTCCAGTTGCACATCACCCCACTGCGTTGCAGGCAAGACAAACATTCCTTTCCCCGTCAAGCTCAGTCCACCTTGCAATTGCGACTGGCCGATCCAAGCCGTCAGCTCAGTAGCATCGGCAAGCGGAAGTCCGTCCAACCGGATATCACCTGAAAGCCGCAAGCCGTCTTTCCCAAGCTGGACCTTCATCTGTCGCCCCCGCACATCTGCCTTGTGCCAAGTGGCCTGCCACGCTCCCAAACGCAGTCCGTCATCATCCCAGATGAACGGGGCCTGAAGATTGCGCCATTCCCAGTCTCCATGATGCAACAGGAGACCGGACAAACGTCCCTCCAGGCGACGCCCCTCCATCCATGCAGCCAGGCGAACGAACGAAAGCGGATCAAGCTGTCCGTTCAGCAGAGTCAATTGTCCCCGTTTTTCCGAGGCATCATAGCTAAAGCCCAGGTTAGCATAACCGTTCTCCCATTTGACAAACAGATGCTGACTCTGGAGATGCCCTCGTTCACCCGTGACGGGTCCATCAACCATAAACCCATTGCAACCAAAGCCATGCAGATCGACAGCCCCTTTGGCAGACGACAGCCACGCTTCCCATGGCGCATTCAACTCCGCCTCCGAGGCGAAGTCTCCATCCAGCCTTCCATGCCAGTGGCATCCCTCGGCACCAACCAGCGGCATGCCAATTTCGCTGCTCAATTGATCCAAATCGAAGGAGCCGCCCCTGACATTCATGCCTTGTCGCTCCCTCTCCCGCCACCAGTCCAGCCGTTTGACACCCGACCCACCGAGATTGCAACCCTCCATTTCCCATGCATCCCGCTCAGCATCATGGTATATGTTCAACTTGCACTGGGCCTGCATGCGCAACGGCTTGCTCCAACGCCCATACTCCACCTTGGCCTCCGTGGCATCCATATGAAGTGAAATACGATAGCCTTTCCCCTGTTCGAGATGCATCGACCCGATCACCCGGCCGCTGCCTCGCAGTTCCCCATCCTCACCAAGCGAAGCCAACACCAGGTTGCCCAAGGGCACCCAAATGCGAGTCAGCCCGCCCTCGCTGCCCATCTCGGCCACCAGTCCCGCCTGTTGTTCATACTCGGCTGATGCATCCAGATGGTCAGAGAAACCTGGAGTGCTCAGCCGGGTGGCTCGCAGCCGCCAATCCATGCCTTCACCCCGCACATCGCCGATCTCACCCACCAGGTCCGGCCAGGCAATGGCACGTGTTCCAAAATGAAACAGGGCACCATGGGCCTTGAACTCACCCCTGCCGTGCCAACGCCTGCCTTGCCAGTGGATCAGGGCATCCACCCGAGCCTCCCCATCAATTCGATCTGGCCTGCGAGCCTGGTCAGCCCACGCCTCTCGCAGCCAGTCCAGTGGCAAATGTTTACCCTGAATGCTCGTGCTGCATGCTCCTTGTCCACACTGCCCATGCAGTCCGAGGACAGCCCGACCTCCAATATGGACAAAGGCATCACGCCAAAGCAACACATTGGCGCGCGGATGTTCGAGCTTACCCCGAAAGCGCAACAACATCTGACCAGCACGGCTCAGATCACCCTCACCGAAAAGTGTCCAGTTCTCCCTTGAGCTCATATTGAACGTGGCCGAGCCACTGAATTGCTCTCCTCCCTGAAGATGTCCGGCAACCGGCATTGGCAACAGATGGCGCCAACGGGCAATGGGCACCTGTTCGAATTTGATCTTGCCGAAACTGTTGACCACCATGCCCTGTCGAAAGGAAACACGGCCATTGGAACGCAATAGATGTCCCTCAATCATCGTCTGCAATTCCCACAGGGTATCCCGATTGATGCCAATATCGCGCACATCGAGGGAAACATCTTGCAATAACAATTCCTCACCGGCGAACAACCGGCCATGGGAGACCAGAATACGTGAAAGCGGGAGTCTAGCGAGCTGACTGAACGAGGCCGGTATGGAAAGATGATCGCCCACACGCACATCCGTCTGCTGGAAATGCAGCATGTCCAGTTCTACCTTGCCAAACAGCAGGGGCACAATGCTTGCATGCACGAGAAGAGAGCCGGACTCAATGCTGAGCCCTGGCCAGCTCAAGCTTACGCCATCCATACGAATGCCTGGCTTGGGAAGCCATATCCATGTTGTTTGCCGTGCGCTGAGCTGAACGCCGGTCCGCTCGCTAACCTGGGCAGCAAGCAAATCGACATTCAGCCCTGACAGGCGATACCCAAGCAGCGCCGCGCCCAGGGCAAAGGCCAGTAGCATCAGAAGGATGCGCTGCATGCCGCTCATCGGGCCCCTGCCCGTCGCAAACAGCGCATCATGTGACCATTATTCCCGGAGCAAAACCTTCAGGCGTTCGTTGACCATCGCCGGATTGGCCTTGCCACGCGAGGCCTTCATAACCTGACCGACAAAAAAACCAAACAGCTTCTCTTTGCCGGCCCGATACTGAGCAACCTGCTCGGGGTTGGCTGCCATGACATCGCGGATCATATCGTCGATGGCGCTGGTATCGGTCAACTGTTTCAATCCCCGCTCCTCGATGATCGCATCGGCATCCTGGCCAGACTCGATCATCGCATCGAGCACATCCTTGGCGATCTTGCCGGAAATCGTGTTGTCCGCAATGCGATCAAGCAGGCCGGCAAGCTGCTGGGCGCTCACCGGCGAATCGGCAATGTCCCTGCCCGACTCCTTCAATCGCCCTAGCAACTCATTGGCCAGCCAGTTGGCACAACGCTTGGGATCGGCAGGATGTGCCGCTACCAGTGATTCATACCAGGCAGCCAGTTCGCGGGTCTGGGTCAGCACCTCGGCATCATAGGAGGAAAGGCCATACTCCTGCTCAAAGCGCCGTCTCATCTGGCCGGGGAGTTCCGGCATCCCTCGACGAATCTGTTCCACCTGCTCCCGATCCAGCCGTAAGGGAGGAAGATCGGGCTCGGGGAAATAGCGGTAGTCATGGGCCTCTTCCTTGCTGCGCATGGAGCGAGTCACACCCTTGGACGAATCAAACAGACGGGTTTCCTGAACAACCTGCCCCCCATCCTCAATCAACTCGATCTGCCGCATGGCCTCATATTCGATGGCCTGTTTGATGAACCGGAAAGAATTCAGGTTCTTCAGCTCGGTACGCGTGCCAAAGGGTTCGCCTGGTCTGCGTACTGAAACATTCGCATCACAGCGAAATTGGCCCTTTTCCATGTCCGCATCGGACACATCGAGGAAACGTACCAGTTGATGCAACTGTTTCAGATAGGCCACGGCCTCATCCGCGGATCGCATGTCCGGCTCGGATACGATCTCCATAAGCGGAATGCCCGATCGATTGAGATCGATGTGTGATACTCCCTCGAGTCCCTCATGCAGGGACTTGCCAGCATCCTCCTCCAGATGGATGCGGGTAATGCCAATGCGCTTCTCCCCATCACCTACCGGGATATCCAGGTGGCCATGTTCGACCAGCGGAATGGCAAACTGACTGATTTGATAACCCTTGGGCAAATCAGGATAGAAATAATTCTTGCGGTCAAAACGAGATTCCAGATTGATGGTCGCATCAATGGCCAGACCTGTCAGCACGGTCTTGGTCACAGCCTCCATATTGAGCACGGGTAACTGACCCGGCATGCCGAGACACACGGGACAGGTTTGCGTATTGGGCTCAGCACCGAATGCTGTGGAGCAACCACAAAAAGCCTTGGTCTTCGTGTTGACCTGGACATGAACCTCCAGACCAATGACGACTTCCCAACTCATGCCATAGCCTCCAGTTCAGGGGTACGCGACAACCAGTCCGTTGCTCCTTCATAAGCTGCAGCGGCGGAAAGCAACCGGTCCTCTCTCCAAGCCGGGGCAATCCACTGCAGCCCGACTGGCAGTCCATCAACAAAGCCACAGGGCTGGGAAAGCCCTGGGAGGCCTGCGAGGTTCACGGCGATCGTGAACACATCGGAAAGATACATGGTCAGTGGGTCGTCTGTCTTCTCACCAATACGGAAGGCCGTCACCGGCGAAGTTGGCGTCGCAATGACATCCACCTGTTCAAAGGCGCGCAGAAAATCCTGGCGGATCAGCGTACGTACCTTCTGCGCCTTCAGGTAATACGCGTCATAATATCCCGAGGACAAGGCAAACGTTCCGGTCAGGATGCGACGCTTGACCTCCGGTCCAAAGCCCTCATCACGGGTCCGCGTGTACATATCCAGCAAATCCTTCGGATCATCGCAACGATAACCAAAACGAACACCGTCATAGCGTGCCAGGTTTGCCGAAGCTTCCGAGG
This sequence comes from Zetaproteobacteria bacterium, assembly GCA_003695905.1. Lineage (GTDB taxonomy): Bacteria > Pseudomonadota > Zetaproteobacteria > Mariprofundales > Mariprofundaceae > J005. The sequence continues at coordinate 1,290 of RFGS01000121.1, read as the reverse complement.
GTGCAATCACATAGTACGTGGCCACGGCAGCCTCGGTGTGAGGCAGGGAAATGTCGACAATCTGTGCCCCCAGTTCCTCACAAAGTTCCAGTGCTTTTTCCACGCAACCTCGCACACCATCATCCATGCCCTCGATGAAATACTCTTGAGGTCTTCCGATGCGCATGCCTTTCAGATCCCCGTATTCGACAGCCTTCTTCCAGTCGATCTGCGGAACATTCGACACGCTGGTCGCATCAGCAGGATCATGACCGCACAATACGGACGCCAAGAGCGAAGCATCTCTGACCGAACGTGTCATAGGACCTGCCTGATCAAGGGATGAGGCGAAAGCAATGATACCGCGACGCGAAACCCTGCCGTACGTGGGCTTGAGACCCGTGATGCCACACAACGCGGCCGGTTGCCGAATCGAGCCACCAGTGTCGGTGCCAAGGGCGGCTGGTGCGAGTCCCGCAGCCACCGCACAGGCTGATCCTCCGGAAGAACCACCGGGAATGCGCTCAATATCCCATGGGTTCCTGCAGGGGCCAAATGCGGATGTCTCATTCGAGGAGCCCATTGCAAATTCGTCCATGTTGGTCTTGCCGAACAACACGGCACCAGCCTCTCTGAGCAACGTGATCACATGGGCATCATAGGGCGCCTGATAGCCTCTGAGGATGTTCGAGCAGCATTGGGTCAGCCCCTCCCGCGTGCAGAAAATATCCTTGATGGCAACAGGGAGCCCTTCAAGCGGTCTGGCGCCATGTTTGGCCCTGTAGGCATCTGATGCGGCCGCCTGCTCGAGGATGGCAGCCTCATCATAGTGCACAAACGCATTGAGCCTCCCATTGAATCGGGCGACACGCTCCAGATAGAGTCGAGTAAGCTCGACAGAACTGATCTCACCGGCTGCAAGCCGCTGGCTCCATTCGCAAAGTGAAGTAAACGGCATCACTCAATCACCTTCGGAACAACATACAATCCATCTTCAATGGCAGGCGCAGGGGCCAACAACTCGTCACGCCTGTTGCCATTGCTGACCACATCGGCGCGCAGCGGCATCGCCACATCATGAGGATGCGCCGTGGGTGCAACCCCCTCCGTAGCAATCTCAGACAGCTTGTCAATGTAGGCCAGAATCTTGTTCAGCTGAGGTCCGAGTCCCTCGGCCTCATCCTGGGTCAACCGGATACGCGCAAGCATGGCGACCTTCAAGACATCAACATTCATATCGCATCAAGCCCCTGTCACACGCGAGCCTCATGAGACGCCCCCGTTTGGATTCGCGCGCAAGCATAGCCAATC
>RFGS01000026.1 GCA_003695905.1 Zetaproteobacteria bacterium | reverse complement strand
GTCGCGTCCGGTGAAGCCGCGTGCAAGCCGCAGCGCGGACATCGTCGCCTCGGTGCCGGAATTCACGAAGCGCACGACCTCGATCGACGGCACCATGTCGATGACCAGTTCAGCCAGCTCGATCTCCAGCTCGCAGGGCGCGCCGAAGCTCATACCTTTAGCAGCCGTTTCCTGTACACCCTTCACGACATCCGGATGCGCATGCCCGAGAATCATCGGCCCCCAGGAGCCGACATAGTCGATGTAGCGGTTGCCGTCCACATCCCAGACATAGGCGCCGGCCGCGCGTTCGAAGAAGCGGGGCGTGCCGCCAACGCTTTTGAACGCCCGAACCGGTGAGTTCACACCCCCGGGCAGCAGCCTGCGCGCACGTTCGAAATCTTCACAGGATCGCTGAATCGACATGGTTCGTTCCCTTTGCAGTTGAAGTGAGCGGGGACGTTAGGAAGCCATGCGGCCAATGTCAATCTCAGCGGCCCACCCAGACGTCCTTCATATGCAGTTTTTTACCAAGCTCTTTGGCGGCCTTCATGGCTTCTTCCTTCGAGGCAAAGCCGGCAACCTGCACACGGTACCATGGCTTGCCCTTGATGTTCAGCGTCGTGTAGCTCGCCTGGATGCCAAGGCCTTGCAAGCGCTGGGTTTCCTTGCGTGCAGCGGCTTCCGAGGTCACGGAAACAAGGTTGACCTTCCAGGGGCCTCTAATGCTGGCCGTCGGCTCGGCCTTTGGTTTTGGGGTTTCTGGCGTGGGAGGCAAAGTCTCACGCTGTCCGGCTTCTGTGGTTGTCTCCTGCGCCTTCTCTTGCGACTTGGGCGTTGGCGCGGGTGTGTCTCCGGTTTGGGCTTGATTTTCTGGCTGCTGTTCAGCCTCGGGAGGTACGTTCGCTGCTTCTGCCTCCGAAGTCGATGCCTTGACCAAGTCAGCGAAGTGCTGCTCGAGGTCGACTTGCCGCTTGTTCAGGGATGCAGTGAATTCGACGTTGCGCGCCAGTTGCGCGTCCAGCAACGCCAAGCGGTTCTCCAGTTCATCGATGCGCGCATCCTGCCCCATTGAAATCCACAGCGCGACGGCAGCGACGATGAGGGCCAACAGTCCCCCGACGGAAAACGGCAGTCTGGCCCAGGGGGAGGACGGCTTGCCGGCAGTCACGCTCTTGTCTTCGTCGGTCGGTTTTTCCCGAGCCGGGATGATCTCTTCAGTCGCTGATTCGCTCATGATCTCCCTCCTTGCGATTTTTTCTCCATTCTAGACCATGGTGACGGTGTTTGCAGGGCGCTTAGTGCAGTGCTGCCCGCCAGGGCAGCTGTTCGACGATTTCGGCCTCGGCCTCGGCCAGGGAGCGGAAGCGATCATAGACCGTTTCATGGTCGAAATAGCGCAAGGCCATGTCCGCAAACACGTGCCCATGCCTGGCCTCGGCAGCCCAGAGCATCTTGTAGAAGTCCGCCAGCTCCTCATCCTCGAGCGCCTCATGGATCAGACGGAAGCGTTCTGCCCCCCGGGATTCGACCAAGGAGAAGATCAGCAATTGATCGAGAAAGTGTTCGTCGCGCCCGTGTCGTTGTAGCTTGAGCAGGGCCCGGATGTAGGGGTCGGGCGAGTCCGGGATCAGCCCGATGTTTCTGGCCGCCATAAGCTGGTAGCATGCGCGGAAATGCTCCATTTCTTCGACGGCCAGGTCGATCAGTGTTGGCAGGATGACCTGCCGATCGTGAAAGCGAACGACCATGCTGGTCACTGTGGCGCTGGCCTTGCGCTCGCAGTTGGCATGATCAGCAAGAAAATGCGCGATGTCGGAAAGGGCGACCTCGGTCCACTCCCGGGGCGTGGCATAAAGCAGATCGACGGATTTCTTGGCCATGGCAGACTCGACCTCCATGCATGAGTTGAAGCGCTATATCGAACGAGCGCGCATTGTACCGCGCATTCCCGATGAGCCGGCAAGGCGTTTGGGCATGGTTGTCGTCGTGCCTTGTCGGCAGGAGCCGGACCTTATCGCGCTGTTGGATCATTTACAAAACATGAAACGACCGGATGCTCATGTCGAGGTTGTTTTGGTGCTCAATCATGAGCAGGGCGTTGCTGAAGAGGTTGCACGTGCACACCGACGGGATGCCCTGATGGTGCGTGCATGGGATCGTGAGTATGGCAGCGAGGGGTTCCGTGCTCATGTGATCGAGGCCTTCGATCTGCCGCCGAAATACGCAGGTGTCGGGCTGGCCCGCAAGCTCGGCATGGATGAGGCTGTCTACCGTTTTGTCCGCTGTGGACAGCCAAACGGAATCATTGCTTCGCTTGATGCCGATTGTCGTGTGGACGATGATTATTTGCTCGCACTGCCATCGGCCTTCCACAGCCATCGGGCGCATGCCGTGGTGCTGCCTTATGCGCACGATCTTCGGCAGGTTGTTGATGAACGCCACCACCGGGCCATGGTGTTCTACGAGTTGTTTTTGCGCTATGTCGAGCTGGGTTGGCGCTGGGCCATGCTGCCGTATGCCTTCACATCCATCGGCTCCTGCTTTGCCGTTCGTGCGGATGCCTATGCCCGACATCATGGCATGAACCGGCGAAAGGCTGGGGAGGATTTTTATTTTTTGCACAAGCTCGCGCGCGAGCGGCCGCTGATCATGCTTTCCTCGCCCCGGGTATATCCTTCCTCCCGCATGTCTTCCCGCACACCCTTTGGCACGGGCCAAGCCGTGCGCGACTGGTACCTGGGCGGAGATGATGCCTGGCCCGTAGCCCCGCCGTCGGTGTTCGATGAGTTGCGCGAGCTTGGGCTTCATGCCGGCGAGCTGTTCCATATGCCTCTGCGGGCCTGGCTTGATTTGCGTTCCCGGCCGTTGTCCATCTTTTTGTTGCAGGCTGGCCTTGAGAGCGCCGTGGACGAGATGCGCAGGCATGCGGCCAGCCCCGAGACGTTTCGCCGCCGCTTCTTCGTCTGGTTTGACGGTCTCAAGGCTTGGCGCTATGTGCAGCATGCGGAGCAAACGGTGCCCGTGGACATTGCCGTGGCGGAGCTGGCTGCGCGGCTGGGATGGCGGGAATGCTGGAGCGATGCAACCGCATTGTTGCGCATGATGCGCGCCTTCATGCTTTCGCTTGCCAGCCATCGGGGACGGGCGTGTAGAGTGCGCCCTTCGTGAAACATGAGTATGGAGAGTCGGACATGAGCGCAGGGCAAGGGTCATGGACCATCGAGGAGGCAAGTCGCCTGTATCAGGTGGAAGGATGGGGCAATGGCTTCTTCGGCATCAATGCCGATGGCCATGCCGTGGCCAGGCCGGACGGGCAGCACCAGATCGATCTGTATCGTCTTTGCTCGGACTTGGCGGGAGAGGGCATGCATCCGCCGCTGCTACTGCGCTTTTCCGATATTCTCAGAAAGCGTATGGAGCAAATTCACGAGCGCTTTGAGCTGGCCTGCCGGGAAGCGGAATACAGCGGACGCTATTACGGCGTGTACCCGATCAAGGTCAATCAGCAGCGGCAGATTGTCGAGGAAATCGTCGAATTCGGGACGGCCTTCAACTGGGGTCTGGAGGCGGGCTCCAAGCCCGAATTGCATGCGACATTGGCCATGATCGAGGATGTCGAGGGGCTGATTGTCTGCAATGGCTACAAGGATCGTGAATTCATCGAATTGGCCCTGATCGGCCGCAAGATGGGCAAGCGCGTGTTCATTGTCGTGGAGAAGCCCAATGAACTGGACCTGATCCTTGAGGCCGCCGCACGCCTCGATGTTGAGCCGCTGATTGGTCTGCGCTGTCGGCTGGCCACGACCAGCGAAGGCCGGTGGGACGATTCGGGAGGGGACCGATCGAAGTTTGGCTTGTCCGCCACGGAGTTGATCGATGCCGTGGAGAAACTGCGGGGTGCCGGACGGCTGGACTGTCTGAAGCTGTTGCATTTCCACATCGGTTCACAGGTGCCCCATATCCGGCGCATCAAGCAGGCCATGGCCGAGGCCGCCCGTTTCTATGTCGAGCTCCGCCGTCTGGGCGCTCCGATTGCCTACATGGATGTCGGGGGCGGGTTGGGGGTCAATTATGATGGTGCGATTTCTGGTTCGCATACGTCAGTGGACTATTCCCTGCAAGAGTATGCCAATGACATTGTCTGGACCCTGAAAACAATCTGTGATGAAGAACGAGTGCCCCATCCGCACATCATCTCGGAGTCCGGCCGGGCGCTGGTGGCCCATCATGCCGTGTTGGTTATCAATGTGCTGGGGGTCACCAGGCGCGCTGGCGAACGGGACATGCAGCCCCCCGATGCAGATGCGCCCATTCAACTCCGGCAGATGTGGGCGGCATGGGAGGAGTTCGATGAAATTGCTCCCCGGGAGATCCTGCATGATGTCGTTTCTCTGCGTGAGGATGTCAATCGGCTGTTTTCTCTGGGGCATTGCCGGCTGTCCGATCGAGCGCTGGCCGATGAAATCTACTGGCATGTACTGCTGCGTCTGGTCGAGGTGCTGGACGAAGGGGAGATCGAGGAGATTCTGCCCGGCATGCGGGTACAGATGGCCGACCGTTATTTCTGCAATTTCTCGCTGTTTCAGTCCCTGCCCGATGCCTGGGCGATTCAGCAGATCTTTCCTGTGATGCCGATTCATCGGCTTGATGAGCCTCCGAAGCGGGAGGGTATCCTGGTGGACATCACCTGCGATTCTGATGGCAAGATCCAGAATTTTCCACTGGCCGAGGGGCACTCAAACGTGTTGCCGCTGCACGAGGTGGGCCAGGGTGAGGACTATCTTCTTGGCATCTTTCTCACCGGCGCCTATCAGGAAATCCTCGGGGACTTGCACAACCTGTTCGGTGATACCCATGCCGTGCATGTGCGCATGGACGGGGATGACTATGAGCTGGAACAGATCGTCGAGGGCGAGAGCGTGACCGAGGTGCTCGATTACGTGCAGTTCAGCGAGAAGGTACTGCTTGACCGCATGCGTCGGCAGCTCAATCAGGCCCGCAGCGAGGGGAGGGTCAGCGCCAGGGAGGCAACCCGTTTTCTCAGGCTCTACCGCGAGGGTCTGGCGGGCTATACCTACCTGGAAGAATAGCCAAGTCTTTGGCAGACTTGGGCGCCCTATGACGCAAGGAAGGAATGGCTTGAATGTGCCCAATGTATTGATCATCGGGGCCGGAGGGGTGGGGCTGGCTTGCGCACACAAGGCCGCCCAGCACGCAGTGGAACTGGGCGATATCACCGTTGCCAGTCGCACGAAGACGAGCGCCGATGATGTGGTCGAGCATGTCAGGCGGCGAGGCTCCCTTAAGGCCGGGCGCAAGCTGGCTTCGGCGCGCGTGGATGCCATGGATACATCCGAGGTCGCGCGCCTGATCCGTCAAAGCCGGGCGGGAATCGTGATCAATGTGGCGAGTCCGTTCTGCAATCTCAGCATCCAGGATGCGTGTCTGGAAACCGGAGCTCATTATATCGATACAGCCGTGCATGAGGTGGAGGGGCGTGTGAACGAACCGCCGCCTTGGTATGCGAATTATGAATGGCCGCGCAGGGGGCTTTTCGAGCAGGCGGGCGTGACCGCGATTCTGGGCTGCGGATTTGATCCCGGTGCCGTCAATGCGTTTTGCGCATGGGCAGCCAAGCACCGCTTTGACCGTATCGATGAGATTGACATCATGGATGTGAATGCTGGCCATCACGGCCGTTTCTTCGCCACGAATTTCGATCCGGAGACTAACCTGCGCGAAATCCTCGAGGATGTCGTCTATTGGGAGGACGGCCAATGGAAGCGCATCCCGCATCATTCGATGCATCGCGAATATGACTTCCCTGAAGTCGGACGGCATGTCATTTACGCGATGGGACATGATGAAGTGCACTCGCTGGCCGTGCATTTCAAGCCCAAGCGCGTTCAGTTCTGGATGGGTTTCTCCGAGCAGTATCTGCGGGTGTTCGAGGTGCTGGAGAAGCTCGGACTGCTTTCAGAGCAGCCCGTGGAGGTGGATGGCTGTCACGTCAAGCCACTCAGGCTTCTGAAGAAGCTGCTGCCGGATCCAAAATCGCTGGCGCCGGATTATTCAGGCGAGGTCTGCATCGGTTGTCTGATCAAGGGCATCAGGGATGGCGAGCCCGGAAGCATCTTCATCTATTCCACCTGCGACCACGCAGCTTGCTACCGCGAGATCGGTGCGCAGGCGATTTCATACACGACGGCAGTACCGGCCGTGACGGCGGCGCTGCTCATTGCGCGCGGGGATTGGAACGTGCGGCGCATGGTCAATGTCGAGGAGCTCGATCCCGATCCGTTTCTTGAACTGATGCCGCGCCTGGGCATTGGCTGGCAGGTCAGGGAGGAGGGGGCCTAAATCGGGGCTGGACAGCCCTGTAGGCTGCTTTGGCGGCTCAGCAAGATTGGGGATCAAGCAACAGAAACAGCACTGCTCATGAGGTTGGCTTGCATGCGCGGCCGCCATCGACCACACTTGTAATGTGGGAGGCAGGCTGATGTCATCCGTGGGCTGGGAGCATTTTCATCATGACGCCGACATCGGCGTGCGCGGCTATGGCAAGACGCCGGGGGAGGCCTTTGAACAGGTCGCGCTGGCCATGATGGCCGTGGTTATCAACCCTGGAGACGTGCGGGCCTATTGCCCGGTGGACATCTCCCTGCGGGCCTCGGAACTGGACATGCTGTTGTTTGACTGGCTCAATGAACTCGTGTTCATCATGGCCGCACGGGGCATGGTCTTTGGTCGGTTTGATGTTCAGGTGGATGTGGCAAGCATCCAGCTTACAGCCAAGGCCTGGGGCGAGCCGCTGCAGCCCGAGCGGCATGCCCCTGCCGTCGAGATCAAGGGTGTGACGCTGACCGAGCTGGTCGTGCGGCGGCTGGCCGATGGGCGCTGGCTGGCCCAGTGTGTGGTGGATGTCTGATATGAAAACGTCATTGCGCGGACTGCTGCCCATCGGTGATTGCGCCTGGCAATTGCCAAGAACGGGTGCCATGCGCGTGCCGGGCGTGCTCTATGCCAGCGCCGAGCTTGTCCAGGCCATGGATACCAAGGTGTTCGAGCAGATGGCCAATGTAGCGACGTTGCCGGGAATTGTGCGCGCTTCCTATGCCATGCCGGATGCCCACTGGGGCTATGGCTTTCCCATCGGCGGCGTGGCTGCCTTCGATGCTGAGGCGGGCGTGATTTCTGCCGGTGGCGTGGGTTTTGACATTTCCTGTGGCGTGCGTTTGCTGCATACGGGGATGCCGACTTCGGAGCTAGAGAATCTGCGCGATCGTTTGGCCGATCTGTTGCAGGCCCGTATTCCGGCTGGTGTTGGTTCTTGCGGTCGCATTCGGCTCTCTCCGCGCGAGATGGATGCCATGCTCAAAGGCGGCGCGCGCTGGGCCGTGGAGCGCGGATGGGGGGAGCAAGAGGATCTCGAGCACATCGAGGAACGGGGTTGCATGGCCGGTGCAGACCCGGCTGCGGTGTCTGATCGGGCCAAACAGCGCCAGCGCGATGAAATGGGCACCTTGGGCAGCGGCAATCACTATCTCGAGATCCAGCGCGTGCAACGAATCTTCGATGAGACGACAGCGGCCCGATTCGGGTTGGCGCAAGATGAGATCGTGATCAGCATCCACTGCGGTTCGCGCGGCCTGGGGCACCAGATCGGCACGGATTATTTGCGACGTATGGCCCTGGAGGCAGGTCGCCATGGCTTGCAGCTTCCGGATCGCGAGTTGGCCTGCGCCCCGATACGCTCGGCCACCGGGCAGGCCTATCTAGGAGCGATGCGGGCCGGCATCAACTGCGCGCTGGCCAACCGGCAGATGCTGACCCACCTGGTGCGCGAGGTGTTCGCTGTGCTCTGGCCGAGCGTGAGTGTGCGCGTGATCTATGACGTCTCGCATAACACCTGCAAGCTGGAACAGCATGAGATCGAGGGCGAGCAACGTCTTTTGTTTGTGCATCGCAAAGGGGCTACGCGCGCGCTGCCGCCGGGGCATGCGTCGTTGCCGAAAGCCTATCGCGATACGGGTCAGCCTGTGCTCATCGGTGGTACGATGGGTACGGCCTCGCATGTGCTTGTTGGCTGTGAGTCCTCCGTGGAACGCGCATTTGCCTCGGCTTGTCATGGTGCGGGACGCGCGATGAGTCGTCATGCGGCGCGTAAGCGCTGGCGGGGCGGTGAAGTGCGCGATGGTCTTGCAGGGCGGGGCATTGTCGTGCGCAGTCCAAGCCTGCGCGGCATCGCTGAGGAGGCACCTGAGGCCTACAAGGATGTCGATGCGGTGGTTGAGGCCGCCGAGCGCGCAGGCCTGGCCAGGCGTGTCGCGCGCTTGGTGCCGTTGATCTGCATCAAGGGTTAAGCCTCAGGCTGACCAACGCTTTGAAAGCAGTGCTTCGATCTGCTCGGCTGGAAGCGGCTTGCTGAAGAAGTATCCCTGCACCTCGAGACAGCCGTTTTCCTTCAGGAAACGGAGCTGTTCCACCGTTTCGACGCCCTCGGCAAGCGTGCGCATGTTCATGGTCGCTCCCATGGCGATGATGGTCTTGGCGATTTCTGCATCCTGGCTGTCATCCGGGAGGCCGCGCACGAAGCTTTGGTCGATTTTCAGCGTGTCCATCGAGAAGCGCTTGAGTTGGGTCAGCGAGGAATAGCCCGTGCCGAAATCGTCCATGGCCAGCTTGATGCCCAATGATTTGAAGTGTTGCATCAGCCTGATGGCCGATTCGGGATCGTTCATCAGACAGCTTTCGGTCAGTTCGAGTTCCAATCGCCCGGTTTCGATATCATGGCAGTTGATGGCCTCGCCTACCTTGTCAACCAGCTTGTCGTCCTCGAATTGTCGCGGGGAGAGGTTGACGGCCATGCGTACGTCCAGGCCTTGCTGCTGCCATATCTTTTGCTGCCGACAGGCCTCCAGCAGCACCCAGTGGCCGATGTCCACGATGAGTCCCGTTTCCTCGGCCAGTGGTATGAATTTAAAAGGCGGGATGAGGCCCTTTTGCGGGTGCTGCCAGCGTAGAAGCGCTTCCACGCCGACCACGGAACCCGTGGCCAGCTCGATCTGTGGCTGATAATGGAGTACGAACTGTTTCTGCTCCAGTGCCTTCAGCATTTCCTGCTCCATGGCCCGGCGCTGCTGAAGTTCATCGCTCATGGCCTGCGAGAAGCATTCGCAACGGTTTTTGCCATGGTTTTTGGCGCGATAGAGCGCGATGTCCGCATGTTTGATCAGAGTATCGGGATCGCGTCCGTTGTCGGGATAGAGGGCTAGGCCTAAGCTGGAGGTTATTGTCAGCATTTGATCTTCTACGGGTATTGGCTGGTTCAGTGCATGCATGACCTTGTCAGCCACGATCAGCGCATTGTTTGCATTGCCGATGTCGGGCAACACGATGAAGAACTCATCACCACCCACGCGCGCGGCCGTATCCGTATCTCGCAGGCAGTTGACAAGGTTCGAGGCCACCATCTGCAACAGGGAATCTCCGGCCGGATGCCCCAGCGTGTCATTGATGTGTTTGAAATCGTCCAGATCACACGCCAGCAGGGCCACGCGTTGTCCAAGGCGCTCGGCCTGGGCAATGGCTTGTTGCAGGCGATCCATGAGCAGGTTGCGATTGGCAAGATTGGTCAGGGCATCATGGTTGGCCAGATGCTCCATGAAACGTTCGGCCTGCTTCTTCTCGGTGATGTCGGTAAATATGCCGACGTAATGCGAGATTCTGCCATGTTCGTCGCGTATGGCCGAGATGCTTTCCCATTGGGGATAAACCTCACCGGACTTGTGCCGGTTCCAGATTTCTCCCTGCCAGCATCCGTGCTGCTTGATGGTTGACCAAATGCGTTGATAGAAGGCGGCATCATGTTTGCCGGATCTCAGAATCCGGGGATTCTTGCCCAGCACTTCATCGGGTGAATAGCCTGTGATGCGGGTGAATGCGGGGTTCACAAGCAGGATGTGCTTATCGGCATCGGTGATCAGGATGCCCATCGGGCTGTTCTGGAATACGGCCGAGGTCAGCAGGAGTTTTTCCTGCATTTTGTATAGCTCGGTGATATCCGAGCCATAGACATGAACACAAGCTGGTTTGGCAAGTCCCAGGATGAGGAACTGATAGTGGCGTGTGCCTAGGGATCGTTGAAGCGTTATCTGGCGGCCATTGCGAATGAGTTCCTCAAGCACCGAAGGCTTGAGTTCCGGCAGCAATTGCTCCAGCCGGCTGCCAACGTCCATCGGTTGACCCTCAATCTGTCTGGCTGCCTTATTGGCCATGATCACCCGTCCGCTGGGATCCGCACGCATCACGGGCGCGGGATTGTGCTCGGCGAAGCTGGCCATGGCGCGGCTCTCAGCTTCGGCCTGCTGGCGCTGTTCGCTGAGCATGGCATGGGTGACCTTGTCAGCAAGTTCCATGGCGAAGCGCATTTCATCCGGTTGCCATCGCCTGGGGGTGCCCACATGCTCAAGGCAAAGGATGCCGATCAGCCGACCATTGAGATGAATGGCCGTGTCCAGCATTGCATGGATGTTCAGTGGTTGCAGATAGCTCTCGCGAAATTCGCGTGTGCGCGGGTCACGGCGCGCCTCATGGGCGGCGATCTGTCGCCCCTCGGCAAGCGCCTGGAAATAGGCTGGATAATCATCGGCGGACAGCTCGAGACCCGAACTGTGCTCGCCTGTTCCTTTGCAAAACAACTCGAGGCAGGTCAGTTTCCGGCCATCGGGGCTCAGTCTCCAGATGCTTGCGCGCTCGACATCGAGCACTTCGGAGGCGGTTTCGCAGATAAGTTGGAACGCCTCGGTCAGCCTGCAAGCCGGTTCGTGCAACCGTTTGTCCAGTTCTATGATGGCCGAGTGTTGGCGTGTCAGTCGGTCGGCCAAGGCCTGCTTCTCCAGCTCCACCTGTTTGCTCTGGGTGATGTCCAGCACGGTGCCGATCGAGCGAAGCGGCTTGCCTTGTTGGTCATAGTCGGTGCGGCCGCGTTCCAGCACCCATTTGATGCGGCCGTCATTCATCAGTAGCCGGTGCTCGATTTGATAAGGTTTGTGGTTGGCCACCGAGGCTGTGTATGCGCGGTCCACCATGTCCCGGTCGTCCGGATGCACGGTTTTCAGAAAGGCTTCGTAGCTTGCCTCGAAACTGTGCGGATCGATCTCGAAGATGCGGAAAACCCCATCCGACCACCATAGGCGGTTGTGGACCAGATCCAGTTCCCAGTGGCCGAAATTCGCCAGCTTTTGGGCCTCGAGATGACGCTTTTCGCTTTCCTGCAGTTCCTGGTACAATTGTTTGACGTGATGGATGTCGTGAATGATGCCGGCGATGCCGATGACGCGCCCATCTTCGCCGTGCACGGCATGCTTGAAGACCTCATACCAGCGGCCGAACAGACATTCTTCTACGTGAACGCCTTCATCGCTGGCCAGTGCGGCCTGATCGGAGGCCCGGCATTGTCTGGCTACCTCTTCGGGCATGAGATCGAAATCGGTTTTGCCGAGCATCTTTGCGACCGGACAGCCCAGCAGCCGCTCATGAGCGCGATTGGCCAGCACATAGCGGAAGTTCAGGTCCTTAAAGAAGATAAGGCTCGGTGCGTCGTCAATGAGGGCCTCGATGAAGGCGTTGTTTACCTCTGCGGATTCCTGGTGGCCAAAGAGAATTTGCACGGCTTTCCG
>RFGS01000120.1 GCA_003695905.1 Zetaproteobacteria bacterium | reverse complement strand
ACTGGAATGAACACTTCCGATCGCCCAAGCGGGATGACCTCAGCACCCAGACGTTCGAGAACCTCGCCAAGAATATCGCGGGAGACAGTGGAGTGTTCATAGACTCCGATGCGTCTGCCTTCCAGCAGTCGAGACGGAAAAAGCTCCACATAGCGCAGAATATATTGCTCTCTGGCCATGGGTGTGGGTGCTGGTAATGAGTATGGCTCCAGCAAGGCGCCTTTCTCATCAAAGAGCTCAGCATCCAGCGCGACGCTTTGTTCACGCATGCAGTGTTCATCTGCCTTCAGGATCTCACCATCCGGCTTATAGAATTTAATGCCATTGCGCTCTTCGGGGATGTGACTCCCTGTAACCATGATGCCGGCCATGTCCTGTTGGATTGCATGGGTGGCAAGTGCGGGAGTTGGCAGATATCCGCAATTTTCAATCGTGAAACCTGCATCGATGATGGCCGAGGCCACGGCTGTCATAATACGGGGCGTGCTTGGTCGAAGGTCGCCGCCAAGGGCGACTTTCTTGCAGCGCAAGGCGTTTTGTTCTTTGAGCATGGCCAGGAATGCCAGTGTGTATGCATAGCAAATGCGGTCGGTCATGTCCTTGGCAAGCCCTCTCGCTCCACTGGTGCCGAAACTCACGCCACTGGTGCTCATCAAGGTATCGATGGACAGGGTTTCTTTTTGTTTCATGCATCAACCTCATAACCCAGAATTGGGGCCAGCCAGCGCTCGGCCTCTTCAAGACGCATGCCCTTGCGCCTAGCATAGTCCTTAACCTGATCACGATTGATTTTTCCGACTGTGAAGTAATGGGCCTTCGGACTGGCAAAATAATATCCCGAGACGCTGGATGCCGGCCACATGGCAAAAGACTCTGTCAAATGAATGCCGATATGCCTGTCCACGTCGAGCAGACGCCAGATGGTTCCCTTTTCTGTGTGCTCGGGGCAGGCTGGATAGCCGGGCGCGGGTCGAATACCCTGATAACGCTCGCGAATCAGCTCTTCGTTGCTCAATTCCTCATCCGGTGCGTAGCCCCAGTAGTGACGGCGCACGTCTGCATGAAGCATTTCGGCGAGGGCCTCGGCCAAACGGTCCGCAAGAACCTTGATCATAATGGCGCTGTAATCATCGTGCTCCTGCTCGAGTCGTGCAGCGTGCTCCTCAGCGCCAAAGATGCCGACGGCGAAAGCCCCGATGTGATCCGGCTGCTCCCGCGAAATGAAATCTGCCAGGCACAAATTGGGTCGGTTGTCCTTTTTGTCCATTTGCTGGCGCAGGAAATGAAAACGAACCTTTTCTTGCCCTTCGTTCTCGTGGTCATACACAATAATGCTGTCATCTTCCGTTGATTTTGCAGGGAAGAGACCGAAAATAGCCTTGGCGGTCAGCCAGTTCTCCCGAATCATCCTGTCCAGCCACGACTGGGCATCATTGAAGATTTTTTGCGCCTGCTTGCCCTTGTGTGGATCAGAAAGGATGCGGGGATAAGCCCCGTGAATCTCCCAGGCGGAGAAGAAGGGCGACCAGTCGATGAATTGACGGACCCTGTTCAGATCGATGTCGGTCAGTACAGTGATGCCCGGTTGTCGGGGTGGGGGCGCGATGTCCGCCGGTAAAAGGCGAAACCGGTTTGCGCGTGCTTTTTCAAGCGGCAGCCAGGCGGTGGTTTTCTGTTTGCCGCTGTGTCGTTTTCTGAGTTGTTCGTAATCTTTCCAAATCTCGGCGATAAACTGCTCCCTGTTTGCTACAGAAACCAGATTTTGTGCCACCCCAACCGCCCGTGATGCATCCTTCACCCAAACAACGGGATGCTCATACTCCGGCGCGATCTTGACGGCTGTATGCGCCTTGCTTGTCGTTGCACCTCCAATCATGACGGGGATTGTGAAACCCTGGCGCTGCATTTCCTTGGCCAAATGTACCATTTCATCCAGGCTTGGTGTGATCAGGCCGGACAAGCCAATGATATCGACATCGTGTTTGCGCGCCTCGCTCAGGATCGTGTTAGGCGGTACCATGACCCCAAGGTCGATGACCTCGAAGTTATTACATTGCAGCACAACACCGACGATGTTCTTGCCGATATCGTGGACGTCACCCTTGACAGTCGCCATGAGCACCTTGCCGTTGGTTGAAGAGTCATCCGACTGTTTTTCAGCCTCGATATAGGGCAGCAGCACCGCTACGGCCTTCTTCATGACTCGTGCGCTCTTGACCACTTGCGGCAGGAACATCTTACCGCTTCCAAACAGGTCACCGACGACGTTCATGCCGTCCATCAGTGGGCCTTCGATCACCTCGATGGGTCGCGAAAACTTCAGCCTTGCCTCTTCGATGTCTTCTTCGATATAGCTATCGATACCTTTGACTAGGGCATATTCGAGTCGCTTTTCGACTGGTAGATTGCGCCACTGAAGATCTTCTTTTTTCGATTGAGAGCCATCACCTCGATAGCGGTCGGCTATTTCAAGCAATCGTTCCGTGGCATCGGGACGCCGGTTGAGCACGACGTCTTCGACACGCTCACGTAACTCTTCGGGCAGTTCGTCATACACAGCCAACTGTCCGGCGTTGACAATGCCCATGTCCATGCCAGCACGAATGGCGTGATACAGGAAAACGGAATGTATGGCCTCCCGAACGGCATTGTTGCCGCGAAAGCTGAAGGAGACGTTGGATACACCGCCGGAAACCAGGGCGTAGGGAAGGTGCTTTTTGATCCAACGGGTGGCCTCGATGAAATCGACGGCGTAGTTGTTGTGTTCTTCGATACCAGTGGCAATGGCAAAGATGTTGGGGTCGAAGATGATGTCTTCCGGAGGCAGGCCGACCTCATCGACCAGAATCCGGTAGGACCGTTCGCATATCTCGATCTTGCGCTCATAGCTGTCGGCCTGGCCTTTTTCATCAAAGGCCATGACAACCACGGCCGCACCATATCGGCGAACCATTTTGGCGTGGGTGACGAAGCTTTCCTTACCTTCCTTCAGCGAGATGGAATTGACGACCCCTTTGCCCTGAATGCATTTCAGACCAGTCTCGATGATTTCCCATTTTGAGGAATCGATCATGATCGGAACCCGGGCGATGTCCGGTTCGCTCGCAATCAGGTTGAGGAAAGTGCGCATGGCCGCCACACCGTCGAGCATGGCTTCGTCCATATTCACATCGATGATTTGCGCACCGTTTTCAACCTGTTCCCTGCAGATCTCGAGTGCTGTCGCGTAGTCTCCTTCAAGAATCAATCGCTTGAAGCGGGCGGACCCCGTGACGTTGGCCCGTTCGCCGACGTTGACGAATAAGGTCTCCTTGCCGATATGCAAAGGCTCAAGTCCGGCAAGGCGTGTTTCCACTGGCAACGTCGGGATCTTCCTCGGAGGAATGCCATCGACGGCCTGGGCGATGGCCCGGATATGTTCCGGGGTCGTTCCGCAGCATCCACCGACGATGTTCAGCCATCCTGCCTCGGCCCATTGACGGATTTCATCAGCCATGTCCTCAGGCGTTTCATCATAACCGCCAAAGGCATTGGGCAGACCTGCATTCGGATGGGCGCTGATGTGACAAGTGGCGGTTTCGGACAGCTCTTCAATGTACTGGCGAAGCTCAGAGGGACCGAGTGCACAGTTCAATCCAATCGAGACGGGATCAGCATGGCGTAAGGAATCATAGAAGGCTGTGGCCGTCTGGCCAGATAGTGTTCGACCGGAGGCATCAGTTATGGTTCCGGAAATCATGACCGGTAGTTCGAAGCCGACTTCATCGAAGAATTGCTTGATGGCAAAAACGGCGGCTTTTGCATTCAAGGTGTCGAAGACCGTTTCCACCAGCAGTAGGTCCACGCCCCCCTTGACCAATCCCCGTATGGCTTGGTCATAAGTTGTGACCAGTTCGTCAAAACTGATGTTGCGGAAGGCTGGGTCATTGACATCGGGACTAATGGAGCAAGTTCTGCTTGTTGGCCCGAGCACGCCTGCAACGAAGCGGGGACGTTCATCCGTGGAAAATCTGTCGGCTGCTTCCCTGGCTAGACGTGCACCGGCTTCGTTCAATTCGAAGACAAGGCCTTCCATGCAGTAGTCAGCCATGGATATAGCATTGGCATTGAATGTATTGGTTTCGATGATGTCCGCGCCAGCTTCTAAATAGGCTTCATGAATGCCCCGAATGATGTCCGGTCGGGTGAGCGAAAGGAGGTCATTGTTGCCTTTGAGTTCATGTGTCCAATGGGCAAAGCGTTCCCCCCGATAATCGGATTCTTCCAGTTGATGACGCTGGATCATCGTGCCCATGGCCCCATCCAGAAGCAGGATTCGTTGCCCCAGAGCTTGGTAAAAGGGGGCGTTGTGTGATTTGGGGGTAGCAGAGTTCATGAGCGGGACATCTTCCTGAGTAAACATTTTGTGCCGGATACTAGTGCGTAGCTGGGTGCAATGCAGCCTTTTGGGAAAAGGGCTTTGTTTCCCATGTGACCGTTGCAGCCTTGAAACAGCGACGACCGGTCGGTTGGCAGCCGTTTGCGGGCATGGCATGGTTATTGCTCATGATCGTGATGTTTACGGATTTCGGACGGGACGGCCCCTACGTCGGCCAAATGGAGGCGGTCCTGGCCTGTGCAGCTCCTGATGTTCCACGAATTTCCTTGATGCACGATGCTCCCGTGTGCAATCCTCGTCTGTCGGCTTATCTGTTGGCGGCATTGCTTGATCATGTTCCATGCGGCGTCACTGTGCTTGCGGTCGTGGATCCCGGCGTCGGATCCCGGAGACGAGGATTGGTCATTCATACCCAATCACATGTATTGGTGGGGCCGGACAATGGATTGCTGGCTATTGCGGCACGCCGCCAGGGCCCCGCTTCCTGGTATGCCATCGACTGGGTGCCCGAAAACCTTTCAGCCAGTTTTCATGGACGCGACTGGTTTGCTCCGGTGGCAGCAAGATTGGCCACAGGAAAGGAGGTTTCTCTTTGTCCATGTGCCCCCGGCATTGGAGTGGACTGGCCTGATGTATGCCATGAAGTCATCTATGTGGATCATTTCGGAAATCTGATGACGGGGATCTGGAGAAATGAGCTCAGCAAGGATCAACTGCTCAGTGTGGGTGATCGCATCATTGCTCATGCAAGAACATTTGCCGAAGTACCGGAGGGCGGGCTGTTCTGGTATGAGAACAGTCAGGGGCTGATTGAGATCGCGGCCAATCGAGGCAGGGCGGCAGAGTGCCTCAACGCCGGGATAGGGACCAAGGTGTCCATTGTCGAGGACGGACTATAACACCCTT
>RFGS01000119.1 GCA_003695905.1 Zetaproteobacteria bacterium | reverse complement strand
TTGACCAGGATGTCACGAAGGAGAAGCAGGAGCAGGAGAAGCTGGAGCATGTGCAGCGGCTGGAGAGCCTCGGCGTGCTCGCCGGCGGCATCGCGCATGATTTCAACAACCTGCTCACGGCCATCATGGGGCATGCGGCGCTGGCGCGCATGAAGGCGAAGCCGCTGGACCCGGTGATCGAGAACCTGGCGGCCATCGAGCAGACCAGCCAGCGCGCGGCTGATCTGTGCAAGCAGATGCTCGCCTATTCCGGCAAGGGCCGGTTCGTCGTGCAGCCGGTGAATCTGTCCGAGATGGTCGCGGAGATGACGCGGCTTCTCGAGGTTTCCATTCACAAGGGCGTGGTGCTGCGCTACGAGCTGGCCGAGAATCTGCCAGCCATCGAGGCCGATGTGGCGCAGATGCAGCAGGTGATCATGAATCTGGTCATCAATGCCAACGAGGCTATCGGCGAGAGGAGCGGCAACATCATGATCGCCACGGGCATGATGCAGGCTGACGCCGATTATCTGAAGAGCGTCTATGTGGAGGAGGGGCTGGCGCCTGGCCGCTACGTCTATCTCGAGGTTTCCGACACTGGCTGCGGCATGGACGAGGAAACGCAGAGGCGGCTATTCGAGCCGTTCTTTACGACGAAGTTCACCGGCCGTGGGCTCGGCATGAGCGCCATTCTCGGCATCGTGCGCGGGCATCACGGCGCCATTAAAGTCTATTCCGAGAAGGGCAAGGGCACGACATTCAAGGTCCTATTCCCTGCGGCGCAGTCCGGGGCGGTCAGCTTGAAGGAAAGCCAGGCGGTGAAGGCTCCGAAGGGCGAGGGGATGGTGCTGGTTGTTGATGATGAAGATACAGTGCGTGAAATCGCGGCGATGATGCTTGAGGAGGCGGGGTATACAGTTTTGCAGGCTGCCGATGGTTTGGAAGCCGTGGAAAAGGTGCGCGAGCTTGGTGATGCAATCGACTGCGTGTTGTTGGACATGACCATGCCACACATGGGCGGCGAGGAGGCGTTCACCGAGATGCGCCGCATCTGCCCGGACATCCGCGTTGTTCTCTGCTCGGGCTACAATCAGCAGACGGCCACGCAGCGTTTCGCTGGCAAGGGGCTGGCCGGCTTCATCCAGAAACCATATACGGCAAAAACGCTATTGAGCATGGTGGCCGAGTTTGTTTCAAAGTCGAGAAGATAGCAGTCGTGGAGGTAAGAACAGGTAAACGAGCAGATGATGGAACTTCGTCTGCTTATTGATGCTCTGGCCTTACCAGTGTGAGCGACCGACAGCTGCGTCCGTCGTGCATTGGTGTATGCTTCGCAGCCGATGCAACTCTCCGATTTTGATTTCGACCTTCCCCAAGAGCGGATAGCCAGCCGGCCACTTCCTGAGCGTGATGGGGCACGGTTGATGGTTCTGGGGAATGGATTTCTAGATTGCATGATCCGCGATCTACCTGGATTGGTGTGTCCTGGCGATGTCTGGGTCATCAATGATACCCGGGTCATTCCAGCCAGGCTTTTGGGTCGGAAAGACAGTGGGGGTAAGGTTGAGGTTCTGCTGTTGGAGCCATCCGGCGGGGACAATCAGTGGTATGCTTGGGGTAGGGCCAATAAGCCGCTAAAACCTGGCATGAGGATCGCGTTTGCTGAGGGCTTTGCAGCCACTATCATTGCGCGTGACGGCAAGCATATCGTGGTGAAACTTCATGCCGAGTCCCCATTTGCCAGCGTGGCCGAAGCCATTTACACCTGTGGCCACATGCCTCTTCCTCCCTACATTGACCGGCCCGACAACGAGGAGGACCATGAGCGCTATCAGACCGTGTTTGCGCGACATCCTGGGGCGGTGGCGGCTCCGACGGCCGGTCTGCATCTGACTCCCGAGCTGATGTCGGCAATGCAGCGGGCCGGTGCTTGCTTTGCTACGGTGACGCTACATGTCGGGCCTGGAACCTTTCAACCGGTTCAGGTCGAGCATGTGGAGGAGCACCGCATGCATGAGGAAGCCTTTGTCGTACCCGAGGATACGGCGGAAATCATCAACTGCGCTCTGGATGAAGGCCGGCGCATTGTCGCTGTTGGCACGACCAGCCTGAGGACACTGGAAGCAGCGGGCGCTTCAGGACGCGTTCGACCGGGTCCAGGCCGGACATCAATCTTCATCTATCCCGGCTATCACTTCCGCATCGTTGATGCGCTGCTGACCAATTTTCACCTTCCCCGATCCACGTTGTTGATGCTGGTCTGCGCCATGGCTGGACGGGAGCGCGTTCTGAAGGCCTACGATCATGCCATCCGGCAAGGGTATCGCTTCTATTCCTATGGTGATGCAATGCTCGTGGACAGACATGGGGGGCAGACGTTACGCTGCCCGCGTACGGGAGGTTAGCAGGTGCGCATCTTTGTTTCCCAGATGGATCAGCGCGTTGGCGAGCTGAGCAACAATGTGCGCAAGATCATTGACGATTTGCGAAAGGCCGAACGCCTTGATTGCGACCTCGCCGTCTTTCCAGAGTTGTCAGTGACCGGTTATCCTCCTGAAGATCTTCTGGAAAGGCCTGCCTTCCGTCAGGCCATGGCGCGAGCCGTTCATGAGATCACCGCAGCGACGGGAAGCACGGTTGCCGTGTTTGGCGCGCCCCGAGAACAAGGGCGCCACCTTTTCAATAGCGCCTGGATCGCACAGAACGGACGTCTTCTGGGTGTTTACGACAAGCAGAAACTGCCCAATTATGGTGTTTTTGATGAGCGCCGTTATTTCATTCCCGGGGATGGAAAGAACTGCGTATTTGAGATCTGCGGCTGGCGCGTGGGCATGGGTATCTGCGAGGATCTATGGCACGATGATCTGGCTGCAAGCCAGCAAGAACTGGCCTGTGACGTATGGCTCAATCTTAATGCATCTCCGTTTCATGCCGATAAACAGCGTGAGCGAGAGGCATTGGTCATGCGACGGGCTCGTCAGTTTGGAGCACCGCTTGTTTACATCAATCCCGTTGGCGGGCAGGACGAGATCGTGTTCGATGGCGGTTCCCATGCAGCGGATGCGCTTGGCAACCTGCTGTGGCGTGCCCCATTGTTTCAGCGGTGTGGAGAGGTCATCGACCTTGGCAGGCCCGGCGCCGAGAACATTGCTCCATTGCCGGAGGAGATTGAGCAAATCTGGGAGGCACTTGTGCTCGGGGTTCGCGATTATGTGCTGCGAAACGGTTGTTCGAGTGTGCTCATCGGCCTGTCCGGCGGGATCGACTCGGCCCTGACTGCGGCCATTGCAGTCGAAGCTCTGGGTGCAGGCAATGTGCTGGGAGTGCTGCTGCCCTCGAAGTATTCGAGCAGCCATTCGATCAGCGATGCTAAGCAGCTTGCGCGCAATCTTGGCGTGGAGACCATCACTTTGCCCATTCAAGACGGTGTGGATGCCGTTGAATCGATTCTCACCCCCGTGTTCGAGTTGTGGGGTATGAATAAATTGGATGTCACCGAGGAAAACATCCAAGCCCGCATGCGGGGGTTGTTGCTCATGGCCCTGTCTAACAAGACGGGCCGGATGTTACTGACGACGGGTAACAAGTCCGAGATGGCCGTGGGTTATGCCACCCTGTATGGTGACATGGCTGGAGGCTTTGCTGTGCTCAAGGATGTGTACAAGACACAGGTGTATGCGCTTTGCCGCTGGCTGAACCGTGACCAGGAGGTCATCCCCGAGCATACGATCATGAAGCCGCCTTCGGCCGAACTCAGGCCCGGTCAGAAGGATTCGGATTCCCTACCGGATTACGAGGTGCTGGATGCCATTCTGAAGGCAAGCATCGAGGAGTGCCTACCTGTGGAAGTCATCGTCGACCTCGGCTATGATCGCGCGGAGGTGCTGCGCGTCGTCCGAATGCTGCAGCAGGCGGAATACAAGCGCCGCCAGGCCCCGCCGGGCGTGAAGATCACCCGTCGTGCATTCGGACGGGACAGGCGGTATCCAATCACCCATGGGTTTGTGGAACGTTGAGCGGAGGTGGGGAGGAGTGCAATGAAAAAGATTGAGGCCATCATCAAGCCGTTCAAACTGGACGATGTCAAAGATGCGCTCACTGAACTCGGTGTGCATGGGATGACTGTGACCGAGGTGAAGGGATACGGGCGCCAGAAAGGGCATACGGAGCTGTATCGCGGTGCAGAGTATGTCGTCGATTTTCTCCCCAAGGTCAAGTTGGAGGTTGTCGTTCCGGAGGATCGGTCCGATGAGATCGTGGATGCCATCGTGCAGGCTGCGCGCACGGGCAAGGTGGGTGACGGCAAGGTGTTTGTGTCTTCTGTGGAGCGTACCGTGCGTATCCGAACCGGGGAGCAGGATGAGGATGCTGTCTAGAACGGGTTTTGGCCGTTGTCATCAGGCGCACTTTCTGCCAAGCTGCCGTGTCAAGATGATATGCCGGATGA
>RFGS01000025.1 GCA_003695905.1 Zetaproteobacteria bacterium | reverse complement strand
ACGTTGTACAGCAGGCAGTTCCAGACACCGAGCTTTTCAGACCAAAGCTTGGTGTTACCCAGCGCTGGCGTGATGTACATCATGGATGCGGCAAAAGCCATAGCGATCCAGCCAAAGATCACGGCATGGACGTGCACCTGGCGCATATGCCCAAACTGCAATGCATACAGTCCGTGAAAAAAGTCCGGAAAGGCGAGCTTGGCCGCGTTAAAAGAACCAAGGCCGGTTCCGATAATGAACCAAGCGATGGACGAAACGCCGAAGAAAATCGCCGCAGTTCCCTGCGGGATATCGTCTTCTTTTGCGAATAAGTATTTCAGCATTGTTGAAAAGTCCCCCTAGTTAAGTTTCTCTGATTATTCGTCGCGCGTTGTCTCGTCATGCTGGCCCGGCATCAGCAGATACCATGCGAACCACATACTCGAGAATGCCAGCAAAACACCCAGAATTGATGCAATCGTGTCCATTCCTTACTCCTCCTGAATCCCTTCAAGCAATGCATGCTGCTTGAGCGCATAGCCCAGAATCAATACGAATGCGAAACCGAAAATAAACATGATCCAGTCCGCCACACCCTGATAGGTGAAGGGATCATAAGGATCCATGAACCACAAGCCAGCCTGATCGAACGGACCGCGCCCCACAGCCAGCAGAAAAGCAGCCGTAAACACGGAGCCGTTGCCCATACCAGTCACAAAACCGGCGACGATGGTCAACCATATCGAACTTTTCACGTCAACCCTCCTCTCTTGCTCTCCTAGAATTCAAACATGAATTCCCTTTAATAATCCCGCAAGCTATCCTTAATACAATTCATGTCAAGCCCATGCAACAAACGATGGCGCATGGCACAAGGGGGCTTCGCAACCCTTGAGCTATCAATATTTTCACTGCATCTTTCAGCCATGCGGGAAATACTGCTTTTTGGCATCAGTGGACTGGCCGGACTGTTCATCTTCGGCTATTCCGTGCATATGTTCGTCGGCGGCCTGGTCAGCGAACGCACCGAGTTCTGGCTCATCGCCATCGTTGTCACGATCGCCGCCATGATCATGGGCTACTTCTTCTGGGACATCCTGCGCCGCCAGGGACGGGGCTGAATCTTACTTGTAACACTCCAGCAGCTTGCAGACGCGCTCGTAGTCGGCTTCGTCGAACTGTTTGCGATGAAAGATGAACTGTCGCTTGACGCCCTGCTGGTCAAGGCCCGTCAGCGCAAAGGATTTACCGGCATAATCTGAGAAGAAGCGCACATCGCGCAGTAATGAAACCGTATCACCATTCTTCAAGGTCATGCGGATGCGCTTCCGGTTGACATCCATCTCCACCGGCGCACTTGGCAGGATCAGCAGGCGCCGAAGAACCCGACCACCACCGACCATCAGAAAGAAAAAGCCCAGAAACATGAGTCCGTACCCGATCCAGACCTGATCCTCCTTTCCATACCAGAACTTCAGCCCCCAGAGCAACAGGAACGTCACGGTCGGAACATACAGCAGCAGATCCCAGATAACGCCGGACTTGTCTGGCTGAAGCTGCACCTGGATCTCATCCTGGCGCTTGCCCATTCAGCCTGCCCCTTCGGTCAGGCGCGCAAGCACCGGATCGATTTCCTGATAGAGAATGCGTCCTGGATAAACCACCTCGACCAGCCCTTGCTCATTGATGATGAAAGTCCAGGGCTCTCCGCGCACCTGAAAGGCATTATAAGCCTCGGGATTGTAATACTGATCCATGTGCAGAAAGAGAACCTTGTCCTCATATTTGTTCATCATGACCTTGAGCAATTGAAGCTGCTTGTCACACTGCGTACAGTGGCCCGGAGTGGCAAACTCAACAACAATGGGCTTGTGCATCTTCAGGGCATCATCGAACGACCACTGATACATGCGCGGATCGGGATAGCGGTAGCTGGTGATCTTGGCAAGATCACCCCCCACATCCTTGAGCGTCTTGGTCTTGATGACAGGCGCGGGCTTGCCGGCAAGAAGCACACCACCACCGCCAACGGTCATGTCACCACAGCCCCCAAGAAACAGGACAAGCACAACTGCAAGCAAAACCCTCACCGGCGCCACCCCTTGCAGGTCATGAAGATATTGTAGGCCCAAATGCAATTGGCCAGCAACACCAGGGTGCCAAAGACTCCCATTGTGGCCAGCCAGGGACGCACCAGCTGCTCGACCTCGGCCGGGGCCATCGAGACGCTCGCCGAACCACCAATGACGCCGGCCGTGGTGAAGAATACGACCATGCCGATCAATCCGAGGTTGTGCGTCCAGAAATGCAGCTTGACCAGCTTGATGCTGTAGATGGGACGCTTCACCAACCTCGGGATGATGTAGTAGACAGCAGCGAAAATGGCCATCTCAACCCAACCAAGCAGGTTGATGTGCGTATGCGCACGCACGATCAGATTGCCATGCAATCTGTGATCCACAAAATGGCGGAACTCATGAATACCACCCATGAGCGCACCCCAGGAAAAGCCGATCAGGCTGTAAATGATGCATGCGAACACAAACCAGAGTGTATACCTGACATATTCCTGATCTTCCCAGGGCTGTTTCACGGATGTTCTCCTTGAGTGGCATCGGCAGGCGCATCCGTAGATGTCTGGCTGCCAGCCTGCGCCGCCTGTTCTTCCTTCATCTTGTCTCGAATGTCCTTGTACTTCTCCTTCCATTCCTTCGGGGCCATCATCTTGACCATGGCATCGATGAACGGCGACTCCCCCTTGGGCGGAACCGGCGCGGCAGCCGAGCCCTGATCGGCCTTCAGCTCGGAAAGAAACACGGCGATGGCATGCAGGTCCTTTTCAGGAAGCTGGGCAACATAGGCCGCGGAATGCTCGCCGGCATGGTGATCGATGGTCGGCGCACCATAAGTCTGCTCGGGATAACGCAGAAAGGCATAGAGCCATTCCAGCGATCGACGCGATCCGATACCATCAAGATCGGCAGTGCGCCCCATGTTCGTTCCATTGCGCAGCGCCCGATGACAGGTTGTGCACCCATTAGTGCGAAACAATTCGGAGCCATGCTGTCCTTCAGGGGAAAGTTCAGCATGTGTCTTGGTTTCAAACACAGGTTTGTCCGACTTGGCAATCACAAACTGCATGATGATGAAAGCGACCAGTGCAAAAACCACAAAGGCACCGGCCACGGTAAAAAGGATTTTCTCGCCCGGTTTGAGCGGCTGGCTTTTCTTGGTCATGGCGCGCCATTATTCTTCTTGTCCCGATCTTTGCAAGTCCGGGCATGTCCGCACGTGACCTTTCGCCATTTCGGCCTAGAATCCTGCGCACAACGGAGGAACAACCCATGCGATTTCGTTTTCTGGCCATCATGCTTGCCCTGCTACAGGCAGGATGCCTGACCCAGGCAAGCCATCAGCAGGAGGCCGAACAGCTAGTCAAACAACTGCACCAGGCCATGCAGCAGCAGGCCTGGGATCAGATCATGCCACTTTATGATCAGCAGTTCCTCAAGGCGCACCCGGAAAAGCTGTGGCGACAGACGCTGGCTTCACTTCCGGAACGCTACGGACAACTCAAAACGATCAAGCCCACCTTCCAGCAAAAGGACCCTCGTTTTCGTGGCGACTTCTATATCTTCGGCTATCTGCTGAAATTCGAGCATGGTTCGATTCGGGAAACCATCACGGTTTTCAAGCCCGTGGATAGCGACGAACTCAGCATCACAGGACACATGCTGAAGCCGAGGGGCTAGATCGATGAAATCCTTGTATCGTTTCTGTTGGCTCATAGCACTGCTCATGCTTGGTGGCTGCATGGCAGCGGACAACCCCGTGCCCTTGACGACGATGGAGCAGCTGGTCGGAAAATGGGCACAAGTCGATGGCAATGCCCGCCTGCAGTTCTATGCAGATGAAAGCGTAAAGCTCATCATGCCAGATGAACATCCGCCCCTGAAAGTGCTTTCGACAGTCGAGATCATCAAGGACGATCAAATCGGCTTCGGCATCGGCGACCGCTGGATGGGGCCAGTTCATATCGAGCATGACAAGAACTGGGAAACCATCACACTGCTTTTTCCACCAGATGACCCGGAAGGCAAGCCTCGCAGCATCCGATTCCGGCGTCTTGAGCAGAACACGGACAAGCGTTGACAAGCGACGTTTCACGCCTATAGTTCGGCCACACAACGACGCGGGGTGGAGCAGTGGTAGCTCGTCGGGCTCATAACCCGAAGGTCGTCGGTTCAAATCCGGCCCCCGCAACCAAACATAAGGCCTTGAAAACATT
>RFGS01000024.1 GCA_003695905.1 Zetaproteobacteria bacterium | reverse complement strand
TTGGACTGGGTGCATTGGCAACATATGTTGCACGTGATGAAGCTACGCATGGAAGAGCGCGGCATGCAAATGACGCCGGAAGAATGGAAAACGATTGCCACCTATCTGAAGGACCATGCCCGCTAAACCTGTGCAGATGGGCCCATGTCGACGATCCGGCGGCATGGGCTTCAGAGCAATGACCCATTGGGGTCTTATGTTGCTCCTGATGTTTGCCATACATCCCTTATCTTGGAGCGCCGATGCTGCGCCGGTGCAGGCCATCCAATTGCCCAAGCAATCTGTCCCCGCACCGGATTTTTCACTTCCGGCTTTGGATGGTTCGGTCTTCTCCCTCCACGATGCACGCGGCCATGTCGTTGTGCTTCATTTCTGGGCCACCTGGTGCGTTTCCTGTCGTCGTGAGATGCCTGGAGTCGATGCCTTTTGGCATCAGGCGAAAAAGAAGGGATGGGTGCTGCTGGCCGTCAATGTGGATCGTGGCTCGAGCGAGCGCGTGGCTGCATTCGTATCCAGTCTTGGACTCAAACTACCGATTCTTCTCGATGCGGACGGTACCGTTCGTCAACGCTATCATGTGCGCATGCTGCCCACGACTTATGTTATCGGTCGTTCCGGTCGCATCCTGGGTCGGTTCTTTGGTGAGCGCGAGTGGATGCATGCGGACATGATGTCTGCACTTGATAGCCTGGTTGGGCGGGAAACACCATGAGTGCTCTGTTGAGCAGGTTGCAGGTGGCGGGGCTTGTGTTGATCTTGATGGGTGGGGTGCTTGTCGGTCCGTTCTGCCTTTATCAACGCCTCATGCCTTCGGTGCCGGACGCATTGTTGGGCATGGGGGGTGATTTCACGCTGCAATCGGCCAAAGGGCCTGTTTCGCTGAGTGATTTTCGGGGCAAGGTTGTGCTGCTGTATTTCGGTTATACGCACTGTCCGGATGCTTGTCCGATGGCTTTGGGTGTCATGGCCAGAGCCTTGAACATGGTTTCCAGGCCCTGGAGAGAAAGGGTGGCCGGTTTGTTCATCAGTGTTGATCCAGCGCGTGATACGCCCAAGTTGCTCAGGGATTATGTACGCTTCTTTGATCGCAGGATTGTGGGTCTGACTGGGGCTCCGCAGAAATTGCGCGAAGTGGCACACCGGTGGCGGGCGGATTTTTCCCTGCCGGCAAATCCCGGAGATCATTATGCTGTTGAGCATTCCACGTTTATCTATCTGGTCAATGCCGATGGACAGGTCGTGTCGCTATTTGATGAAAGAACGGCGCCGGAGGAGATGGCCATGGCCATGCAACGCTGGCTTTGGAGGGTACAATGAAGTTTCGATTGTTGAGCATTTTACTGCTGGTGTGTTGGAGTCTGACAGCTCAGGCTGGTGAGGTGGAAGTCCGTGATGCATGGGTGAGCCTGCCACCACCTGGCGCGGAAGTTGTGGCTGCCTACATGGTTGTTCTCAATATGGAAGCTCAAGGACATCGCTTGCGCAGGGTTTCCTGTGATGAGGCATCGGAAGCTGAGTTTCACGCGATGCGTCGTCATGGTAATATGATGCAGATGGTGCATCTTGAGGGCGTGGATCTTCCCGCGGGTGAACGTGTCGTGTTTGCACCCGGTGGCATGCACATCATGCTGCGAGGTCTCCGGCGAACGCTGAAGCGAGGGGAAGATGTGCACCTGCACTTGTTCCTCGAAGACGGCCGCCGACTGGACATTGCCGCACCGGTTCGTGACATGCGATAGGCTTTGGCCGGTATCGGGCGGGGGCTGCTTGGTGGCGCTATGAAAGATCGGCCCAGAATTCGATGAATCCCCGCATGCTGGCTATGCGCCGGATTAGGCTGTCGATGGCGGCGGGATCTTCGGCAAAGTTCATGCGGTCCGTCTGCACGATGAGCAGTGGTGTTTCGTCATAGTGAAAGAAGAAACGATCATAGGCTGCGATGACCCGTTGCAGATAGCTCTCATCGAGATTGCGCTCGAAGGAGCGTCCTCGCCTGCGAATGCGTTTCATGATACTGTCCAGTCCCGCCTGTAAATAGATCACCAGATCCGGTTTTGGCAGATCACAGGCCACGCTATGCGCGACCTTGTCGTAAAGAGCAAGCTCTGCATCGGTCAGTGTTATGGTGGCGAACAATCGGTCCTTGGCGAATAGGTAATCAGAAATGACCCGGCCCTGGTGGAACAGTTCCTGCTGGGAGAGTTCTTGCCATTGGCGCAGGCGGGAGAACAGGAAGGAAAGCTGCACAGAAAGCGCATGACGGGCCGGATCTTCATAATACCATTGGATGAAGGGATTATCATCGATGTTCTCAAGCACGAGTGATGCCTGCAGACGGTCTGCCAGCTTCCTGGCCAGCGTTGTTTTGCCAACTCCGATTGGTCCCTCAATGGCGATATGCGCGAACTGGAATGGGTGACTTACCACTGCATGCCTTCTGTTATGGGGGGCTCACCACGTTCAAGCAGGGCGTCATGCAACGACTGTGCCGTCAGTCCCAACCTGGGGTGAATCCACTCCGGGGCAATGTCGCATAAAGGCCGTAGAACGAAAAGGCGTTCATGCATCCGCGGGTGGGGCAGGATCAGTTTGGGAGTGTCCAGCAAGATGCCTTCCATGTCGAGTAGGTCTAGATCAAGTGTGCGCGCACTCCAGCGCGGTGCTGGCCTGACCCGCCCGAAACGGCGTTCAAGCCCGAGCAGGATGTCAAGCAGTCTGTTGGCGGAAAGGCAGCATTGGACCCGAATCACGGCATTCAGATAATCCGGCTGGCCAGCGACACCCACGGGGGAAGTCTGGTAGAGCAGTGAACTGTCGAGAAGCTCGATGTCGGGCAGCTTGTCCAGCTGTTTGCGTGCCTGGATAAAGGTATCGCGGACAGTTCCGAGATTGCCCCCCAGGGCAATCAAGGCTTGTTTTACTGTACCCATGCCACGCCACCTCTTCTTGGATCGCCCGCTGCATCAACCCCTCCACGGTGGTCGATGGCAATGGCATGAACCCCACCGAAATACACGCTTGTCTCGCGCCATGTGCGGATGTGCCACCCTTGTTGCTCAAGGGCATGCTTTGCCGGCTCGCTCAAAATGCCTGGCTCGACATCCAGTTCGTTCCCTTCATTGTGCATTCGCGGAAAACAGACCGCCTTTTCGATGGGATCGCCCAGCACGACATGTCGGAGGGCCGCCTGCAGGATCGCGCTTCGAAGGCGGTTGGAACCGCCGCTGCCAAGGATCAGGCTGGGCATGCCATGACGCAGAAACATCGTGGGTGCCATCATGGATGGCAGTTCCATGCCTGCTGGAAGGCGGTGAAATCCACCGGGATTGATGTCTTCCTCACCAAGCATGTTGTTCAGATGCATGCCCGTTCCCGGAACCACGATACCTGAACCTTCGCCGTTGCTTGTCGTGATGGCCACACTTGTGCCTTCTGCATCGATGATGCTGATGTGCGTCGTGCTGCCATGCCGGTTGTCCGGTTCATGTTCCACGGGTGCATGTGGCAGATCCAAATGAGTCGACAGCATTTTTCTTGCGATATCGGGTTCATGGATCGCATGATCCAACCCCCGATTGCGTAGCCCGCTGATATGCCGCAATGCCCTGGGAATTTCTTGTGCCCAATTGCTTTTATTCAGGCTACCGCGCCTTTCGAGGAATTGCAGCCCGAGTGCCACGAGCAGCCCTCCCATGGCCGGGGGTGGATTGGTCAGCCAAGTGCCCCGCCAGGCTTGCAGATACAGGGGCTCTCGGATGCTGACCTGG
>RFGS01000023.1 GCA_003695905.1 Zetaproteobacteria bacterium | reverse complement strand
GACTCGGCATAAAATGGTGTCTGATTGGCCACAAGCCAGCCCTGCTCGCCTTTCTCAAGGGCTTGCACGGGCTCTCCGTCCTTGAGCAGTCCGATGATCGCTCCCTCGGCCTGCAGGGTCACATATCCAAGGAATTCGGTGGCGCCATGCTCTTCCCGCCATTCGAAAAGCGCCCTGGGCACGGCTGTTTCCCCTGATCCGCCCCAAGCTGCCCGGGCGCGTTCCCGCTGCTCCTTCATGGCCTTCTCAAAGCCCTCAAGATCGAGCCTGATGTTTCGGCCTTTCAGGATATCCGCGGTTAGATCGAGCGGAAAGCCGTAGGTGTCATAAAGCATGAATAGGGTTGTCCCGGAAATCATGCCCCCCTCGCCGGCCTCGGAGGCGGCCTTCTCGACCAGTTTCAGTCCCTTGTCCAGGGTTCTGATGAAGCGTTCCTCCTCAATGCGAATGATTTGTTCGATGTTGTCCTGGTTGTCCCTGAGTTCTGCGTATTGGTCCCCCATTTCCTGAACGAGAGCCGGGACCAAGCGATACATGAAGGCTTCCTTCATGCCCAGCAACCGTCCATGACGACAGGCCCGGCGTAATATGCGGCGCAACACAAAGCCGCGACCCTCATTGCTGGGCAAGACACCATCGGCGATCAGAAAAGAAACCGAGCGCAGATGATCGGCAAGTACGCGCAGGGAAACATCATGTTCGGCGTCACGTCCAAATGGAACGCGGGTGATCTCTGAAGCAGCCTCAATGAGGTGGCGGAACAAATCGATGGCATAATTGTCATGCGTACCCTGCATAACGGCCGCCATGCGTTCCAGGCCCATGCCCGTATCGACCGACGGTTTCGGCAACGGATGCAGTTCGCCATTTTCATCACGATCATATTGCATGAAAACGAGATTCCATATCTCGACGAAGCGATCTCCATCCTCATCCGGCGAGCCTGGTGGTCCGCCGGGTACATGCTCTCCATGATCATAGAAGATTTCCGAACACGGACCGCATGGCCCTGTTTCGCCCATGCTCCAAAAGTTGTCCTTGGCCCCGATGCGGGCCATCCTGGATTCAGGCACTCCGATGTCGTGCGTCCAGATCCTGTAGGCCTCATCATCCTCTTCGAATACGGTGACAAATAGGCGCTCGGGATCAAGCCCCATGTATGACGTCAGGAACTCCCAGGCATAGGCAATGGCCTCGGCCTTGAAATAGTCCCCAAAGCTAAAGTTTCCGAGCATCTCGAAAAACGTGTGATGACGCGCCGTATGCCCAACATTTTCCAGATCATTGTGCTTACCGCCAGCGCGTACGCACTTCTGGCTGGAAGCAGCGCGCGTATAGGGTCGGCTCTCGTTGCCGAGAAAGACATTCTTGAATTGGACCATGCCGGCATTGGTGAACATCAACGTGGGATCCCCATGAGGGATCAACGGACTGGAGGGCACGATGGTATGACCACGTTCAGCGAAATAGTCCAGGAATCTTTGACGTATCTCCGAAGTCCTCAATTAGCTGTCCTCCCCGTGTTCTTTCAATGCCTGCATGATGGAAGCCATGTCATGTCCTTTGCTGCGCAAGAATCTGGCATGCCTTTGCCAAATCCTCTCATCTTCATGGCGCAAACCCTGGGGATCCCGGGCTGCAAGCAGGCGTCTGCAGATCTCAAGCGAACTCTGCACATGTTCCATGCGCTTGCGAACCCTCTCCAGCGCCCGGGCATCAACCCCCAGAGCTTCGGCCTTCCTAACCGCCAGCCAGAGCGCATCACCACGTTGCTGACGTGCCCGTAGAAAAGACTCAGCGAACCGTTCGTCGCTGATCAGGCCTTGCTCGGAAAGCTCGCGGATGACGCTATCAGCCGTCTCCTCTGTGGCACCGCGCTGCAGCAGCTTGGCACGCAGCTGCGCCGCACAATACTCTCGCCTGGCCAACAGGTGCAGCACATAGCCAAGTGCCGTCTTGTGGTCCATCATGGACCTGAAGCCTATCCCGCTTCAGCCTGATCAAGTTCGGGCAAACCAAGCTCGCGGCGAAGCGCTATCTCCACCTCGGACATCATTTCGGGATGTTCCTTGAGAAAGTTGATCGCATTGTCCCTGCCTTGGCCGATACGCTCATTACCCTTGGCATACCAGGCCCCGCTCTTGCTGATCAACCCATGCTTGACCCCCAGGTCCAGCACCTCACCGGCATGGGAGATCCCCTCACCGTACATGATCGAGAACTCAGCCTGCTTGAATGGCGGAGCAACCTTGTTCTTGACGACCTTAACGCGCGTCTCGTTGCCCAGCACCTCATCGCCCTTCTTGATGGCCCCCGTGCGCCGCACATCCAGCCTGACAGATGCATAAAACTTCAGCGCATTACCCCCGGTTGTGGTTTCCGGATTGCCGAACATGACGCCAATCTTCATGCGAATCTGATTGATGAAGATCACCATGGTCTTGGAACGGGCAATGGAGCCGGTCAGCTTGCGCAGAGCCTGGCTCATCAGCCGAGCCTGCAGTCCCATATGGGAGTCGCCCATGTCTCCATCCAGCTCAGCGCGCGGGGTCAGCGCCGCGACCGAATCGACCACGATGACATCCAGGGCGCCGGAACGCGTCAGCATGTCCACGATTTCCAGCGCCTGCTCGCCGGAATCAGGTTGCGACACAATCAGTTCATTGACATTGACGCCGAGTTTTTCGGCATACACTGGATCCAGCGCATGTTCGGCATCAACAAAGGCGGCCACGCCTCCCTTGCGCTGGGCCTCGGCAACGGCATGCAGGGCAAGCGTGGTCTTACCGGAGGATTCCGGACCATAAATCTCGATCACCCTGCCTCGCGGATATCCGCCGACACCCAGCGCTGCATCCAGCGCCAGGCTGCCTGTCGGAATGACATCGACGGCGACCTTGCTTTGGTCCCCGAGACGCATGACGGCCCCTTTGCCAAACTGGCGTTCAATCTGGCTCATGGCCGTTTCAAGGGCCTTGGTTTTATCGGACATCGACTTTACTCCTTCAGTCTAAACTCTTCGATGCAGCGGTATTGCGCACCCTCGGGCCTCAGGACCGACCGATACAAACAAACGGTATCGGCCACCCATTCCACATCCGGCAAAGGCGGAAAATCCTGCCACATCTCAGGCTTCAAAGGCGAGACCAGACCTCGAGCCCTGGCAAGCGTGACATGACCACGGAAAGGATCCTCCTTTGCACCCCGCTTGCGAAGCGTAGCATGGCCGGCAAGACGGCAACAACGCGCAAGTTGGGCAAGACGACCGGGTGAATGTGCATCTTCGACACCAGCCCAGATGACGCGAGGCCTGGCAAGGGATGGAAAAACACCAGATCCTTTCAGGCACAACACAAGCGGCTGAAAATCAAGCAGTCGCTCCGATAGATCATCCACCAAACGGTCTGCCTCACCCCCTGTGACCTCCCCATAGAAGGCAAGCGTAAGGTGCCAATTCTCCCTGGGTACAAAGCGCCATTCACTGGCATGCAATTGCAAACCGGCCTGTTGCCACCACAAGGCCAGCTCCTCACTGGCCTCTGCACTCAGGTCAAGCGCGGCAAAAAGACGCATTAGCCGTTCCAACCCTTCCAGCCACGTGATACCGGCACTCGCCCTTCAACCACGCGGCATGTCGGCTGATCGCCCGCAGTCATCATGTGCAAGTGCAGTGTCGTCTCTGGCAGCAAAGACGGTGCGCGCTCGGCCCATTCGATCAGGCAAATCCATGGCGGACGAAAGTAATCGCGTACGCCGATGATCTCCAATTCTTCAGCACCATGCAGCCGATACCAATCCATATGAGCCACCCGGCATCCCCGTGCCTCATATTCCTGAATGATGGAAAAGGTCGGGCTTGGCATCACCTGCTCCCGGACACCGAGCGAACGCATCATCGCTCGCGCCAGCACGCTTTTTCCAGCCCCCAGGTCACCATGCAGGGCGACAACGTCTGATGGCTTGAGGAGCAAAGAAAAACATCTCGCAAAATCAATGGTCTGCTCCTCTGAGTCGAGGTGATACCTGAAGTTTTTCCAGGCATCTTCTAACATCTGGGGCTCCGTGCTCAGCGACGCGCCAGGGCCCGAATCACATCATGCTTGCTGATTAGGCCAACCACCTGTCCGTTTTCCATGACGGGCAAATGGTGCACGCCATGCTCGCTCATGATGGTCGCGATCTCGCCCAAGTCCGCATCAGCATCCACAGTCTTCACATCGGGTTGCACAAGGTCCTCGGCCTTCATGGCCTGAAGCCGCTCAAGTTCGCGCTCAAAGCGCGCCTCGCCAATCGGGATGACCATGTCAAAGATGGCCAAAGCCGTTGGCAGATGAAGATTCCGCTGCTGATCGACCAGATCCGTTTCCGTGATCACGCCACGCAGCCGCTTGTCCTCATCGACAACCAGCAAGCCTGAAAGCCCCTCCTCGGCGAACCGGCGTGCGATCTCGTTCAGCGGTGTGTCCGGCAGACAGTATGGCGGGTCGTCATTCATGATGTCACGTGCACGAATGGTGCTCAATGGCATATCAGCCTCCTTCCGGCCGTACTAGCGCTGAAATCAACGGTCGTGATCATCCCGTCATGTCCGATGATAGATTTTGGAGCCGCCTTCCACAAACGTTTTTGACTGCTCAGCCATGCCCTGCTCGATGGCTTTATGTTCATCCAGTCCATGTTCGCGTGCATACTCGCGGACGTCCTGTGTGATCTTCATCGAACAGAACTTTGGCCCGCACATGGAACAGAAATGGGCCACCTTGGCCGAGTCCTTGGGCAAGGTTTCATCGTGATAGGCCCGGGCCGTATCTGGATCCAGGGACAGATTGAACTGATCTTCCCAGCGGAATTCGAAACGAGCCTTGGACAAGGCATCGTCGCGTTGCTGCGCACCCGGATGGCCCTTGGCCAGATCTGCAGCATGGGCAGCAATCTTATAGGCGATCACGCCAGCCTTGACATCATCCTTGTTCGGAAGGCCGAGATGCTCCTTCGGCGTGACATAGCAAAGCATCGCACAGCCATACCAACCGATCTGAGCAGCCCCAATCGCACTCGTGATGTGATCATAGCCTGGAGCTATGTCCGTGGTCAGCGGACCGAGCGTATAAAAGGGGGCCTCATGACAAAGCCTGAGCTCTTCGTCCATGTTGTGCTTGATCATGTGCATCGGCACATGTCCCGGCCCCTCGATCATGACCTGAACATCGTGCTTCCAGGCTATCTGTGTCAACTCTCCCAGCGTTCGCAGTTCGGACATCTGCGCCTCATCATTGGCATCCGCAATTGCCCCGGGCCTGAGGCCATCACCAAGTGAGAAGGAGACATCATAGGCCTTCATGATCTCGCAGATCTCCTCGAAATGCGTATAGAGAAAGTTCTCCTGATGATGCGCAAGACACCATTTGGCCATGATCGAGCCCCCGCGGGAAACGATGCCTGCCAGTCGCTTTGCCGTCAGCGGCACATAACGCAACAGGACACCTGCATGGATCGTGAAATAATCCACACCTTGCTCGGCCTGCTCGATCAGTGTGTCCCGGAAGATCTCCCAAGTCAGTTCCTCTGCCACGCCATCCACCTTTTCCAGTGCCTGATAAATGGGCACCGTGCCGATTGGGACAGCTGCATTGCGAATGATCCATTCCCGGGTTTCATGAATGTTCTTGCCCGTGGAAAGATCCATGATCGTATCGGCGCCCCAACGGGTGGCCCAGGTCATCTTGGCCACCTCTTCCTCGATCGAAGAACTCACGGCCGAATTGCCGATGTTGCCATTGATCTTCACAAGAAAGTTGCGACCGATGATCATCGGCTCAAGTTCAGGATGGTTGATATTGGCCGGAATAATCGCGCGCCCTCGCGCCACCTCTTCCCGCACGAACTCGGGCGTGATCACCGGCGGGATGGAGGCGCCAAAACTCTGCCCGGGATGCTGCTTCGTGAGCTCCCGCAAATGTTCGCGTCTCTGGTTTTCACGAATGGCCACATATTCCATTTCCGGTGTGATGATCCCCTGCCGGGCATAATGCATCTGCGTGACATTCCTGCCCGGCTTGGCCCGGCGAGGCTTGCGCACGTGCTCAAAACGCAAATGGGCCAGCATCGGATCGTTCTGTCTGGCAGCGCCATAGGCCGAGCTTGGCCCCTCGAGCACTTCTGTATCACCGCGCTCTTCGATCCAGCCCTCGCGAACCGCCGGCAAGCCACGCGACAGATCGATCTCCACATCAGGATCGGTATAGGGACCCGAGGTGTCATAAACCAGAACGGGAGGATTCTCCTCAAGGCCATCGTGGGTCTTGGTCGGCGAAAGATGGATCTCCCGCATCGGAACACGGATATCCGGTCGGGAACCCTGAATATAGATCTTGCGGGAATTAGGAAAGGGCTGTCTTGCGGAATCTAGCCCCATGTTCATCGCTCCCGCTTTCACCTCTGTTGACATGCTTCCTCCGATTGATGACTCGCAAACAGAATAGGCGAACTATATCCGAGCAGCAGACTCGGGTATAGACTCAAGACTTCAAAAGTGAGGCTGTATGGATGACATTGCTGAAAACGCATCTAGCATGCATGCCAACATGCGCATACCCACACTTTCACCGGCAACGGCTGAGCAACTCCTGACGTCCCATGTCATAGGCATGCGCTATCAATGGCGCGTGTTGAAGATTACCGGAAAGGATACGGCCTCTTTTCTGCAGGGGCAGATGACCCAGGACATCCGGTTATTGACCCCCGCCCAAGCCATTCATGCCTGTGTTCTGACCCCACAGGGAAAGGCAGTCAGTGAAATCTATGTGCTCATGGCTGATGAGCAAGAATATCTGATGTTGGCCCCAGCCTGCGCCGCAGAGGCCCTGGTGACCCGCCTGCGTCAGTTCGCCCTCGGCCATCAGGTGCGCATCGGCATTCTGCCTTCATTCGCCGTCTGCTCCGTGCAAGGCGCACATGCGCACGCAGGACTAGCTCCCTTCGAGCTTGAGCAACCCGGTTCATCATGGCTATCCACAACGTTTCATCCCAAACATGCATTGGCAGCGATGACCATGCCTGCGGACCCTGCCGGATATTGGCTTGTCGGTCCGGAGGACATGCTCAAGGCGCACATGGAATCCGCGCATGCTGTCGATGAAGAAGAACTGGAGGCCATGCGGATCATTCGCGGCATACCCATGTTCGGCAAGGAATGGGATGCCTCAGTGCATCCATTGAATGCAAATCTGATCGAACTGCACGGCGTTTCATTTAACAAGGGATGCTATGTCGGTCAGGAAGTGACAAGCCGTATGCACTGGCGGGGAGCCATTCGCAAAAAACTTTACCGCCTTCGTCTAGGCAATGCCCCCATAGTTCTGCCATGCGCCATTCATCAGGGAGGACAGGCCGTCGGCCAGCTTCGTTCAGCTGCCATCGACCATCAAGGAAGCGTTTTCGGCATTGCCCTACTGCCAATCGCCAGTGCCGAAAAACAAGGCACACTGGACATGGGCGGCACTCCTGTCACCGTCATCGAACCCTGCCATGCCTGATGCCTTTGTCTGGTATCATGCCGATGCATCCAGGAAAGAAGATATCCTGCGCTGGCTTGACAGTCTATCTGCATCCTGGGATCTGCAGGTCCGCCTCTATCGCCGCACTGCCCATGGACAGACCACCTATATGGAAGTCTATGAGCATATCGAACCGGAAACGCTTGCCGAAATCGAACGCCTTGCGCCCGCCGGAGCATCTTTGCCAACATCCAGCGCCACGCCGAGGTTTTTGATCGGCTTGCAAGCCTAGACTGTTCATCCGATACAAAGTTGCATAATCCAAACGCATGATCATTGAGAACCCATAAAAAAAGGCCCGCTTGCGCAGGCCTTTTACGAAATGGCGCACCCGGAGCGATTCGAACGCCCGACCCTCAGATTCGTAGTCTGAT
>RFGS01000022.1 GCA_003695905.1 Zetaproteobacteria bacterium | reverse complement strand
GCATTCGATGATGCCCATACGGTGGCCCTGCTGCCCGTGTATGCAGCTGGAGAACCCCCCATCGAGGGAGCGGACTCCAGGGCTATCGGAGAGGGTATGCGTGCTTGCGGGCACAAGGATGTGCGTCTGCTTGCCGACTTCCAGGAAGCCGAGGCCCTCGTACAGGAGGTGACCGAACGCGGCGGCATTGCGATGTTGATGGGGGCGGGCTCGATTGGGGGCCTGGCCCAAAAGCTGCGCGAGGAGATTGCGCGATGATCGGCTCGCTTGTGGAAATGCTGCGTCCCTTCGGTGAGGTGCGTGAGCATGAACCGATGTCTCGGCATACGACGCTTGGGGTTGGAGGACCGGCGCGCGTTTATTTCAGGCCGCATGACCGAGCGAGCCTTGTCCAGGCTGTGCGCGCCCTTGATGCGAGCCTGCCTTGTCTGCCGCTTGGCAGGGGAAGCAACCTGCTCGTTCTCGATGAGGGTTTTGATGGCGTGGTCATCGATCTTGCTCCGCTCAATCATGTGGTTTGCAAGGGCAATCTGGTCATGGCCGAGGCAGGAGCACGCATGAGCAGGGTGGCCAGTGCATGCGTTCAGGCGGGATTGAGCGGCCTGGAGTTTCTGGCGACGGTGCCCGGCGATATCGGGGGTGGCGTGGCCATGAATGCAGGCGCCTTCGGCCAGCAGATCTCCGACTGTCTGCGCGAGGTGTGCTGTCTGTTGCGTGATGGCAGCGAGATCTGGCTCTCCGCGGATAAGCTGTCCATGGGGTATCGTCACTGCCGACTGCCGGATGGCGGCATCGTGCTTGAGGCTCAGTTCGAACTCCAGCCGGACTCATCGGAAGCCGTGCGCGATAGAATCAGGAGCATGAGGGCCCGCAGGAGTGAAACCCAGCCCCTGGATCAGCCCAATTGCGGTTCCGTGTTCACCAACCCTGAGGGCAGGCATGCGGCCCAGCTCATCGAGGCGGCCGGCCTGAAGGGAAAGACCTTCGGCAAGGCCCGCATCAGCGAAAAGCATGCCAATTTCATCGTCACCGAGCCCGGCGCCACGGCCTCGGATGTGCTGGCGCTGATCCGTCTCGCACGCCGGAGTGTTCGCGAGCAATTCGGCATCGACCTGATTCCGGAAGTGCGCATCGTGGGAGGTCAGGCATGAGTCGGGTGGGCGTGCTCATGGGCGGCATTTCCAGCGAGCGGGAAATCTCATTGCGTTCAGGTATGGCCGTTCTCGGCGCGCTCAAGCGCTGTGGCATCGATGCCGTGGGCATTGAACTGCAGGGTCGGCAATGGGTTGAGCAGATACGCAAGGCGTGCATTGACCGGGCTTTTATCGCATTGCACGGCCAATGGGGCGAGGACGGTTGTGTGCAGGGCATGCTTGAGATCATGGGTATTCCGTATACCGGCTCCGGAGTCACATCGTCCGCACTGTGCATGAACAAGCGCCTTTGCAAGGCCGTGCTGAACCAGCATGGTGTGAAAACGCCCGTGGAGATACCGCTCCTCGAGCATGGTCCGGTGCGTTATCCGGTTATCGTCAAGCCTGTCGCCGAGGGATCAAGTATCGGTCTGCATCTGTTCAAGCATGCAAGGGAATGGGAAGCCGCGGGACTCAATCTGCATCCTGGACAATGGATGGCGGAAATGCCGGTAGCCGGGCCCGAAGTCGCTGTTTCGGTGCTGGACGGCGAGGCGCTGCCCCCGGTCGAGGTGGTGCCCAAGCGGGGAAGCTACGATTTCAGGGCCAAATACACGACCGGGGCAACGGATTATTTCTGCCCGGCACGATTGCCTGCTGAAACGCTGGGTCATTGCATGGAGGTCGCCGAGCGTGCTATCAACGTGCTTGGATGTTCGGGAGCGCCGCGCGTGGACATGATCGTTGCCGATGGTGGTGAGCCCCATGTTCTCGAAATCAACACGATCCCGGGCATGACCGAGACAAGCCTGCTGCCAAAGGCGGCAGCGGCGGCTGGTATTGATTTCGATGCACTATGCCGCCGTATTCTGGACATGGCTTCCCTGGAACACCCGCTGGAGGAGCGGTCATGATGCGGGGCAATCGCAAGCGGCGGGCGAGGAAGTCATGGTCGATGGCAATCAAGCCGCTGCTCAGGCGTGTGCTGCCGTTGAGCCTGCTGACGATCGTGATTGCCGGTGGCGCAGTGCTGGCAAACGGACACATGCGCATCACCGATTGGGAGATTGAGGCCCCGGATGAGATCAAGCCGGAGATCGAGGCTCATCTGCAATCATGGCTGAAGGTGAACAATGACCTGTGGCATTCGCAACCTGTGTTCTTGCGGCGCATGTTGCTCGAGGACTTCCCCGACCTGGCCGATGCAAACGTTCAACGCAGTCTGCATGGGCATGTCCGGATCGCAGCCCGCATTCGCCGGCCTATCGTGATCTGGCAGCACGCATCGGAGCTTTGGCTCGTGGACGAAACGGGCGTGCCCTATCGCAGGCTTCACAAGGGCGAGTGGCCGGATTTGCCGCTGGTGCGCATGGATCGGGAGGAGCTGCAGGGCGCGCTCGGCCTGCTTGCATCGATGCAGCAGGTATCGCCGGATCGGCTGCCCCGCCTGAGCGAGGTCCACGATGGAGGGCACTACTGGAAGCTGATCTTGAGTCACGGCGAGGCGTGGTTGCTGCCTAAGCAGAAAGCAGCGCAGTCCATGCCGCGCTTGGTGCGCATTCTCAAGCAGCCGCAATGGCGTCATCGCCATTTTCGTGTCGATGCCCGGGATGCGCATCGCTGGTATTTGCGAACAGCCAAACATGAGGGAGTGATTTGAACATGGCAAAGCAAGATTTGTTGGTCGGACTGGATATCGGCACAAGCAAGATCGCGTGCGTCGTCGCCGAGGCAAGTCCTGATGGCAAGGTGGATGTCATCGGCATCGGCACCCACCCATCTAGGGGGATGCGCAAGGGCGTCGTCGTGAACATCGAGAGCACAGTGGAGTCGATTCGGCTGGCTGTCGAGGAGGCCGAGCTCATGGCAGGCGTGGAGATCCATTCGGTGTTCGCCGGCATTGCTGGCAGCCATATCCGCGGTTACAACAGCCATGGTGTTGTGGCCACCAAGAACAATGAGGTCACGCAGGAAGATGTTGAGCGGGTCATCGATGCGGCCAAGGCCATGAACATCCCTGCCGACCAGCAGATCCTGCATATTCTTCCGCAGGAGTTCATTATCGACAATCAGGACGGTATCCGGGAACCGATCGGCATGAATGGTGTACGCCTGGAGGCCAAGGTGCACATCGTGACTGCCGCGGTTTCATCAGTGCAGAACATCATCAAATGCTGCAACCGTTGCGATCTCGATGTCGCTGATCTCGTACTCGAGCAGGTGGCCTCCAGTGAGGCTGTGCTGCAGCAGGATGAGAAGGACATCGGTGTGGCCCTTGTCGATATTGGCGGCGGAACGACCGATATCGCCGTGTTCCTGGATGGTGCGATCCGACATACAGCGGTCATTCCGATTGGGGGAGATCATCTGACCAATGATCTGGTCATCGGCCTGCGCACCTCAGCCCGGGAGGCCGATCAGCTCAAGAAGAAATACGGAGCCTGCTTGACCTCGATGGTTTCACCGGACGAGCAGGTTGAGATTCCGAGCGTGGGTGGACGCCCGCCACGTCCGATGCCACGTCAGGTCATGGCACAGATCCTCGAGCCGCGCATGGAGGAACTGTTTGAATTGGTCAAGGCCGAACTTGAACGTTCCGGATTCCAGGAACTGATTGCCGCTGGCCTGGTGATCACAGGAGGCAGTGCATTGCTCGATGGGGTCATTGAGCTGGCCGAGGACATTTTTGATATGCCGGTCAGATTGGGGCGCCCCCAGGGAGTTGGAGGCCTTGTCGATGTGGTGTCCAGCCCGATGTACGCCACAGGTGTGGGATTGGTGCTCTATGGCCATCGCTATCGGCAGGAAAATCGAAAACTGATCCGCAAGAAAGCCGAGCGCGGCCTGCTGGCCCGCGCATGGCATCGAATGCGAAGTTGGTTTGGAGATACAGGATGAGACGGCGACGACGACAGTATGGGCAAGAATGGACAAAGGGAACGGAACAACGATATCAACACAAAGGAGAGGGACATGGCACTGTATACATTTGATGACACAATGGGGCTTTCAGCCAATATCAAGGTGATCGGCGTTGGCGGGGGTGGCGGCAACGCGCTGAACAATATGATCAAGCAGAATCTTAGAGGCGTTGAATTCATCGTGGCCAATACCGATGCGCAGGCCATCGAGGGAAGCGCAGCGCATATCAAGCTCCAGCTTGGCGCATCGATCACACGCGGACTGGGTGCGGGGGCCAATCCGCAAATCGGGCGCGAGGCAGCGGAGGCCGAACGGGATCGCATTCGCGAGTTTCTCGAGGATACCGACATGGCATTCGTCACGGCTGGCATGGGTGGAGGTACCGGTACAGGGGCCGCACCGGTGATTGCTGAAATCGCCAAGGAAATGGGCGTCCTGACCGTGGCCGTGGTGACCAAGCCGTTTCATTTTGAAGGCAAGCGGCGCATGCGGCAGGCCGAGGCGGGTATTTGTGAACTGCGCAAGCATGTCGACACGCTGATCACGATTCCCAACCAGAAACTGATCGGTGCCGTGGGCAAGAACACGAGCATGCTCGAGGCCTTCCGCAAGGCCGATGATGTGCTGTTGCAGGCTGTACGCGGCATTTCCGAACTGATCACACACACGGGCTATATCAACGTGGACTTTGCCGATGTTCGTTCGGTCATGAGCGAAACGAAGGGTGTAGCCATGATGGGCTCCGGCGTGGCTTCCGGAGAGAACCGGGCCATTGAGGCCGCTGAGAGGGCCATTTCCTCTCCGCTGCTCGAGGATGTCGATATTCACGGTGCCCAGGGCATCCTGGTCAACGTGACCGGCAATGAGGACATGACCCTTGCGGAATATGATGAGGCCGTATCCATCATTCACAACATGGCGGATGAAGATGCGAACATCATCTGCGGCATGGTTTATGACAGCGAAGCAGGCGATGAGATCCGGGTCACGGTCGTGGCAACAGGACTGCCCGGGGAGACACCGATGCGCGTGGCCAGCACGAATGTGGACAGGGAACGCAGCCGTTTCGATATCCCGGTGCCAACGCTGGATCCTAGCGGTGTTCGGGCACAGCCGCAGATTCCATCAGCTGCCAAGCCATCGTCTGCCTCCCAGCAGGTGCTGATTCAGACGAGCAGTGAGGCGCTGGATGAGGACCGCTTCGCGGTGCCGACATTCCTCCGTCGTCAGGCCGACTGATGTGTGGGAGGGCAAGTCCCTTATAAACAAGGGATTTGCCCTCAATGGAAAATCTGGCAGTATGGCCGCATGTTTTGTGCACGAATAGGTGTGTTCCGGGTCACGGCGCCGGGATGCTCCGTTGTGGCCGAATAGCCGGATGAAACGGACAGAACCACAGGGAGCGCATATGATCAGACAGCGAACGCTTGCCCATTCCATACGATGCAGCGGCATTGGGCTTCATTCCGGCAGGAAGATCGAACTGGTCCTTTATCCGGCTGCTGCCGATGCAGGGATCACCTTCGTTCGTTCGGATTTGGGTGTGGAGATCCCGGCGCGCTCTGCTTTCGTGACCGACACGCGGTTATGCACGACGATTGGCAGGGATGGCGCGCATGTCTCGACCGTTGAGCACCTGCTTTCCGCCATGGCCGGACTTGGCATCGACAATGCTCGCATCGAGGTGAATGGGCCCGAGGTGCCGATCATGGATGGATCTGCCGCACCATTCGTTTTCCTGATCCAATGCGCAGGCATTCGGGAGCAGGATAGGCCGAAAAAGGTACTGCGCGTCCTGAAGAAGATCGAGGTCAGCGAGGGCAACAAGCGGTGTGCGCTGTACCCTTCGGGAGGATTCAAGGTCAGCTATCTGTTGGATTATGATCATCCCTTGCTGAAGAACCGTCAGGTGTCCATTGACTTTTCCCGCCAGGCCTATGCGCGGGAGGTAAGTCGGGCGCGCACATTCGGCTTCCTGCATGAAATCGAGGCCC
Organism: Zetaproteobacteria bacterium; assembly: GCA_003695905.1. Taxonomy (GTDB): domain Bacteria; phylum Pseudomonadota; class Zetaproteobacteria; order Mariprofundales; family Mariprofundaceae; genus J005. The sequence goes on along the minus strand of RFGS01000022.1, from coordinate 21,332 downwards.
TGCAGAAGGCGGGTCTGGCCTTGGGCGGATCGCTGGAGAATGCGGTTGTGCTGGACAAGTACCGTGTCATCAATGAATCAGGCTTCCGTTACAGGGACGAATGCGTGCGGCACAAGATTCTGGATACACTCGGCGACCTGATGCTTGCCGGACATGCGATTGTCGGAGCCTTTGAAGGGCAGCGCACGGGCCACGAGATGAACCACAAACTGGTTTCGGCCTTGCTTGCCGATCCGGAGAGTCATCGTATCGAGGTCCTGCAGGGCGGTGATGCGGAACCGGAGGTCAGCGCAGCACTCAGGGGCGTGCTGCAGCGAGGCTGAGAGTTTGCAAAACATAAAAAAGCCGGCAGAAGCCGGCTTTTTTCATGTGTGGCTCAAATAAGAGCCAACCGGGCCGGACGGATCCGCAACGCACAGGGTTCCCGCTACCGCTGCTTCCTTCCGGACCTGACGGGGTTTGCGGGTCCTTATCGTGCGGGGCCCGACCCGGTCGGCAACTGGCGGAGAGAGAGGGATTCGAACCCTCGGTACCCCGTTTTTAGGGTACACACGCTTTCCAGGCGTGCTCCTTCGACCGCTCAGACATCTCTCCATATAGCCATCACGGATGGCACAAAAAACTGGCGGAGAGGGCGGGATTCGAACCCGCGTGGGACTTTCGCCCCCAACCGATTTCGAGTCGGTGCCGTTATGACCACTTCGAGTACCTCTCCGTTTGCATCCGAAATCGGGCTGCGAAGGATACGGATCCTGCCGCTCCGCGACAAGCGTTCAGCTGCTTTCGTAAACGCCGACCTTGCGCAAACGCTCAAGCCGCTGCGCAAGCAATGCATCAACGGGCAGCTTGAGCAACTCGTCCAGTGCAGAAGCCAGCACCCGATCGATTTCTCTGGCTGCTCCCTGAAGATCCCGATGGGCCCCCTCATCAGGTTCGGGGATGATGCCGTCGATGAGCCCGAACCCGAGGAGATCCTTGGCTGTGGGCTTGAGCGCCTCAGCGGCCTCCTCTGCATGTTTGCGGTCACGCCACAGGATGGCGGCGCAGCCCTCGGGTGAGATGACCGAATAGGTTGTGAACTGCTGCATATAGAGGCGGTCGCCCACCCCGATGGCCAGGGCACCGCCGGAGCCTCCTTCACCGATGACAGTGCAGATCACGGGAACCTTCAGGTTGGCGAGCTCCATGAGGTTGCGGGCAATGGCTTCGCTTTGGCCGCGTTCCTCGGCATCGATGCCCGGCCAGGCACCGGCCGTATCGATGAAGGTCAGTACGGGCATTTCAAAGCGTTCGGCAAGCTTGAACAGGCGTAGGGCTTTGCGATAGCCCTCGGGTCTTGGCATGCCGAAGTTGCGCTTGAGCTTTTCCTTGGTATCGCGCCCCTTCTGGTGACCAACGATGACCACGGCACGGCCATGGAAGCTGGCAATGCCACCGACGATGGCGGCATCATCGGCAAACGCACGATCACCGTGCAGTTCCTGGAAGGAGTCAAACAGCAGCGGGACATAGTCGAGGAAATAGGGTCGGTCGGGATGGCGGCAGAGCTGGCAGATCTGTGCACGTGTTGCCTCGCTGTAGATCTTCTTCACCAGCTTGCCCCTCTTTTCGCGCAGCCGTTCAATCTCCTCTGCGATGTTGATCCCCGAATCTTCGCCCATTTCGGACAGATCCTGGATCTTTGAGGTCAATTCCGCAATCGGGCGCTCAAATTCGAGATAAGTTGCCATGCTAGCTTTCTCCTTGCCGCCTGAGGACTTGTTGTCGACCCTGGCCGGTGGCTGGTTGCCAAAGCCGGCATTTTAGGCGGGTTTCCTTGCTATTGAAATGCCTAGCCAAGACCAGGCGGGTTTTCTCGTCCCATTTCATGCATGGTCCGGTTCTGACAACCGCGATTTGTCCTTCGGGAAGGCGCACATGGACCACGAGGCGGGCGGGCCCCTGCTGCTTGGTTCTCAGACCGGCCAGCGCATCGACTGCCGCTTTGTCCAGCGCGATTGAGGAAGCATGCACATGAATCTCCTCGACGATTTCGCAGAGGATGTCTTCAAGTGGGGCTACAGCCTCAGCCCGGATGACGGGGGTATCCCTTTTTTTGTCAACGCGCCCATGGACAAGAAGCGGTCGGTCCTGCTGCAACAGCTCGGCATGCTCGCTGAAAAACGCAGGGAAACACACCATTTCGGCCTGTCCGCTCAAGTCCTCGAGTTGCACGAAGGCCATGGTCCCGCGCCGCCCCTGATGTGTGCGCATGCCGGCAATGCTTGCCGGTAGAGTCACAGGCGCATCATGGGCCAGCTCATGCAGTGAAGCCAGCGAACAGTTGGCTAGGCCCGTGGTCTGAGCAAGATATGCTTCGAGCGGATGGCCGGTCAGATAAAAGCCCAGCACCTCCTTTTCGGCCTGGAGCTTTTCAGCCAGTGACCAGGGTTCGAGTTTCGTGGCGCTGTCCGCGGGCTCGGGCTCCATGAGCTCGAACAGGGCGGATTGCTGGGATGAAAATTCCCGTCGTTTCTTCTGGCACGACTCCAGGGTCTTGGAAAGCGAGGCCAGGGCCGCGCGGGGATGTGCAATCAGGTCCTGAAAGGCTCCGGATTTGATCAGGGCCTCAAGCACGCGCTTGTTCAGCGTGCGTTCAGGAACGCGCAGCAGCAGATCCTCCAGCGAGTTGAAGGGGCCGTTTCGTTTTCGTTCCCTGACCACGGCGCGCACAGCCGCTTCGCCCACGCCCTTGATGGCCCCCAGACCAAAGCGGATGCCTTCATCGGAAGGCATGAATTCCCAATCCGAGGCGTTAATGTCTGGGCGCAGGATGGCAAGGCCCATTTGCCGACAGTCATTGACCAGCATGGCGATCTTGTCCGAATTGCCCATGTCACAGGACATTGTGGCGGCCATGAAGGCCTCAGGGAAATGAGCCTTGAGATAGGCCGTCTGGTAGGCGATCAGCGCATAGGCTGCAGAATGGGATTTGTTGAAGCCATAACCCGCAAATTTTTCCATCAGATCAAAGATCTGTTCGGCCTTGTCCAGCGGCACTTTTTTCTTTTTGGCACCTTCCATGAAGACCTTGCGCTGCTTGGCCATTTCCTCGGGTTTCTTTTTGCCCATGGCGCGTCGAAGCAGGTCGGCCTGTCCCAGCGAATAGCCAGCCAGCAACTGGGCAATTTGCATGACCTGCTCCTGATAAAGAATCACGCCATTGGTTTCGCTCAGAATCTCCTTGAGCTGCGGCAGGGGATAGCGGATTTCCTGCCTGCCGTGCTTGCACTCGATGAAGGTGTCCACCATGCCCGACTCGAGCGGGCCCGGACGGTACAACGCCACCAGGGCGATGATGTCCTCGAAGCAGTCAGGCTTCAGGCGCGTCAGCAAGTCGCGCATGCCAGAGGACTCGACTTGGAACACGGCGCTGGTCTGACCTTGCTGCAACAAGTCAAAGGTTTTGCGGTCATCGAGTGGTATGCTCTGAATGTCGAACTGATTGTGGGAGGGATGCTGACGGATGAAATGACAGGCCATGTCGATGACCGTCAGTGTTTTCAAACCCAGAAAGTCGAACTTGATCAGCCCAACTTTCTCCACATGCGCCATATCCCATTGCACGACCTTGCCCTCTTCGCCGGGGACCTTGAACAGCGGTGCGGTTTCAACCAGTGGATCGCGGCCGATGATGACCCCGGCTGCGTGTTTGCCGGCATTTCGGTGGCAGCCCTCCAGTTTTCTGGCCAGATCGAAAAGCTGGGCAACCTGGCCATCGCTTTCCACCATCCTGGCCAGCCGAGGCTCCTCGTCCAGCGCCTTGTCGAGAGTCATGTTCAGGTCGTTCGGGATCAGCTTGGCAATCGTGTTGACCTTGCCCAGATCGATGCCCAGAACGCGGCCCACATCTCGCACGACGGCCTTGGCCTTCATCGAACCGAACGTGATGATCTGGGCCACCCGGTCCTCGCCGTATTTCTGGGTCACATAGCGGATGACCTCCTCGCGTCGGCTCATGCAGAAGTCGATGTCGAAATCCGGCATCGACACGCGTTCAGGGTTCAGGAAGCGTTCGAACAGCAAGCCATAGCGAATGGGATCCAGATCGGTGATGCGCAGGCAATAGGCGACCAGCGAACCGGCTCCGGATCCGCGGCCGGGTCCGACCGGAATATCGTGTTCCTTGGCCCAGTTGATGAAGTCCGCAACGATCAGAAAATAGCCAGGGAAGCCCATGCTCTCGATGATGTCCAGCTCGAATTCCACTCGGGATTCGTATTCGCTGCGCACGGCCTTCGGCCGTCCCGCGATGATTTGCGGCCAGCGCTCATCCAGCCCCTTCCAGGCTTGCTGGCGCAGGTAGGTCCGCAGGTCCATGTCTGCAGGGGGCTGGAAATCGGGCAATTGATACTGACCGAACTGCAGATCGACATTGCAGCGGTTGGCGATATGCAACGTGTTTTCCAGCGCCTCAGGAATGTCGTCGAACAGGGCGCGCATCTCTTCCCAGGATTTCAGGTAATGCTCAGGCGTGAAATGTCCGGTCGGATCATCCTTTAGGGTCCTGTTCTGTTGCAGTGCCAGCATGGCTTCGAAGGCACGGAAGTCCTCCCTGTTCAGGAAATGGGCGTTGTTCGTGGCGACCAGCGGGATATCAAGCTCATGGGCCATATCGATGAGCTGGCGGTTGATTTCTTCCTGACCGGCTTTTGTATGGCGCTGCAGCTCCAGGAAAAAGCAGTGTTCGCGGAACATGTGCTTGTATTCCAGGCAGGCACGCAGGGCACTCTCCCTGTCTCCGCGTTGTAGGGCCTGCTCGATTTCCCCGTTCCAGCCCGATGACAGGGCAATCAGGCCCTCGGCATGTCTGGCAAGAAAGTTCTTGTCGATGCGAGGCTTGTAATAGAAACCCTCAAGATATCCGGCCGAGACGATGCGGAGCAGGTTCTTCCAGCCGTGGTTGTTTCTGGCCAGCAGTACAAGTTGAGGAAATCTCGGAGCCCTGGGACCGCTGGATATCCGCTCATGCATGTTGTCGCACAGAAAGACCTCGCAGCCCAGGATCGGCTTGATGCCCATGGCCATGGCCAGCTGGTAGAACTCGATGGCGCCGAACAAGTTGCCATAATCCGTGATGGCCACGGCTGGCTGGCGCATTTCGGCTACCTTGTCCAAGGCTTGCCGGATTCTGATCGTGCCGGCAAGAAGCGACAGATCCGTATGCATGTGCAGGTGGACAAATGGTGCGAAACGCATGCCCGCAGGCTATCTGGTCAGGGGGCCGAAATCATCCGTGGAGGCTGGTGGACTGTTCCTGGATCGTGGCCATGAGCAGCTCAAGCGGTTAGCCTGCCGAGTCATTTCACCCATTGCGCAGGAGCGGAAATATGAAGGGAGCGTTGAAATACGAGGGTAAGGGAAAACGCTTGTATGCCACCGATGTGGACGGGGAACTGATTCAGGAATTCAAGGATGATGCCACGGCGTTCGATGGCATCAAGCACGATGTTATCAGGGGCAAGGGCGAACTCAATTGCGCCATCTCCTCCCATATCTTTGAGCATTTGCATGAAGCGGGCATTGCCACGCATTACATAAGACGGGAAGGACCAACGACCATGCGCGTGCGGGAGCTGGACATGATTCCGGTCGAGATTGTTGTGCGCAATGTGGCGGCGGGATCGATCTGTAAACGGCTGGGCCTTGAGGAGGGGAAACAGCTCCCATGGGCACTGACCGAACTGTTTTACAAGTCGGATGAGCTGCACGATCCTATGATCTGCGTTGAGCATGCCGAGATGTTTGGCTGGGCCAGCCGCGAACAGATAGCCACCATGCGGGAAGTGGCACTGCATGTGAACAAGGTGCTGACAGAGTTGTTCGATGGCGTCGGTATACGGCTGATCGATTACAAGCTGGAGTTCGGCCTGAGTCGGGAAGGGGAGATCCTGCTCGGTGACGAGATCACGCCGGATGGTTGTCGGTTGTGGGATGCACGCACCGGACGAAAGCTGGATAAGGACGTCTTTCGGCGCGATCTGGGAGGCTTGTCCGAGGCCTACCATGAGGTGGCCGGACGTTTGGGATTGCTGAGCTGATCGCTGACTTCAGTCCGCCCAACCCAGCCTGGCATACAGGCCCGATGCGCGTGGTGTCGAGCGCAGCATGATGTCCACGAGCAGCGCCCTGTTGCCGACAATCGTGCAGTGGTTGCGGGCTCGCGTGAGGGCCGTATAGACCAGCTCCCTGCCCAACAGCGGATGATCCGCCGGCGGCAGCACGAGCAGTACCTCGTCATATTCGCAGCCCTGGCTTCGGTGCACGGTCAGTGTCCAGGCCGGCTGCCAAGCTGGCAGTTCATGCCGGTGGAAGCTGCGTAGTGCACCTTCAATGCGAAACCAAGCGCGCAGACCTGATCCTTGGTCCCAGAAGATGCCCGTGTCCCCATTGGCCAGTCCCGTCTCCGGATCATTGCGCAGAATAAGTAGCGGCAGCCCGTGAGCGCCCTGTTGTTCTGCCCCGGCATGCATGCAACCATTGCGAAGTAGTCTGTCATGGAAACGTTCGCGCAGGGCTGTCTCGCCCCATGGGCCCTCGCGGAGCGCACACAACACGCGGAAGCGTTCAAACAGCGACATGGCCTGTTCCGCATCGCCGGCATCGAAGATCGGGGAGAAGCGATCGATCATCCATGACAGGATGGCGGACGGTGGCGGGTCATTCTCGCAGAATATCCATTGCAGGGTTTCGTCCGACTGCTTGACGAGCGAGTCGATTTCGGGCCTGTTGCCCTGCTCCAGGGCTCTGGCCAGTCGCCCGATGCTGCCGGCTGCATCAAAGCGGAAACTGTGTTTAAGTTCGACAATGGCGTCGGCCAGGCAGCATGCGGGTTCTCCGGTCAGACCAGCTGGCAAGGAGCCCATGAAGGTTGTGAGCTGATTTGCGCGCTGGCGGCTGATCTGCATGTTCCGGCCACGTCCGGTCAGATCGGCCAGCACGCTGCCTGATTCGACAGAGGAGAGCTGATTGCGGTCGCCAAGCAGAATCAGTCTGCTTGTAACCGGCAGGGCCTCAAGCAGTGCCCGCATCAACCCCTGGTCGATCATGGAGCATTCATCGACGATCAGGGTATCGCAGGGGAGGGGATGCTGGCCATGGAAGCCGAAGCCGTTTCGTCCCGCCTGCAGGAGTCTGTGCAGCGTGACCGGTCTCGGCAGGTCGGCCGTCTCGGCCGAGCTGTCGCCTGACTGGAGGCTTTCATGCAGTCGTGCGGCCGCCTTGCCGGTCGGAGCGGCCAACAGGATGCGCGTATCCTGGTGCTGCTGGCGCAGAAGCTGTAAAAGACGGCGCACGGTGGTGGTCTTGCCGGTACCAGGACCACCGGTAATGATGCTTAGGCGGTAGCTCATGGACATGGCCACGGCCAGGCGCTGCCACCAGGCCGGATTATCGCAGGTCAGTCTTCCGAACAGCGCATCCAATCCAGAGCGCAGCCATGCAGGATCCACCTCCACGGTTTGGCAGCGCTCAAGCATATTTTGCGCGATGAAGCATTCGGCCTGATGATGCCGGTGCAGATAAAGGCGGCTGCCGTCGAGAATCAGGGGCGCTCGATGGCCTGCCCTTGCAACAAAGCCGGCGGCGTTCAAGGCCTGCTGCCATTCCGGCAGGCACGGGGCGTGGAAGGAGGCTATTCCGCTGTCGTCCGCCTGCACGGGCCTTCCCGCCGCGCGTTCCAACTCGATGCACACATCACCTCGCGCATCGGCCTCGGCCACCAGGGCCGCAGCCAGCAAGGCATGCTCCGAGGCATGCGGGTCGAGCTCGGCGCAGAAGCGGATGAACTGTTCTGCCAGGGGCGAGAAAGCGCTGAAATCGGGGCGTTCATGTACGTGCGTCATGCGTCGCAGCCTCCAAAGATATCCCGCTCCATGCTCATGATCAGTTCTGGCTCAGGTCGCCAGAAATGGATGCCAGAGTTTGGACCGCACTGCGGTCGCATGCCTCGCAGAAAAAGATAGTAGATGCCGCCGAATTCGCTTTCATAGTCATATGTGGGATGTCTGTTTTGCATGTGCCGGTGCCAAGCCACTGCATACAGCAGCGCCTGTACGTCGTATCTGCGGTGCTCCATTTCTCGGCGCAGGCAGTCAGGCGCATAGTCGGCCAGCGCATGGCCGAGGTGGTTGCTTTTGTAGTCGGCCAGGTAATAGCGGCCCTGATGCTCGAATACGAGATCTATGACTCCGGTGATCAGACCAGTGAAGGCTTCAAAATCCAGCGAAGGGCCGGATGCTGACACGGGCCGCAGCCATCGGTCCATGGCCTCGGGGCGCACATGGGCGGCACGGAAGTCGAAGGGCAGCTCTTGAAGGGCATGGCCGGGCCTGATGTCCGCCAGACGGAAGCCCTGTCCATTGAGAGGGGTTTGAGCAATGTCGGCAAGCCAGGAGGCAAGCCCTTCGATATCCAGATCGGATGAAAGACCGTGGCGCAGGGCCAGCTCCGGCATGAGCATGTCCAACTGCGGAGTGATGGGCTGACGGAGATCCAGCCGTTCGAGCAGGGCATGCATAAACAGGCCGGCATGGGTGCCTGCCGGGAACGAGAAGGCAAAGTCCGCTTCGGCCTGCCTGAGCCTGCTCGCAGGCAGGGCAGGTTGATGGATGCTCCGCGTCATCGAGGTGAAGGAGGCGATGCGCCAGCCGCTGTCCACCGTGCGCCGGATTCGGCTCAGGTGCAAGGACGGAATCCCGGATTGCACGGGGCGCACGTTGCCGCCCTCGCTTGAGGCATGCGGCGGATGCACCCTGATGCCTGGCCATGCGGCAAGCTTCGTCAATGCCCTGTCCAGCGATTCGGGCGTAGGCGGGGCATGATCGTCGGTTTCGTCATCCAGTCGTGTCAGGATCCAGGCCAAGCCACTTTGCATGGAGGAGGTCTGTGTTTGTGTGTGATCGAAGTATACATGGCAATGGGACCTTGCGCGGGTTAGGGCCACATAGGCCAGTCGCACATCCTCAGCCACCCGTTCCTCGTCTGCATGTTTCCAGCCGGTCGAACCGCGATCGGGCGAAGGGTCATAGAAGAACGACCAGCTGCCATCGGCATCCCTTTCATGCCAGAAGATGCCTTTGCTCTGTGGTGCCTGCAGGGGCTTGACAGACCAAAGCGCGGGCACGAACACGACAGGAAACTGCAGTCCCTTGCTTTTGTGAATGGTCATGATGCGCACGACGACCTGATCATTCTCGAGTCGAAGGGGATGTTCTTCGTCGCGGGCATGACGCTGCTGGTGGCGCATCCAGGCCAGCAGAGCCCTGCCATCACCGGTTTCCCGGCTGGCCTGCTGCAGCAGTTCCGCCAGATGCAGAAGATTGGTCAGGCTGCGTTGGGGATCCTCCAGCCGGTTCAGCCAGAAGGAGGGATCCGTCCCCCCTTCATGCAGAGAGGCAATGGCTCGCAGCATGGACTGGAACCCGGCCATGAAGCCGTGGGACAGCCAGCGCTCGCGGGCCGTATGCACATGATCGACCCATTCTCCCCAGCGCTCTGTCGTGCTGATGATCTCATGCAGCTGTCGAGGAGAGAGGGCAATCCATGATGCGCACAGGGCCTGGCGCAGCAGACGACGGTCCTCCGGCTGGATCATGGCCGCAAGCACGGCCATCAGGCCATCCGCTTCGGGACTTTTCCAGATCGAGCCGCCTCCCGTGATGGCAGCAGAGATGCCATGCCGCTGCAGGACGCGACGCAGCGATCTCGCCTGCTGTCCAGTACGAACAAGGATGGCGATGTCTGAAGGCAAAAGCCGGCGGCCATCAAGAGTCAGATGTTCGTCGTCGAGCATGTCCCTGATACGTGCAGCCAGGGCTTCATGCACATGCCGTTCGATGAGTGCGCTGTTGCTGGGCGGTTTCCCCGGCGCGGCATCAGGCAATCGCTCGATAACCAAGGAGGGCAGGGGTGCTCCATGGCGCATCAGCGGATGCACACGGCATGCGTCTTCTGGCGTCGTAGAAGGAAGATGCGTGATGTCTGCAAGGACAAAGGAGGCCGGATGCGAAAACAGTCCATTGATGGATTCGACCATTTCCCGGGATGCCCTCCAGTTGACGGTAAGCGACCACACTTGGTCTACCTCGCGACGGGCCTGCATGAATGTGAACACATCACCACCCCGAAAGGCATAGATAGCCTGTTTCGGATCCCCGATCATGATCAGCGTATGCGTATCGATCGCCTGATGCACGCGTCGGAAGATATCGTATTGGCGCGGATCGGTATCCTGAAACTCGTCGACCATGATGAGCGGATAGCGCTCGGCCAGCGCACGGCAAAAGGTGCTCTCACCAGGCTTGTACAGCGCTTCGTGCAAACGCTCGATCATGTCATCGAAGGCAAGCCACCCATGCTCAGCCTTTTGCGCATCAAGCTGCCTTCTCACAAAGCCCGCGGCTTCAGCGAGTAGATGACAAAGCCTCGCCTTATTCAGAGCCGGGATAAGCTCTCTGAGCTGGGCGACCAGCGTGAATGGCGGGACGGCAAAGTCCGCCTGTCTGTGTTTATGGCCTTTCTTGAAGCGAAAGGCGTTTGCATCCAGGCTGCTTAACGTTCCGTCCTTGGGGCAACGTGGAGGATGCGCGCTCAGGCATGCGTCCATGTCTGAGCAGGCGGCCACCAGTGTGGCTGTTTTGTGCAAGCCTTGGCGCTTGAATGGCGGGTCTTCGAACAGCAGGGACATGACGGCGTCACGCCGGGTTTGCCAGCAATTGGCCAGTTCTTGCAACACCTCGTTGTATGTACGTTCCAGCAGGGCAAGGCGCTGCGCATCCGCCGCAGGGTGCAGCTGAGGTCGATGCACGGCCAGCAGGGGCTCAACAAGACTGAATAGCTGCTCTGGATCGGCAAAGGTGGAGCGAAACATTTCCGCACCCGCTCCGTAGGCCTTCTTTCGCCAGAAGTCCTGAACGGCCTGCAGCTTCAGCCGGTCATCATTGACGTGTGTCTGCTCAAAGCCCTGGCCGGCACTGAACGCCAATTCCCTGAGCGCCTGCTGGCAGAAGCCATGAATCGTGTGCACGGCTGCTTCATTCATGTTCAGCAGTGCCATCTGAAGGCGGTTGACGGCCAGATCCCGTGCATGGCCTTCGGGATGAAGCCGCTCAAGCGATGCCAGGAAGTCATCCATGGGCGGTTCGCTCTCCTCGCCCAGCAGATGGTCCAACGCCACACGGAGGTGTTCGCGGATGCGGCCGCGCAGCTCATCCGTGGCCGCGTTCGTGAAGGTCACGATAAGTAGACGCTCGATGGGGATACCTTCCAGGATGAAGCGGACCGCCAGGTTGGCGATGGCGTGTGTCTTCCCAGTGCCGGCGTTCGCCTCGATCAGGTGGCTTTTCCCGGTTTCCAGTCCGGTGATGGACAATGGCATGGTTTCAGTCATGCCCGCCCACCAGGTTTTGCATCATGGGCATCAGCGTGCGCTCGGCCAGTTCCGCGAAGGCATCATCCGGTTCCCATTCATGCTGCCTGAGCAACAGTGACACATGGAAGTCTTCGCATTCCCCGGTGTTGTTGTAGCTTGAATGCCAAGCCTTCTTGGCTTCCTTCATGGCCTGTTCCCGGTCGCCTGTGCGATGGAATTTCTCGATGTAAGCGCTGCTGCTCTTGCGCAACAGGGGCAGGGGCCGCTCAAGCGACTCCAGGTACAAATGGGCCAGCCTGTGCAGCTCTTCCCTTGCAAATGCGGGGTCAACTGGCGTGAACCGACGGTATCCATTCTTGCAGATCAGGTGGGCATGCCCTGCCTGTTCATGGGAATTGGCGTGCAGGCAAAGATGCGCGACCCAGGCCGACCAGGCATCGGCAGCACGGAAATCGCCGGACATCCAGTGTACGACGCCCAGTTCCTTGAAGACGCGATCAAGCCGCCCATGCAAGCCGAGATGATCCAGCTCGATGCGGATGTCCACGTTCACATGCTTAAGCGGCCGTGGCAACCCGGCCAGCAGGGGCTCGATGTCTTCGCGCAGTTGGGCGAGCATACGGCTTCCCGGCGGGCCGTGAGGGAGCATGCCCGTCGCTCGCAGGTGTTTCTCCAACGGCCTGTCCGGATACAGCAGCAGATGTTCCATGATGCGCTTGCGCAGCTGCCATTGCTGCAAGGCATCTAAGGCAAAGGGCTCGTCTTCGGAGCATACCCCATCGTCGGGCTGGTGCAGGCGAAGCCGTTGTTGCATGAAATAACGTACGGGGTGGCTCAGGGCCTTGACCAGCATGCTGGGCTCGATCCGGTCCGGTCGTTCCTCCTCCGGCAGGGGTAGATGCCAGGCCGGCCAACCGGCCTGGCGCAGCGATGGTTGATGCCTGCACAGGGATGCACAGGCCCCGTACCACCAAGCATCAAAGCCGGCCGAGCCCTCCCGGGCGAAATTGGCCGTCGAGAACGGCTGCAGGCCGTGCACCTGCTGGATGGCCTGACCAGCGGGGCGACCGTTGAGCCGGTAGCGCTGATCGAGGACATCCACGAGTTCCTGCACGACAATGGAGGGTTGCAGGGGTTCGTTGTCCTGCTCATTGCGTCCCGAATAGCAGATGATCAGACGTTCCCGCGCGGCAAGCAGGGTTTCTAGCATCAGATACCGGTCCTCCAGGCATGGATCCGGATCGCCATGCCGCCAGTTACCGCGCATGCAATCGAATTCGGCCGGCATGCCGGGGCGCGGGAAATCCCCGTCCTGCATGCCAAGCAGGGCGATGATGCGGAACGGAACGCCGCGCAGTGGTTGCAGGCCGCAAAATGTGATGCCTCCGGAATAGAAACGGCCGGCGGTAGACGCGTGTTCAAGCCGTGAGCCAAGCCAGTCACGCAGGATGGGCAACGTCAGAAGCTCATGGCTGATCCGGCCGATCTCAGCTAGTTCGGAAAGCGCTTCATGAATCTTTTCCAGTCCGCCCTGGCTATCGGGGTCTTCCTCAAAGACATCCTGCAGCAGGATCTGCAGTTCCTCAGCCCAGGCACGGGCAGTACGGGGGTCGCGCAGCTTGAGACTGTAAGCGCGCAGGCGGTCGAGCAAGGCGAAGAAGCGGGCAGCACATTCAGCCTGTTGCGCGCCCAAGGGGGGGGAGGGGGCGATGTCATACAGCAGTTCGTGGTCGCCCAAGGCAAAGCCGGCCATGGTTCGGGCAAAAGCCTGATGCCATGTGTTCTCATCAATAGCGGGTAACCCCAGCCGCTTGCGCTTGTCCACCCCATCAAGGCCCCAATAGACCTGAAGCCGGTCAAACCATTCCTCAAGCCAGCCGATGTCCTGTTCCTCCAGCGCAAACCGGCGTGCGATTTCCCGGATATGCAGCAGATCGAGCACATCGCTGCGAGTGAAACGGCAGTCGGGAAGTTCCAGCAGCTTCAGAAAGGTCTGCACGATTGTTGCATCCGCGCCAGTCGGTACATCGGAGATGTTGTAGGGCAGCCGTGGCAACTCAGGGTCCGCGTGCCCGAACACGGCCTCGATGTAACATGCATAGCGGCCGATGTCGGGCACCATGACCAGCACGTCCTCGGGGCTGAGATGTGGGTCGTTGTTGAATTGGTGGAGCAGCACATCTCTCAGCACCTCGCATTCGCGCATCGGTCCATGAGCGATGTGAATCTGGATGGAGGGTTCGCTTTCGTCGAGTTCGCTGACGGCAGCCGTATCCACAGCTTCAAAGATATCGGCCTGCACGCAGCCGAGCAGGCTGCTTCGTTCGGGCATGACGAAATGTTCGCTTTCCCCTGCCCATGCTGCGCCGATGCGTTCAAGCAGCAGATCTTGGAAGGCCTGTCCCTGGCGCCCCCATTGGGTCAGCAGCGGGTTGCCGGCCTGCCAGAGCGAGATGTCATCCGGTTGTTGCAGACGTTGCCGGGCGAGCGTTTTCGGGCTTGCCAGGTCGGCCCAGTAATCGGCCGTCGGCGAAAGTAGCCACAGATGAACCGGCAGATGTTCAGCCAGGGTCGCATAGGCCGACAGCAGCGATGGCGGCAGGTTGTGGATGGAGAAAAGGTCCAGGCGTCTGGGAAGCACGGCCTGGGCCTGTACTATGCGCAGCCGTTCTGAAAACTGATCAAGCAGGGCATTTCTGTGAGTGGGACAGGATTCGACCAGTTCCCGCCACAGACAGGCTTGCCAGTCCTGCTCCTCGCCATGCTGCCAATGCCGGAGCAGTTCCGGGCGATAATACTGGTAGCGGTCGAAGGCTTCGGCGAGGCGGCCTGCAAGCTGCCAACGCTTGAGCTGGTGCTGATCATTGCTCAGGTAGGTGATCAGGGGCTTAGCGCCGGCATGGCCGTTCCACCTGCGGGGATCCAGTCGGTCAAAGATCAGCCAGCGAAGCCGTTCCCGGGAAAGCGGATCCTCGGTCTGTTCGAGGTTCAGCAGGCGTGTGGCTGTCTGCCAGAGCCATGCCGCGGGCAGGGGGGTGTCCACGAGCATTGCAATGCCGTGGTGGCGGCAAAGTTGGAGCTTGAGCCAGCGCGCCAGCGCGCCGCTTTCGACAACGATGGTCCGACACTCCAGCGGCGGTGGCGGGTCTTCGAGCAGGGACTCCGCCATGGCCGCCGCCAAGTCTTCCAGGCGGTTGCCGTGATGGAGGTAAATGCCGTGCATGGCCCGATGCTGACGTATTGGCAGGCCGTTGGGAATCGGCTTCACCTGCTCAGCGGGCGGAATCGGGCAAGTGCTCCAGTTTTTGGGCGATGTCCGCCGCCATATGGTCGAGCAGACGGCTCATGGTGTTGGCGATCTCGGCATAATCACGGCTGTCGAAGGTCTGCTTGGAGGCAAGGGAAACGCTGCCCGAATGTATACGTTTGCCATGCCTGAACATGTGCCAGACCGCATCCAGCCGGAGATGCCCATCGGCCATGCGTTCAAAGCGATGGATATCGACAAGCAGTGTGCCATCGGCGTGTAGATCGGCATACAGCGGCATGGGCAGCACGCGATATCGAAGCAGGCCGGAGAGGTCATCGGACAGCACGCGGGCGATGTTTTCATGCAACTGACCAGCCCATTGGTGGTTCTCGGCGATGAGAAGCTGATGGGGTTCGGTACGGCTGACCAGTTGGGCACGGTCCAGATAGCGGGGAATGGACAGCTTCAGTGCGATGATAGCTGTGCCGGGCTTGGCCTGGATATGCCGGTTGTGCGCATCGAGCACATAATAATGGGTCGTTGCGGATGCGCAGCCTACCAGCAGCAGCATCAGCAGCAGGGACAGTTGGTATTGCGGCATCAATGTTCTCCTGACTGGGATTTGCCGAACAATAGGGCATCGGGATGTCGTTCGAGCATTTCGACGAATGCGCGGATGGCGCGGGCCATGTCGCTCAGGTCTTTTTCGGCCTGTTCAAATCGGTAGCGCACCGGGGAGGAGGGATCGAGAACGCGGTTCAGGCGTTCAAGCGCCTGTCGGGCACGAAACAGCACTTCATCCAGCTTCCCGGCCACGGGTCCGGCGTGCTTGTCGATCTGTTCGATGGCGTGGCGGAAGGATTTCAGCGATGCATGCAGATCCTTGACGGACTGATCGAAAGCCGGCTCGCTCAAGACCTTGTCCAGCTTGCCCAGAATGTTCTGCATAGAGGACTGCATCTGGTCGAGGCCCCCCCCCAGGGATGGGATCACGTGCCCGCCGAGCGCCAAGCTCCGATCAGCATCCTGGGCGGCAGGATGCATGGTCAGCGCAATGTAAAGCTTGCCGGTCAGCAGGCTTGCTGTCTGCAATTGCGCGTGCAGGCCCTGCTCGATCAGCCGGGGAAACGCATCGCTCAGCCCTTTTGCTGCCGTCTCGTCCTTCAGGCGGTCAGGCTGGATCTCCAGTTCCACGGGAATGCGATATTTGCCCTTGTCGCTGAATTCCAGCCCGATACGGCTGACGCGGCCGATGCGGATGCCCTGGAACTCGACGGGCGCGCCGATGCTCAGCCCATGCACCGAGCTGTCGAAATAGGTCATATAGCGAATGCCGCCGGTAAAGCGTTCTTCCTCGATGTCTTCATGATGGGCATAGAGGCGGTAGGTTGGGGGTTGGCTGCCATTCTGGCTGTTTGTTTCACCATCCGGGGAGTCGAAGGCAATGCCGCCGAACATCATCGTAATCAGGGATGGGGAATGCAGCTTAAAGCCGTCGGCGCCGACGCTGGCGTTGATGCCGCTGATGTTCCAGAAGTGGCTGGATGGCTTCAGCCACTGGGCGAACGGCTTGCGGATGAACGCATGAATGCGCACTTGTCGGCCATCGGTGTCAGGTTCGAAATCGAGGATCTTGCCCGCAGGCATGCCACGGAAATAGACCGGAGAGCCGATGTCCAGCGACCCCAAGCTGCTCGCGATGAGCGTAATGCGCAGCCCATCGATGTCCGAGGTGACGGCCGGCGGTTCCTCCAGGCCCGTGAAGTCGTACTGTTCCTCGCCTTCACCCGGATCGACCTCGATATAGGTGCCGCTGAGCAGTGCATTCAGCCCGGAGGCGCCGCGCAGCGATAGGTGCGGTCGTACGACCCAGAATTTGGTTCCCGAACGCAGGAACGGCTCGGCCGTGCTGGCCATACGCGCGGTCAGCACAACATGATGGAAGTCCTCGCTGAAACGGATTTTCTTGACCGTGCCGATCTGCACATCCTTGTATTTGATTGGTGTTTTCTTGGCGATGCCTTCCGCGGTTTTGAACGTGATCGTGATCTCCGGTCCGCGTTCGGCTATGTACTTGGCGATGAGCCAGCCGCCAGCAATCATGGTCACGATTGGGATCAGCCAGACCAGCGACGGGCCGCGCTGTTTTTTGATGACAGGTTCGACGGCTTGATCGGCTTCAGCCAACACCCTGCTCCTGTAGCGCGCGATCCGGCTGCGGCTGTTCGTCCAGCCTGTCCCAGATCAGACGCGGATCGAAGCTTTGTGCGGCGAACATCGTGACCACGACCGTGGCCGCGAAAAAGCTCGCCGCGATTTCGGGGCGGATCTGAATAATATTTCCGAAATGGACGAGCGAGGCCAGCAGGCCGATGACGAAGATATCGACCATCGACCACGAGCCGATTGATTCGGTGACGCGGTAGAGGCGGGTCCGGTCCTGGGCCCGCCAGCCGGAACCATGGCGAACGGAAAGAAGCAGAAACAGGATCACCACGAACTTGCTGATCGGCACAATGATGCTGGCAAAGAATACGATGAGGCCCAAAGGCCACATGCCGGCTTCGATCAGATGTACGACGCCACCGAAGATTGTGTTCGGTTCGCCGTCGCCCAGCTGGATGACGGTCATGATCGGGAACACATTGGCCGGGATGAACAGCATGATGCCCGTGATCAGCAGCGCCCATGTGCGGGCCGTGCTGTTCGGCTTGCGTGCATGCACGATGTCTGTGCAGCGAGGGCAGCGCACGGGCGTTTCTTGGGCGGGCATCAGCCAGCCACAGGTATGACAGACAACAAGGCCGTGATCGCAAGCCCGGCCCGGCGGACATCGGCGGCCATGGCCGGGAATGTCTTGCTGTACGGGCCAGAACAACGACGCCCTGAATCCCTGCTGGGCCAGCACATACACCGGCAGCAGAGCAAGAAAGGCGAACAGGGCGATGCCGAACTCCATGTCGGCCATGTCCAGCAACTTGACGATGGCGATGATGACCCCAAGCATGAACACGCCGAGCATGCTCCATGGCGTGATGCGGTGCACGAGCCTGAAGACCATGCCGGCCGCCGGTGCCTGATGGCCGAACTGAGCCGGAATGAGCAGATACAGGGCGCCCAGCATGGTCAGCAACGGGAATACGACGCTGGTCAGCAGCACCAGGACCGCGATATCCATGTTGCCGATGGAAAACAGGGCTGTCGTGGCCGAGACGAACATGTCTGTGGCCTCCCTGCCACTGATTTTCAGCGTCAGGAACGGAAAGAAGTTGGCCAGGGCGAACAGCATCAGTGCGGCAAGATGAAGCGCGAGGCAGTGCTCGCGAGCGTTGGGGTGCATGAACTTGTGCAGCAGCGCCTGGCAACGGGAGCAAAGCACGATATGGCCTGGCCGCAGCCGGGACTCCAGCCGGTGCAGTGCATCGCATTCCCTGCAGACGAGAATGCAGCCCTCATCCATGCTTTCCGCCTTCATGCAGGCACGGCTCCCCCTTGTGCGACAAGACTTCAAAAGCAGAGTATAGTCAAAAAATCGGAGGCCACCTAGCATGTCTGATCAGGGAGGATGCGTGGAACGGTTTTCGGCGGCCAACCCGGAGCGCCTGCTGGGTGTTCTGAGCGGGCATCGCCGTATCCTCGTGTTTGGTCCCGCGGGGAGCGGAAAGTCGACACTTGCCGGTACCCTATGTGAGCTGGGGGGGCTGCCGGCCGTTTCGGCTGATCCGGGCTCGCCGGCCTTCGGCGTGCCGGGGAGCGTGGGCTGGGCTGTGCGTAAGCATGGCCGCTGGCTGACGCAGGGCATGGAGGCGGTTTGTTCACTCGATGCGGGGCGCTTCCGCCTTGGCGTGTTGATGGCGCTTGGGCGCCTGCTCAATGGCCTGGAAGACAGGGCGTTTGTTCTGGATGCGCCGGGTCTGGTGCGCGGCATGGCTGCGGAGGAGATGCTTCTGGGCCTGATCGAGGTGTGCAAACCGGATCTGGCGCTTGTGCTCAGCCGGGAGCAGCCCCTGCCCTTGTATCAGGCCTTTTGCGCATCTGGCCTGCGTGTCGTTCATGTCCAGCCCAGTGAACAGGCCCGCCATCCGGGCAGGGCGTTTCGCGCTCGCTGGCGCACGGCTCTGTGGGATGCCTACCTGCAAAAGGCACGTGAGCAGTCGCTGGAAATTCGTGATCTGCACCTGATCGGGGCTCCTCCACCACTTGCTGCGGTCTCGGCCTGGGCGGGTCGGCAGGTGGCCCTGATTCGTGGCGGCAGGACGCGCTGCATGGGCGAGGTCGTGAACATCGCGCATGAGCGCATGACCATCCGTCTGCCTGCTTCCATGGAGGCTGGCGATGTGCTGTTGGTGCGCGATGCCCAACGCTCACCGCAAGGCCTGCTGCGAACGGCGGTGCCGTTCGTGAAGGAGATCATCACTCAGGCGCCGGAAGATACTGAGGGTTCGGCCAGCCCCAAGCTCTGCGGCCGCGTCGGCGCGGTCGGCTTCGAGATGCTCAATGGCATGTTCGGCGATCCGTTGCTGCATGTACGCCTGTTGCATGCGGGGCGCAGCCTGTTGTTCGATCTCGGCATGGGCAGGAGGCTGCCTGCGCGCCGCGCGCATCAGGTCAGCGATGTGTTCATCACCCACGCGCATATCGATCATCTGGGTGGCTTTCTCTGGTTCCTGCGCTCGCGCATCGGCGCCTTCCCGAGTTGTCGCATGCATGGGCCTCCCGGGCTTGCCCGCAGGATTCATGCATTGATGGATGGTATCCTGTGGGACAGGGTCGGCGATCGCGCCCCGGTCTTCGAGGTGCATGAATGGAACGGCAGCACAATTCACCGATATCGCCTGGTGGCCGGTCGCAGCTTGCAATCCATCGGCACCGCATCCGGCTCCGACGGTGTGCTGCTGGCCACCGATGCCTTTTGCGTCCGGGCCTGCCTGCTTGACCACCATACGCCGGTTCTCGCTTATGCCTTCGAGCCGCACGGCGAGATTCACGTGCGCAAGGAGCGACTGGAGCATCTAGGCCTTCGACCCGGTCCCTGGCTGAATGAGCTGAAAGAGCATGTGCATGCCGGAGAAACTTCGGTGCGCATGAGGCTGCCCGACGGTTCCGAGCGCTCTGTGGAGGAACTGAGCGAACATCTCGTGCTTGTGCGTCCGGGCAAGAAATGGGTCTATGCGACCGATCTGCTTGATTCCGATCAGAATCGCGAGCGACTGGTTCGCCTGGCGAACCTGGCTCATACAATGTTTTGTGAGGCCCGTTTTCTGGCCGCCGATGCCAAGCAGGCCATGGCTACAGGCCATCTGACCACGCGAGCATGCGCCGAAATCGCTGCGCAGGCGCAGGTGGCAAGACTGGTGCCGTTTCACTTCTCGCAGCGCTATGCACCGGATGCCAGGCGCATGCTCGACGAGATTGAGCGTTATGCGCCAGCTGTCAGGGTATGGCGGCCCGATGTGCCGGGTGAATCGGCCTGAGTCTTGCTGGCACCGATCAGGACAGACGTGACTTGAAGTCCTCGTATGTGAAGCGGCGGATCAGTCTGTAGTCCCCGTCTGTCGTCAGAAGCCCGATGTCCGGATGTCGCACGCCGTTGAACATCGTCGTCTTGACCATCGTGTAGTGCGCCATGTCCTCAAACGCCAGCTTATCGCCCGGCTTCAGCGGCGTATCGAACGAATAGTCGCCGATCACGTCGCCGGCCAGACACGAGGGGCCGCCCAGCCGGTAGGTATGCGACTTCTCGCCGGGCAGCCCCGCGCCGGCAACATCCGGCCGGTAGGGCATCTCCAGCACGTCCGGCATGTGGCAGGTGGCCGAGACATCGAGCACGGCCACGGGAAGCGCATCGGTTTCGACGATGTCGAGCACACGGGCCACCAGCACGCCCGCCTGCCAGGCCACAGCCCCGCCTGGTTCGAGGTAGGCCTCCACATCCCACTGCTTGCGGAAGGAGCTCAGCCTTGCGATCAGCGCGTCCACGTCGTAGTCGGCATGGGTCATCAGATGACCGCCGCCGAAGTTGACCCACTTCAGTTGCGGAATCAGATAGCCAAACCTTTCTTCGAAGGCATCGATGAGCCGGATTGACGACTCGTGCAGGTTCTCGCACAGCGCGTGCGCATGCAGTCCTTCGATGCCGGCTAGATCCGCGCCCTCAAGCCGCTCCGGGCGCACGCCGAGGCGCGAGCCAGAGAAACACGGGTTGTAGAGATCGGTCGCCACCTCATTGATGCCCGGATTCACGCGCAGCCCGCATGAGCAGCCGGCCGCCACCGCCTTCAGTCCGAACCTTTCCCACTGGTTCAGCGAGTTGAACACCACGTGATCGGCTAGATCCGCGATCTCGTCAAATTCGTCCTCGCGGTAGGCGGGGGCGTAGATGTGCTTTTCGCCGCCGAATTCCTCGTCCGCCAGCTTCAGCTCCCACAGCGAGCTTGCCGTGGAGCCGGGCAGCACACGCCGGATGCGGTCGAAAACCGACCACATCGCAAAGCCCTTCAGCGCCAAGATGATGCACGCGCCCGTCTCGCGCTGCACGCGCTCAAGCACCGCGAGGTTGGCCATGAGCTTTTTCTCCTCCAGCACATAGGCCGGGGAGGGGATGGTCCTGATCCAGTCGGCTACATCGCTCACTGCTGCGGCGCCACCTCATCCAGCGGTTTGAACTCGATG
>RFGS01000021.1 GCA_003695905.1 Zetaproteobacteria bacterium | reverse complement strand
TGATTGAGATCGCGGCCAATCGAGGCAGGGCGGCAGAGTGCCTCAACGCCGGGATAGGGACCAAGGTGTCCATTGTCGAGGACGGACTATAACACCCTTGAGTGCACCCGATGTTTCTACATAAGCCTTTGCAGGGCATGACGGATGCGGGACAGGGCCTCTTCCAGTGTTTCCTGGGATACGGCATAGGAAATCCTCACGTGACCGGGGGAACCGAATGCGGATCCTGGAACAATGGCTACACCAGCTTCTTCAAGTAGCCATTCGCAAAACTGAACATCATCCTTGATGTTCTGTCCGTCTGCTGTTCTTCTGCCGAGCCAGTTCCTAATTGAAGGGAAGACGTAAAAGGCGCCTTCAGGCATCAGGCAGTTAATGCCCTCGATGGCGTTTAATTTGGAGACAAGCCATTTGCGCCGGCCTGCATAGGTGGTGACCATGAGTTCCAGGTCGTCTGTGGGGCCCTGCAGTGCTGCAATGGCGGCTTTCTGGGCGATGGCATTTGGGTTTGATGTGCTTTGCCCTTGAATTTTGCTCATGGCCTTGATCAGGTGAACGGGCCCTGCGCAAAAGCCGATGCGCCAGCCGGTCATGCAGTAGGCCTTCGATACCCCGTTGAACGTGATGGTTCGGTCCTGTAGGTCGGGATTGACCTGGGCGAACGTCACGAACTTGCGTTGGTCGAAGATGATTTTTTCATACATGTCATCGGTGGCGATGGCCACCTGGGGATGGTGGCGTAACACATCGCCGATGGCAGCTAAGTCTTCGTGTGAGTAACACATCCCCGTTGGATTGGATGGGGAGTTGATGAACAGTAGGCGAGTTCGCGGGGTGATGGCTTTTTCCAATTGCTCTGCCCGCAGGCGGAATCCGTCTTCCTCTCTAGTTTGTACGATGACGGGGCAGCCGTCGGCAAGCAAGACCATGTCGGGGTAGGAAACCCAGTACGGAGCCGGAATGATGACCTCATCCTGTGGATTGATCATGGCCTGGAGCAGGTTGTAGATGCATTGTTTCCCTCCAGTAGAAACAAGCACCTGCTCAGGCGTATATTCCAATTCGTTGTCTTGCCTGAACTTGTCGCAAATGGCCAATCGTAACTCGGGAATGCCTGCAACGGCCGTATAGCGAGTGAAACCAGCCCTGATGGCCTCAATGGCCGCTTCACGGATATGTGCTGGCGTTGGGTACTCAGGCTCACCCACGGATAGGGAGAGGACCGAACGGCCTGAGGCCCGAAGTTCCGCAGCCCGGGCTGTTATACTCAGCGTTGGAGATGGCTTGATTTGTTGGACACGGTGGGATAGTTCAATCATGCCCTTGATTCTGCCACGGCTTTCCTCAACCTCAATCCCTTTAGGTTTTCTTCATGTTGACCGGCTATTATGCTGCACCCGTCCAATCAGAACACCAAGGGGTGATGCTTGACCGAGAACATTCGCGAGATCCCTTATAATTACACTTCATACTCTGATCGCGAAATTGTCATTCGCTTTCTTGGGGAAGAGGCCTGGGATGATCTTAATGTACTGCGTCATCAGCGCCGTACAGGTCGTTCCGCGCGCATGCTGTTCGAGATCCTCGGGGATGTCTGGGTTGTCGAGCGTAATGTTTTCCTCAAGACGGATCTGCTCCATGATCGGGATCGTCGTTCGCGCATGCGGCAGCGCCATCATGACCGCCTGACCCGCATCTGCGAAGGAGCAAAGGATAACCCTCGAGCTCAGAAGGTGGCTGCGCAGACTGGTAGGATGCTCAATGAATTTTACGCCTGGTTTGAAGAGGAGCCGGCACGAAGGGCTAAGGCGATCAAGGCATTCTCAGCTCATACGCACAAAAACAACATACATTTTGATCCGTTCACGCTGACCCATCATGCCACGGATGCCACGGATTGGCGATCGCATCACCCATTCTGCGTGCTGACTCCGGATTCGGCCGATGAAATACCTGGACTCGTCCGCGCGGCGCGTGATCTCGGCCTGACGGTGATCCCGCGTGGAGGGGGGACTGGGCTATGTGGTGGTTCGGTTCCCTTGTCCAAGGATGCCGTCATGATCAATGTCGAAAAACTCGATGACATTGGGCCGGTCACCATGCGCGATATTGGCGCAAAGGGCAGGGTGCCAACGATTACAGCCGGTGCCGGAGCCGTGACAGGGAAGGTCATGGAGGCTTCGAAGCCTTATGTGTTCGCCACTGATCCCACGAGCCTCTGGGCATGTACGATTGGAGGCAACGTCGCTTCCAATGCAGGGGGCAAGCATGCTGTTATCTGGGGGACCTGCGTCGACAATTTGCTCAGCTGGACGATGGTCCAGCCGGATGGAAACTGGCTCGTCATCGAACGCCTCGATCACAATATGGGCAAGATTCATGATGAACAGGAGGCTCGTTTCAGGCTTACCCGCCTGGATGCGCAAAAGCGTCCCGTGGGGGATCCTGAAATCCTGGCCATTGAAGGCTCGACCTTCCGTAAGAGCGGGCTTGGCAAGGATGTCACCCGTAAGGCACTTGGCGGCTTGCCGGGAGTGCAAAAGGAAGGAACGGATGGCTTCATCGTCGAGGCTACTTTCGTCCTCCACGAGCCGTTTCCCGTGACGCGAACTGTATGCTGCGAGTTTTTTGGTCAGGAATTGACCGAGGCAACCAAATCCATGGTCGCGATCAAGGAGATGGTTGATGCCACCGATGGGGTGCATATAGAGGGGCTGGAGCATTTTGACGAGAAATACGTAAAAGCGATTGATTATACTTCAAAATCTAGGCGTCGGGAACGACCGCGTGTCGTGCTGCTCATCGATGTTTCAGGGCATGATGAGCATGCCGTCGCCGCGACCTGTGCGCAGATCTGCAGGATCACCTCCAAGGGAAACGGCGAGGCTTTTGTTGCCATCACAGAAGCTGATCGGGCGCGTTTTTGGAGCGATCGCGGACGCATGTCGGCCATTGCCCGCCATACGAGGGCTTTCAAGCTCAATGAGGATGTGGTCATCCCCCTTCATCGGTTAAGCGAGTACAACGATTATGTCGAATATTTGAACATCAGTCTTTCGATTGAAAACAAGATCGAAATCGTCGAAGCGCTGACCGAATGGCTTGAGGATGCAAAGCGCAAGCTTTCCGGCAACCGCCTTGAGCTTTCTACGCTTGGCGTCGGTGAAGACGTTTATCTGGCCGAAAAGTTTGATGAGTGCCTTCGGGTTTTGCGTGATGTGCATCGGTTCTGGAGCGAGATCGTCAAGGGCCTTGATGATCCTGCCAGCAGTCATGCGCAAATGCTTGAAGGCTTGGCGTTCGACCCGCAAGAGTCGCTGTTCAGGGTCATTCAGCGTGGAGCCTTGCGCGTCAGCTACCGGAAGGAAGTCGAGGCTCCATTGATGGATCTGCTGCGAGGGCATCCCGAACTTCAGGATTCGGTTCGACGCATTCATCGGCAGGTGTTGGGAGGTCGTATTGTCATTGCGACACACATGC
Source organism: Zetaproteobacteria bacterium (assembly GCA_003695905.1). GTDB lineage: Bacteria > Pseudomonadota > Zetaproteobacteria > Mariprofundales > Mariprofundaceae > J005. The sequence goes on along the minus strand of RFGS01000021.1, from coordinate 6,126 downwards.
ATGCCGGAGATGGCAATGTGCATACCAACATTCCGGTTAATTCCAATGATTATGCAATGATGAAGAAGGCCCATCATGTCGTTGAGAAGATCATGGCCAAGGCTGTTGAACTGGGCGGTGTGATTTCCGGTGAGCATGGGATTGGCATCACCAAGCTTCCTTATATGGATCCAGCATTGTTGCGCGAGATGGCTGCCTATCTCAATCGCGTGGATCCTGATCATGTCTTCAATCGCGGCAAGCTGATGCCGGATCTTGACCTGAGTCTGACGTACACGCCGAGCTTCAACCTGCTGGAAATGGAGGCTGTGATTCTTGAGGCAGCCGATCTGACGGAACTGGCTGAGGCCATTGCTCCGTGTCTTCGTTGTGGAAAATGCAAGCCTGTTTGTAACACTCATTTTCCGAGGGCGAACATGCTTTATTCGCCGCGTAATAAAATTCAGGCTGCAGGTGCCATCATCGAGGCGTTTCTTTATGAATCGCAGACAGGGTCGGGTATTTCCTTCGAACAGTTTGCAGCTCTTGGTGACGTAGCAGATCACTGCACGATTTGCCACAAATGCGTCAGTCCATGTCCGGTCAATATCGACTTTGGTGATGTCACCGAGCGAATGCGTGCGCTGCTGAAGGATAAGGGCGTGGCGCGCAGCAATCTGGGCAGCAAGCTGTCGATGGCTTTTCTTCTCATGAAGAACCCCACCTCCATCAAGCTCATGCGTGATGGGCTGTTGCGATGGGGTTACAAGGGCCAAGCCATGGTCAGCCGCATGGCAAAACTGCTCGGATGGGTCAAGGAGACACCTGCGGCCAAGCGAAACCTTGATGGTATACAGGCACAGGTCATCAATTTCATCGAGCGGCCTTTGCCCAGCCTGCAATCGGGAACGGCTCGCGAGAAGCTTGGATTGACCAGCAAGGATAAGAACGCGATTCCCGTTCTTCGGAATCCTGACAGGGCCAATGGGCGTGCCGTCTTCTATTTTCCGGGATGTGGCTCTGAACGTCTGTTCTCTCAGGTGGGACTGGCGACTCAGGCCATGCTGTACGAGCTCGGATTGAACATCGTTTTGCCTCCATCCTATTTGTGCTGCGGGTACCCGAGCACAGCAGGAGGCGATCACGAAAAGGGAGAGCAAATCAGTTATGAAAATAGGGTCTTGTTTCATCGGATTCGCAATTCCCTGAACTACCTGGATTTCGAAGCCGTCATCGTTTCCTGCGGCACCTGTTACGATCAGTTGATGCTGTATGAACTCGAACAGGTCTTTCCTGGTGCTCCGCTGATTGATATCCATGAGTACCTGATGAGCCAGGGTGTTAGTGTCGAAGGTGTGCAAGGAGTGCGTTATCTCTATCATGATCCTTGTCATACGCCGCTCAAGCGCCATGGCAGCCGGGCTGCCATTCAGTCATTATTGGGTTCCGATGCGGTCAAATCGGAGCAATGTTGTGGAGAGGCTGGCACATTGGCCGTGGCGCAGCCGGCCATAGCTGGAAAGATCCGAGCGCGTAAGGAAGAGGAGACGATTCGTGCCAAGAGCAAGCTCGATGGACAGGGACCCGTGCGTATGCTGACATCGTGTCCGTCTTGCCTGCAGGGGCTGTCTCGTATTGGTGAAACAACGGGCACCGAGGCCGATTACATCGTTGTTGAATTGGCCCGCCGTCTGCATGGGGAGGACTGGCAGGAGCAGTTTATCGATAAGGTCAGGAAGGGTGGAGTTGAGTGGGTGCTGATGTAGCATGCTGGGCCCATGAACAGTTGGGTTCGACTGCTGACATTACTCATCATGGCCACGCTGACGGCATGTGCGAGCACACCGCCGCGCAATCTGGATGATGCCTGTGCCATGTTCGACGAAAAGGACGATTGGTACCAATATGCCTATCAGTCCTACAAAAAATGGGGAGTTCCTGTTCATGTCCAGTTGGCCATCATCTGGCAGGAATCCCGGTTTCGTTCCGATGCAAAGGCTCCAAGGGATACACTGCTTGGTTTCATTCCCTGGGGTCGTAAGTCCTCAGCCTACGGCTATGCCCAGGTCAAAGATGCAACTTGGGACTGGTACATCGAAAAAACGGGTAATTGGGGAGCGGACCGAGATGATTTCGAGGATGTGACGGACTTCATCGGCTGGTACTGCGATTATTCCCATCGTCGGCTGGGCATTTCCAAATGGGATGCCTACCACTTGTATCTTGCCTATCATGAGGGGCATGGCGGCTACGAGCGGAAGAGCTACAAGAACAAGGCCTGGCTTTTGCGTGTGGCTCGCAAGGTTGAACAGCGTGCAAAACGCTATGCTGGTCAGATCAAGGCCTGTCAAGATCGGCTAGACAAGGGGTGGTCACTGTGGCCATTCTGACTGCCCGATGAGCGCGGGACTGGCGTGGACATGGCTGCTGCTGGCCATTGTTTTCGAGGTCGCGGGCACGATGTGCATGAAACGTTCCGACGGTTTCTCAAGCTGGCTTCCCACCCTCATGATCGTCCCGTTGTACCTCGCATCGTTTTCAGCCCTCGTGATGGCACTCAAGCGCATTGAGTTGGGCGTGGCCTATGCTGTCTGGTCGGCAGTTGGAACCTTGCTTGTGGTTGTCCTAGGTGTTCTGCTATTTCGGGAAGATTTGGGTTTGCTCAAGCTCGGGGGAGTGGTGTTGATCATTGTCGGAGTGGTCATGCTGCACTTGGCCTCACTTGAGGCTTAGTTCCGTTCAAGCAGAAGGTCTGTGCTTCTCTGGTGTGAGTCGGTTCATTAACAGGGCCACGAGGTACATCAGGGAGATGCCGGTTCCAATAGGGTAAACGAGGTATAAGAATCCAAGCTGATGAATTTCCGGAGGACCGGCAATAGCAATGAAAGCAATGGCCCCGCCTGGAGGGTGCAGGGTGCCGGTAAGCGTCATGAGGAAAAGGGCTGTGGATATAGCGACGATGCCTTCAAACCAGATGGGGAAACCCTGCAGAGCATGATAGGTGACAACGCCGACGAAAGCAGAGATCAAGCTGCCTGAGAAAAGGTTCCTGGGCTGGGCAATGGGTGAATCAGGGCATCCGTAAAGAACGACCGCAGTGGCTCCAAAGGCTGCTATGATCAATGGGAGATCAGTTGCGCCATAGAGCAGTTCGTGGATTAGCGACAGTAGCCCCAATCCAAGTACCGAACCGGTGAATGCTGTGAGCGCCTTGGCAAGCCTGGTGAACCAATCGATGTTTTTCAATTCCATGGCTTGGCAAAGTTACACAGGCCGAGTGTATTGAGAAAGAGGCGATCCGGAGCCAGTGGAGAATCTAGCCAGGGAAAGCTGACCAATACGGGCGGCTAACTTGCTTTCGTTTTGGCCACCTTTTTGCTTCTGGCCGAAAGGACAGATAGGATGGGGTTGATGAGTGTTTTGCCATTGTATCCCGAACCAGGCACCAAAAGACCTTTGCGTGGTACGTATTTGTCGCTCAAGCTTCATGAAAGGTCGGCGGCGCAAGCTGTGTACATCTATGGCAATTTCATTGTCAGTCTCGATGGCCGGATTTCGGTATGGGATGCTTCGCGAGCTTCTCAGCGGGTGCCGCTTACGCTGGCCAACGCCCGTGATTGGAGATTGTACCAGGAACTGGCAGCGCAAAGCGATGTCATGTTGACTTCAGCGCGATATTTTCGTCAGTTGGCAGCAGGGTGTGCCCAAGATCTTCTGCCTGTAGCTGTAGATGATGAATATGAAGATCTGCGCGAATGGAGGAAAAGACACGGGCTGAAAGATCAGCCTGACGTCGTCATTTTATCCGCTTCCTTGGATATTCCTGTTCAGACCTTACCCCGCGACCGCAAGGTATGGGTCTTGACCGGAGCTGATGCCCCCCAACATCGTGCCAAGGCTCTTGAGCAAGCGGGAGCCTGCGTTGTCCGTTCTTCAGGAGGGCACGTCAGCGGTTGGGAGATTCGAGATATGCTTGCAGAAGAGGGGTATCGGAGCGCCTACATGATTGCCGGTCCACAGGTGCATCGCACGCTACTGATGGATAGAGCTATTAATAGCCTTTTTCTGACTCATCGCTTTCGATTGCTTGGGGGGGGCAATTTCCAAACTCTGCTCGAAGGAGAGATTGGGGCGCCATGTGCCGTGCGGCTTTGCACCCTCTACCTGGATTGTGAGCCGGGATTTGAACAGTTTTATGCCCAATACCAATTGTGCGATGGGCGGCTATGATTTACGGTCCGTGCGTTCAACACTCATGAGGTTGGTGTTTTGAAAAGGTATGTCTTGTTGTTGCTGGGGTTGTTGCTGGGGGTGCTTATCTGGCCCCTAGATGCCTTCATGCATGCGTTTGTTTTCCACCGCGGTGGCTTCGCTGAGAACCTGTTCACCTCGGATGGGGATCAGTTGTGGATGCGTACCCTGACGTCTTGTGTGTTTTTTGCTTTTGGCTGGGTGGCTCAGCGCCATTTGGATGTTCAGCAGAAGCTACGGCACCGGCTGGAGAAGAAGCGACTTCGGCTGCAGGAAATTATTGATTCGGCTTATGATGCCTATATAGCCATGGATGAAGAGGGGAAGGTCATAGGCTGGAACCGAAGCGCGGAGCATCTGTTTGGCTGGACGCTACCTGAAGCCATGGGTAAAAGCGTTGCTGATCTCATCGTGCCTGAGGACAGCCGGGAGGCTCATCGCAAGGGGCTGGCCAGATACAGGGAGACCGGCATCAGTCATGCGCTGTACAAGCCTGTCCATATGCATGCCCTGCACAAGCGGGGGCATCAGTTGCCCGTGCAGATGGTCATTACGCCGATCAAGCTGGAGGGAAGGCTGGAGTTTTTTGCCTTCATCCGCGGGGAGGAGAGTTGATCATCGTTTATGGTATTCAAAACTGTGACAGCGTTCGCAAGGCCAGAGCCTGGCTCGAACAGCATGGGGCGGTTTACCGTTTTTTCGACTTTCGTGTCATGGTGTTGCATCCATCCAAGATTCGCTCCTGGTGTGATCGGCTGGGTTGGGAGCGCGTGCTCAATCGAAGAAGCAGAACCTGGCAACAGATGAGCGAGCAAGATCGTAGGGCGTTGAGTGCGGACACAGCCGTGGAGTTGATGAGATGCGAGCCCCTGCTTATCAAGCGTCCGGTCGTGGAATGGGAGGATGGCACCGTTTCAGTCGGTTTTTCTGAGCGAGTGTTTTTACAGCAATTGCAGGATTCAAGGGCATGAGGCATTACCATGAGCGATTGCTGATCCCAGGGCCGGTCGGTTCCCTTCAGGCGCTCTATCAACCGGGAAATGAGGAGGCACCTGGTGTTGTGGTTTGCCACCCACATCCGCTATATGGGGGAACCATGCGCAATAAGGTTGTCTACTGGATGGCCCGAGCCTTTGAGGATTTGGGTTGCGCGGTCGTGCGCTTCAATTTTCGCGGCGTTGAGCAGAGCGAAGGCTCATGGGATGATGGTCGGGGTGAGATCGATGATGCTTATGCTGTCATGAGTTGGCTGAGACAGAAGCATGACACTGCTCGTGAGTACTGGATGGCCGGATTCTCTTTTGGTTGTTATGCGGGGATGAAGGCGGCGCATAGAGACAGGGATGTGCGACGCCTGTTCGCCGTAGCGCCCGCCATCCATTTGTATGACTTTTCGTTTCTTGATCATGAAACCAGACCCTTGACTGTCGTGCATGGTACGCAGGATGAGATCGTACCCTATGACACTGTTGCCCAATGGTGTGCGGGTCGCTCCAACGTGCGCTTCCACGCTATTCACGGAGCAGGGCACTTCTTCCAGGGGTACATGGAAGAGATGACCGCATGCCTGTTGGACGGTGTCCGTGTGACGGGGTGCTGATGGCGCGCTCCTCGAAAAGCAAGGCTCGCCGCAAAACGAGCGCATGGTACCAACGCCATGTCCACGATGCTCACGTTCGCAGAGCTCGGCAGGAGGGCAAGCGCTCTCGCGCTGCATTCAAGTTGACCGAGATTCTGGACAGGCATGGGTTGAAGCTGGCAACGGACATGGTGGTCGTGGACCTTGGTTGTGCACCAGGATCCTGGAGCGAAGAATTAGCTCGCCGCATCGGCTCTCGGGGCATCATCGTTGGCATCGATTTGCTCGAAGTCCGGCCAATCGATGGCGTTCGGGTT
>RFGS01000020.1 GCA_003695905.1 Zetaproteobacteria bacterium | reverse complement strand
TCAGCGTCGTCTTGCCATGGTCCACATGCCCAATCGTACCAATGTTGACATGCGGCTTCGTACGCTCAAATTTTTCCTTCGACATGTCGCTTCTCCTATTTCATTTTCCGGCACATCAGCGCCAAATAATCCTGGAGCCCAGAGCGGGAATTGAACCCGCGACCTCATCCTTACCAAGGATGTGCTCTACCCCTGAGCTATCTGGGCCTAGCCCGCGGCTGCCAAATGGAGCGGGTGACGGGAATCGAACCCGTACTACCAGCTTGGAAGGCTGGGGTTCTACCGTTGAACTACACCCGCATGAACACCAAGGCCCACAAGCTCAACTCAACTGGTGGAGAGGGCTGGATTCGAACCAACGAAGGCTGAGCCAGCAGATTTACAGTCTGCCCCCTTTGACCGCTCGGGAACCTCTCCAATCAATTCCAAGCACCCGCCCGGCCTTTTAAAGCAGACCGGGAGGGCGCGCGATTTTGCACCAAACAGGCTTCCTGTCAACAACCTTCTGCGAAGCCGTGCAAAACTGGAGCCGGTGAGAGGACTCGAACCCCCGGCCAGCTGATTACAAATCAGCTGCTCTACCAACTGAGCTACACCGGCACGCCATGGTACGCGGCGCATCATAGCCGGCTGCCCGGCAAACTCAAGAGACTGCGCCCTCCCGCAGGCGCGCCATGCCCTTGCGCACCCGCAAAAGCGTTTCCTCCCGACCCAGAAGCTCCAAGGTTCTATCAATCGGCGGGGATACGGCTCCACCCGAAACCAGGATACGAATGGGTTGAGCTAGCTTACCCATGCCCACGCCGGCCTGCTCGCAAATGCCACGAATCACATCATGTACTTTCTCGGCATCAAACGCTTCCATGGCTTCAACTGCGGACACGAAGGCATCGAGCAGCCCCCAAGACTCTTCCCGGAAATGCTTTTTGACAGCCTTCGGATCATACTGCTCCGGCCTGACATAGAAAAAACGGGCACCATTGGCCAGTTCCACAAGCGTCCTGGACCGCTCCTGGAGAATCGCGATCACCTCCGCTAGATCAGGGCCGCAGCAGACATCTACGCGCAAGAAGCGCCGCACCTCATCCACGAGTGAGGATGGCTTGGCCTCCCGCAGATACAGCGCATTAAGCCAGTCTAGCTTCTGCTGATCAAAGCGTGCGGCTGTCTTGCCGACCTGCCGCAGATCAAACAGCTCAATCAGCTCATCCCTGCTGAACACCTCCTGATCACCATGCGACCACCCCAGCCTGGCCAGATAATTGACCAAGGCGTCCGGCAGATAACCTGCATCACGATACTCGGTGATGGCCACAGCCCCATGGCGCTTACTCATTTTGGCTCCATCTGGCCCATGAATCAGCGGGATATGAGCGAACTGAGGCACCGGCAGACCCAAGGCCTGATACAGTTGAATCTGCCTGGGTGTATTGTTCAGATGATCAGCCCCCCTGACGACATGTGTGATGCCCATCGCCGCATCATCGGCAACGACAGCAAGATTGTAGGTCGGCGTCCCATCCGAACGGAGCAGAATCAGATCATCAAGCTCGGCATTGTCAAACACAACATCGCCAAGCACCAGATCATGCACGATGGTCTGGCCCACATCGGGCGAACGGAAGCGAACCACATAAGGCTCGCCCGCAGGCTGATCCGAACGATGTCGACAGCGACCATCATACATGGGCTTTTTGCCTGCGGCGCGCTGGGCCTCCCGCATCGCTTCCAGCTCCTCATGGGTGCAATAACAGCGGTAGGCATGCCCAGACTCAATCAACTGTTCCGCAGCCATGACATGTTCCGCCTCCCGCTGGGACTGAAACACGGGCTCCCCGTCCCAGTCAATGCCCAACCAACGCAGCCCCTCCAGAATGACCTGAGTGGCCTCATCCGTGGATCGCTGTCGATCTGTATCCTCGATGCGCAACAAAAACTCGCCACCATGATGGCGGGCATACAGCCATGAGAAGAGTGCTGTACGGGCTCCTCCAATGTGCAGCATGCCTGTCGGAGATGGGGCAAAACGCGTTCGAATAGTCATGAGTATACGCTCCTTTCCAAAAGAGGATGGGGAAGCATAGGCCCGGAATCACTCCGGACAAGCACAAACAGTCTAAGACCCGCTTGGGGGTGCCACGGCCTGAACACGGATGGCCCCGACCTCCGGTCCGTCCTTGGTTCCCACGGGCCAAACCGGAAAAATGCGGCTGCGATCCAGTCCATGCTTGGCAGCATAGTCCTCCACCAGCCGCTGGGTCCTCCGAATACGCAGCATGGCCGATGCATCCAAACTCCGACTGGCAATCTCCGGCTGCAAATCCAGGAACCAACCCTTGTTGGCGCGCACCCGGCGGATAACCTTGAACACACGCAAACGCTCATTGTGACTCAGTCCGCTCTGATCATGCAGACGCAACAGAGCCGTTTGCACAATACGTTCAGCCGCCTTGACTGGGCGTGCGGCATTGCCGGAATTGGCCTCGCGCACTTGGTTAAGAGCCGTGGACAGAATACCCCACCATGACAGCGGATCTTTCTCCCAGAGTCCTTCGCGACCCCATCGAAAACCATCCTTTTTGCTCACATGATCAAGCCAAAGCAGAAGCTCCTCGGACGAAAGCCCGGTGCGCGCAAGCATGGGATCATGCTCCTGTCGCTCGCCGCTCATCCACAGAGGTCGAAGTAGCTGGAAACGGCCTGAAAGACTGTAGCCATTCTGCTCCGTCGTGACTACACGCACCTCCAGCCACCATCGTCCCCGGAGCAACACGGGCATTCCGGAGGCTTTCAGCCAACGCCGCAGCAAAAACGGCAGGGCTGACCGAACATGCAACACACCATACCACTGCAAAGGCTGACGATAGGGCTGCACCTCAAACGAGGCCGTCAAATCTCCCTCTCCAAGCCTACCAGTCAGCTCCATTCTGGCAGGCTTGCCCGGTTTCAGACCTTGGAGTCTCAACAAAAGATCTCTTGCCCAGATGTCCTCCTCTTCTCCAACGGCGATCGACCCATCTTCCAGTCGTAGACTGTCAATACTCCAGGACCCAGCTCGGATCAGTTCCAGCCAGGGATGCTCATCAGGCGCATCTGAGTTGGGCATGGCGACCCTCATGGGTACCAGCGGAACAAGATAGTGCCAGCCATGGACCTCCATGGTGCCCACATGCCGCTGATGATCATGGATGCGGAAGTGAGCCTTGATGTGCTCGGCACGCCACTGGGCACTACCGTGGCGTGCCTTGAAGTCCTGCAATCCGACCTCCCCCGTGACGGAAAGATGCTCCCCATCCCAAGCAAGCTGCCAACGAATGTCCAGAAAGCCTGACATGCTCAGGGGCAATTCCTTCAATCCCGGCATGCCGGCACTGAGCACAGGTATCATTTCCTGGAGCGGAAGTCCCTTGCCTAGAATATCAGTTTGGAACGACCGAACCTGCATCGCCGGATTAAACGCCCACCGTCCTTGAACACGCCATTGCGGCTGAACGTCATCCCGACTGGCCAAATCAAATCCCATCATGTGCGGCTCAATATCTAGCGTGCCCTCGAGCAAGGGCAGGCTCAGTACACGCTGACCCTGATGCCAATGCAGCACCATGTCCCGGATACTGACATCACTGGCAAACAACCGCATCGTATAGGACGTCTCTTGAGACTGAGCAGCCGCAACAGGCAGCGACACCTCTCCACCAACAATCTCGAGACCAGCCAATGCAAGCCTGCCCCGATCATCCAGCTCGCAGGACGTCCATGAGAGTGATTCAAACCGGAACGGCCGTTGTTCGGGCTCTCCGCCAACGGAACCACGCACATCACGCAAGCCTCCCTCTCCGCCCTGCAAATGCCATGTTCCATGATCTTCCCGATACTCGATTGCCGTATCAAGCCATGCCTTGCTCACATGCACCATACCCACAGATGACAGATGGCCATGCCAGCCGTGAACAGGCCAGTGCCGGGTTCTCAGGCGCAACTCACGTCCCGATGAGCCGATGCGCATATTCAAACTGATCGTTCCCGGCTGACCCCGACCATCAGCCGATTGCCATTTGCCTGTGCCAGAGGCTATCCATTCATCAACGCCCTGACCCGACCACCCCAAGTGCCCTGACAGAACACCGGACGCGCCCTCCAAATCAACCAGCTTGAAACAGGCGTCAGCCGGCACTTCATTCAGCGTAAGTTCGCCCTTGCTTCCCTTCCCCCATGCATCAAGGCGACCTCCATCCACATCTCCCGAGAAATGCCATCTCCCCTGATCCACTTGCAAGCTAATATGCGAAACCTCTGCGCCCGCATCATGGCCATAACGG
>RFGS01000118.1 GCA_003695905.1 Zetaproteobacteria bacterium | reverse complement strand
GTAGACAGAATGCCGTGCTGGCCGACAAGCACGCGACCAAACCCATTGGCTGCAGCCATGCGCAGAATGGTCTGGATGGCCTGACGATTGAAATACCGGCCGTCCCCACCCAGCACAAGTGTTTTGCCGGCAACATCGCCTATGCTGTCAAAAACAGACTGGACGAAGTTCTCAAGATAATGCTCCTGCTGGAAGAGTGCCACCTTTTTGCGCAGCCCTGACGTTCCTGGGCGCTGACCATCAAAAGGACGGGTTGAAACCGTGCGTATCGTCATGCCTGACCTCCCTTCTCGTCCGCCAATATTAAGTCAAACAGCATGGTAATTCACGGAAAACATGGATGGTCATATTTCGTCAGGCGTGCTAGCCTTTTTTCCATGAAGCCCCACTGGGCAGGGAGGAGAAGCATGCAACTGACCATGGAACGTAACATAAGCAAGCTGACGGCCAACACCGTCGCTCTGGTTCTGGCTGGCGGGCGGGGATCGCGACTGAAGGCGCTGACCGACTGGCGGGCAAAGCCGGCCGTTCCATTTGGTGGTAAGTTTCGCATCATCGATTTCCCGCTATCCAATTGCATCAATTCGGGCATCCGGCGCATTTCTGTCATCACCCAATACAAGTCGCATTCGCTTCAGCGCCATCTGCAGCGTGGCTGGAGTTTTCTTTCCGGTCAGTTTGGTGAATTCCTGGAGGTCCTGTCTGCCCAGCAGCGGGTCAGTGAAGGATGGTATGCAGGCACGGCCGATGCTGTGTACCAAAATCTGGACATCATCCGTCATTATGGGCCTGAATACATTCTGATTCTGGCTGGCGATCACATCTACAAGATGGATTATGGCAAAATGATCGCAGCCCATGCGGCCAACGGCGCAGATATAACTGTAGGCTGTATCCCGGTACCGATTGATGATGCGCGGGCCTTCGGCGTCATGGTTGTGGACCAACAGCAGCGCATTATTGAGTTCTCGGAAAAGCCCGAGCACCCCACCCCGATGCCGGGTGACCCGGGGCGTGCCCTGGCATCCATGGGCATATACGTTTTTAGCACTCAATTCCTGCGAGAACGCCTGAAGGCAGATGCGGACATGACAGGCTCCTCCCACGACTTCGGCAAGGACATCATTCCCAATGCCATTGCGGACGGCGCCAACGTGTTTGCCTTCCGTTTCATGAACGCAAATACCGGCGCTCCAGGTTATTGGCGCGATGTCGGCACGATTGATGCCTACTGGGAAGCAAACATCGACCTGGCCAACATCGAGCCGGAACTGAACCTGTATGACAAAAATTGGCCTATCTGGACCTACCAGGAACAATTGCCGCCTGCCAAGTTCGTTTTCGATGACGATGACCGACGCGGGTTCGCCGTCGATTCTCTGGTTTCGGGCGGCTGCCTAATCACCGGCTGCAAGGTTCGTCACTCGGTTTTGTTTTCCAATGTCCGCATCCATTCTTATTCGCTTGTCGAGGATTCGGTCATTCTGCCAGATGTCGAAATCCAACGGCAATGCCGACTGCGCAGATGCGTGATTGACAAGGGAACCGTGATTCCAGAAGGCACGGTCATCGGTGAGGATCCAGAGGAGGATGCCCGTCGTTTTTATGTCAGCGAAGGCGGCATCGTGCTCGTCACCCCGGAAATGATGGGCCAACGGCTGCATGAACTCTGATCGACCACCGCGACTTGCACGCTCGGTATGATCACCGAGAATGGCGACCCCTTTCCGGCTCCGGCCGGCAATCCGACTTCCACGGAGGAAGCAATGAGTCGTCCCTTGTCCGTTGTGTTTTATTGGCACATGCACCAGCCCTTTTACCGCGAAGCTGACACCGGCAATTATCACTTGCCATGGGTCTACCTTCACGCGATCAAGGATTACACGGACATGGCGGAAATTATCGAACAGGTGCCTGGCACCCGCGCTGTCGTCAATTTTGTCCCATCACTAACCGAACAAATCGCCGACTACGCGCGAAACCTACGAGATTTTCTCGATTGCCGAACGGATCGGCTGAATGACCCCCTGTTGGATGCCCTGGCACACCCGGATGGCAAATACTCAAGAAACCAACGAGAGTTCCTGCTCACGGCTTGCTTCCGCCTGAACCATGAACGAAACCTTCACCGGTATCCCGACTACAGTCGGCTGTGGCACATCGCTGAGCATGCGCGCAACCAAGAGGCCATCGATTATCTCGGACCATGTTTCTTCACCGACCTGGTAACTTGGTACCATCTTGCATGGCTCGGCGAAACCGTTCGTCAGCAACGTTTCGTCGCCAGGCGATTGATCGAGAAGGGGCGCAACTTCAGTTATCAAGACCGCCGCGACCTTTTGACGCTGATTGCAGCATTGCTGGATGAAATCCCGGTACGGTACAAGAAACTGAGAGACCAGCGTAAAATCGAGCTGACCACCACGCCCTATGCGCATCCGATCATCCCGCTGATGCTGAACTTTGAAAGCGCGCGCGAAACCGTTCCGGATGCTGACATCCCCGACGAGCCCTACCCCGGTGGAGAAGAGCGTGCCAGGATGCACATCGCGCTGGCCCTGGAAAGTCACCAAAAGGTATTTGGTGAAACACCTGCCGGCTGCTGGCCAGCCGAAGGGGCTGTTTCCGAAGAGACGCTGCGCCTGTTGGCAGAGGCGGGCTTCCGCTGGTGCGCCACCGGTGAAGCGGTCCTACACCATTCGTTGCGCTACAACCTGCGCGAACAGCAAGGCAACCGAGATCTGTATCACCCATGGATCGTTGGCAAAGGTGATGATGCCATCACCTGTTTTTTCCGCGACGATCGTCTCTCCGACCTGATCGGCTTTGAATATTCGCGATGGAATTCTCATGATGCCGTCAATCATTTCATGCATGAGCTGGCTGAAATCAGGCACCGTACCCAGGGCATGGATGCGCCGGTCGTGGGCATCATCATGGATGGCGAAAATGCCTGGGAACACTATGACCAGAACGCGCTCCCCTTCCTCACCGAGCTTTATCAGCGGATTGCAGAACATCCGGATTATGATCTAACCACCTTCAGCGACTACCTTTCCGCGCATCCGGCCAAGGATGAACTGCCCCACCTCGTTTCCGGCTCCTGGGTCTATGGGAACCTATCCACTTGGATCGGTGATCCGGCCAAGACAAGGGGATGGCAATTGCTGATTGAAGCCAAGAAGGCCTTTGATACCGCCCTACCAGACCTCTCTCCAGAAAAGCGCGAGGCAGCAGAAGCGCAACTGCGCATCTGCGAAGGCTCGGACTGGTGCTGGTGGTTCGGCGACTACAATCCAGGCGATGTCGTCCGTGATTTTGACCGTTTGTATCGGCAACACCTGTGCAAACTCTATTCCCTGATTGACAGACCAGCTCCACCCGAATTGCAGGAAATCATTTCCTCGGGTGGCGGTGATGCCGAAGGCGGTGGCACCATGCGTCGTGGATCTGCTTCGTGAGCGACTGGATCGACGCCCGGCGCTCGGCCGTGCTACTTCATCTGACATCGTTACCAGGCCCCGGGGCAAGCGGCTGGCTGGGGCATGCGGCCCGCCTTTTTATCAGGCGCATGTCGGAAGCGGGATTTTCTGTCTGGCAATTCCTGCCCATTGGTCCGACCCATGAGCATGGCTCACCCTACGAGTCCCTATCCTCATTTGCCGGCAACCCGCAGTATATCGACCTTTTTGAACTTGCCCGGATGGGGCTGCTTGACGAATCAACCATCAGACCGGGGATGGGCCATGAGGAACACCACCGGTGCATCATCAGAGCAGCCGCCACTTTTTTCAGCAAGAAAGCTTCGCACCCTGAACTGTTCCAATCCTACGAAACGTTCCTGGAAAACCATCGGGACTGGCTTGATGATTTTGCTTTGTTCACCGCCATCAGGGCCTGTCAACGCCACAAACCTTGGTGGCAATGGCCCGCCACGCTGCGCAAGCGTGACCAAAAGGATTTGCGTAGGTTTGCCCGCGATCACGAAGAAGACCTCCGACTGGTTTGCTTTGAGCAATTCGTGTTTGAACACCAATGGCAGAAGCTCAAACACTATGCTGCCGAACAGCGAGTGCTGCTGTTCGGCGATTTGCCCATTTATGTGGCTCACGACTCTGCAGATGTCTGGGCCAACCCGGAACTATTCACGCTCAAAGATGATGGGCAATGCGAACACGTTGCCGGTGTTCCCCCGGATTATTTCTCCAAAACCGGTCAACGCTGGGGCAATCCGCTGTATCGCTGGGATCGACTCGAACGACAGGACTTTGACTGGTGGATACGTCGGATTGCGCATCAGATGGCTCGTATGGACTTGCTGCGCATCGATCATTTCCGTGGTCTGGCAGCCTATTGGGCCATACCCGCAGAACGCCAGGATGGCGTAGAAGGAACTTGGCACAAAGCGCCGGGTGATAGGCTGCTGGCAGCTCTGCAAAAACGACTGGGTCGACTGCCACTTATTGCTGAGGATCTCGGCCTGATCACGAAGGATGTGATTGCCCTAAGGAAGAAATATGGTCTTCCAGGCATGAAAATCCTTCAATTCGCCTTTGACGGCAACCCGGAGAACCCCTATCTGCCCGAACACCATGAACCCGATGCCGTGGCCTATACAGGAACCCACGACAATGACACAACCCTAGGCTGGTTTCGCAAACTCGATGAGGATACAAGACAACGTGTGCTCAAGCATCTTCACTGCAAGGATGAGGAGATGCCTTGGCCATTAATCGAAGCAGCCCTGTCATCTCCCGCGCTACTGTCCGTCATTCCGATGCAGGATCTGCTCGAGCTCGGCTCCGAAGCAAGATTCAATACACCTGGAACGCTGCACGGAAACTGGACATGGCGACTGGGAAACATCCCTGAAGCCTCCGCTGCTTGCTGGCTACGGGCCGCAGAGTTGAACCGCCGCCATGGCCGCCAACTTTCATGAACTCGATGATGCGGGTTTCGCGACCTGGCTTTGTGTCCACCGCACCATCGCAAGTGTGATCGCCAGATAGAGGACAAACACAAGCAGTTGCGTGCCACTGGGAGCATCATCATAGCCAATGAGCACTCTGAGCACGGTTCCCGGCATGCTTTCGCTCGGAAGCCAAGACGACATATCCCATACATGCTCAATCAATGGCGGAAGCCAATCCATTAGAACCAGGTAGGACACCGCCTGCGAAGCCAGACCGGCGGCGACAAAGGCCAACAGCCAAGACATGACAGCAAACAGGGTGTTCAATCGAACCTTGATCAGTTGATG
The DNA here is from genome assembly GCA_003695905.1 of Zetaproteobacteria bacterium. Lineage (GTDB taxonomy): Bacteria > Pseudomonadota > Zetaproteobacteria > Mariprofundales > Mariprofundaceae > J005. Next base: position 24,206 of record RFGS01000118.1, on the reverse strand, counting down.
ATAAACAGCCACACCCAGCAGGATTGCGGCAACAGCGCCAAGCATGGCTCCCAGCCACAATGCCTGCATCTGCTGCTCATGCCATAGGCTGAACATAAAAAAGACTGTCTCCGCCCCCTCGCGGATGACAGCACTGAAGCCCAAAAAGGCCAGGAGCAGCCCGGGTATCCGGCCGCCTTTCAGTTGGTCAGACAAAGCATGCGTCCGCTGCCGCCATACCAGTCCCTGGTGTCTCATCCAGATCAAGGTTAAAACGAGCATCATGGAAGCCAACAAAAGCAGCACGGCGTTGAAAAGAAACTCCCCATCACCATCCATGGCACCTTCCAACTGTTCCATGAACAATGCCACAATCCATGCTCCACAAAGCCCCATCAAGGAACCAGCGGTCATCCAGCCTCGGGATGTCCAATCACGGCACACAACCGACAGCATGCCAAGGATAAGCACCATTTCGAGCATCTCTCGGAAGACGATCAGGAACGCAGCACTCATGAAGCCTCCCTACACGATGCACAAAAGCCGAAAACAACAAATTCATGGCCATGAATGACAGCTCCGGTTTCACGGGACAGATGTTCGAAGATCTGAGCTTCGGCAGGATGGGAAAACTCGGTGATCGAACCGCATGCCGTGCATACGAAATGATCATGATGTTGTTTGCCTGCCCGCTCATAACGCTTCTTTCCATCAACCAGTTGGATGCCGCGAATAAGGCCTTCTTTCTCCAAGGCTGCCAGACCTCGGTAGACTGTGGCCTGGCCAATAGAACACCCCATCTTGGCAAGAACATGAGCGATGCCCTCAGCATCCCAGTGTTGGTCGCTGTTGCCAATCAGCTTTAGAATGGCCTCACGTTGCGGAGTCAAACGCTTCTTCATATGAGAATGATAATCATTCTCAATACTATGTGCAATAGTTAGGTTAAATACCGCATCTTTTCCTTGTCTTGCAGGCGCCGATCCCCTAAAGTGCGGCCCGCATTTGGAGGTATCAGTCATGGCCAAACGTTGCGAAATTTGTGGAAAGGGTCCGATGTCAGGAAACAATGTCAGTCACGCGCACAACGTGACCCGTCGCCGCTTTCTGCCAAACCTGAAGCAGGTCCGTGCCATTGTGGATGGGCGGGTCAGCAGGATCAAGGTATGCACGCGCTGCCTGCGTTCCGGCAAGGTGCAAAAAGCGGTCTAATTCCCTTTTTCCCATAGAACTTGCAAGGGGGACGCATGGCGTCCCCCTTTGTTTTGTCAGGTAAGGCGTACGAACTGCATCAGTCCCCGGGGACATCTGTCATATCCGCATCGGAAAGGCCGAAATGATGGCCGATTTCGTGCATGAGAACCTCCCGAATGGCCTCCGGAAGCAATTTATTTCCCTGTCGGCTGTATTGGATGATGGCATCCATATAAAGATGGATGACATCAGGAAGCTGTCCCGAATAGCCCGATCCGCGGCTCGGCAATGGCTCTCCCTGGTACAGTCCAAGCAGCTCGTCTGGAGCGTCTAGATCCAGCGCTGCGAGTTGCTCTTCTCCAGCCTGGCGTTCGACAACGATCACCACATTCTGCAATGCATCACGGAAATGCGCCGGCAGAAGCCCGAGCTGTTCTTCCGCCATGGATTGGAATTGTTCCAGGGTGATCTCTTCACAAGGCAGGCGGCTCATGCCTGGAAGACTTCCCCTTGATAAAAGGCATAGGCCTGACGCTGTTTCTTTGCCTCGTACATGGCCTGGTCCGCATGCCGGACGAGCGCTTCAGGACCGCTGCCATCATCTGGAAAAACGGCAATGCCGATGCTTGCCCCGATCCGACATTGATGTCCCAGCACTGTGAATGGGCGTTTCAACGCCTGGATCACCTTTCGGGCCACCTTTCCGGCGCTCTCCCTGTTGGCCACGCCTGCCAAGACCATCGTGAACTCGTCCCCTCCAAGTCTGGCCACTGTATCCGACTCGCGCACACAACAGAGCAGTCGCTTGGCAACCTGCACCAGTAAGGCATCGCCGGTTTCATGACCAAGGCCATCGTTGACCTGTTTGAAACGGTCTAGATCAATGAAAAACACGGACAAACCAAGGTGGTTTCTCTTGGCATGAACGATCGCTTGCTCAAGACGGTCATAGAAAAGCATGCGGTTAGGTAGATGCGTCAAGGCATCCCGGTGGGCCATATATTCCAGTTCGTCAAGGCTGCGGCGTACACAAATGGCCAGGGCCAGGACATTGGATACCATACCCAGCATGGTTTCATCCCTGGCGCTGCGTTCATAACCCTCTGGAACATAGGTATTGAAGACACCAAGCAGCTCACCATGGGACAAAATGGGCACGCAATAATGCCCATGAGGCGTCATCCCATCATATACAGTCTCATGGCGTTCATCGACATGATCCGTGAAAATGACCTTGTGCTCCCTGGCCGCCAATCCACACAGGCATTGGCCGAATCTCACCGTTGAGCACAAACTCAACAGGGCCGGATGCAAGCCTCGCTGCGCCACAAGCGATAGCGTCTCACCGCCCTTCGCGAGAAATATGGCGCCTTTTCTTAGCAGGGCAAAACTCGGCGAGGATAGAATGACATCCAGGGCTCGATCGAGCATTTCCTCCATGCAGATGGGTTGCAGGGAAACATGAAGGATCTCATCTAGAATGCGCTGTGTCTCGTAGACATGGACAAGATCTGCGTGCTCCTCATCACTGACATCCAGAGGGGTTGCAAAGACAAACAACAATGGCCCCTGAGCTGACTCGATAGTTCTGAATGTCATTTGGACAGCAATCCGCCTTCCGCTGCTGCTTTTCAGCACCCCTTCCAGTCGTTGAGCTGTCCCCCACAGTACCTTGTTCCAGAAGTCTGGCCAGTCAGCGCCAAAAGGCAGCTCCCCCAACTCACCGATATCCTTGAATGAGAGCACATCCTGCGAATAACCCATAACTTCCCGGAAATTGGCATTCGAATCAACGATCCGCCCGTTCGCATCTACCCAGAATGCCAAACCACCCAAGGCATCCAGAGACGCCCTGTAGATCCTGTCCCTTGGTACGCCGTGCTTCATCCCAGCGATATCCCCAGAACTTGAGGACTGCATGGAGCAGCCTCGCTATCTATTATGGCAGCGTCCCTGTTTCAACGCAAACATGCCACCAGATCAATCTCCACCCTGGCCTGCAGCGGGAGAGCCGCAACCTGAACAGTCGACCTTGCCGGACGGTGTGATCCCAGCCACTCGGCATAGATTGTATTGACTTCCGAAAAATCGGCCATATCTGTAAGATAAATGGTCGCCTTGACAATGTTCTGTTGCGTGCAGCCTGCCGCATTCAACACGGCCTGCAGATTCTTCAAGACTTGCCTGGTTTGTGTCCCGACATCCTCCCCAACCATATTTCCGCTGTCTGGATCAAGCGCGATTTGTCCGGATGTGTACAGCATGCCCCCACACACGATGGCCTGACTATATGGCCCTACGGCTGCAGGAGCCCTGTCTGAATGAACCGGTTGCATCATGAGTCCTCCTTCACATGCACTCTTCTCGCACTGAATATACCCCGCAAAGTCTGTCCAATCGCCCGAGAAACCCCTCCTTCATCGCCCTGCCCTTGTTGCAGGCCAACCCGATTGCGACGCGACACCCTGACCACACCCGGAACGCTCCTGAGGCTGCGAAGCAGATCTGCCAGATGCTTGCGGTTCTCCACACTAACCAGAAAGATGAGCTCGGTGGTGGAGCCTGGTCGCTGGTGAAGTTTCAGGTCCTCAATGCTGGAAGACTGCTCAGCAATACACTGGGTGATCTTGGCAAGCATGCCACGCTCATTGCGGGTGAGCACCTCGATGCCGGTAAGGAACATCTTGCCTTTCTCCCCCTCCCAGTGAACTTCAAGCCAGTCTTTCTCACGACCCTTTCTGATCTCGGGACATTTGCGATGATGCAAAATCATGCCATGTCCACGCCTGAACTGACCCAAGACCGGATCCCCAGGAATCGGATGGCAACATGTCGCCGCATGCATGAGCGTTTTTTCAAGTCCGCCCCGAATGTTGAAGGCCTTCAACTCACTCTTCTGAACCACTTCCAGTAATCTGTGAATCGGCAAATCGCCACGCCCCAGTTTCTCCATCAGATCTTCAGGTGAACGACAGTTGAGCGCCTTGCACATTGTTTGGGGCACATCGCTGCGGCCAAGAACCTCTTTGAGGAACTTCCGTCCGATGCGCATGCTGACCTCGCGCTCCTGACGTCGGAACCATTGGCGGATGGCATGCCTAGCCTTTGGTGTTTTCACATACTGAAGCCATTGCCGACTTGGCGTCTGTTCCGGACTGACCATGATCTCGATCTGATCACCGTTTCGCAAACGCTGTTGAAAATCTGCGACTTCACCATTGATGCGCACGCCGATACAGTGATGCCCGAGCTCGGTGTGAACGGCATAGGCAAAATCCAGCGGTCGCGAACCTCTTGGCAGTGCAAAGATGTCGCCGTCGCGACTGAAGACATACACCTCCTGGACAAACAGGTCCAAGCGCATGTTTTCCAGAAACTCACTTGGATCCTCCGATTCCTGGATAAGATCCATCAAGCGCTTCAGCCACTTGAAACTTTCCCGATCCCGGGAATCGGCATCCTGGCTCTTGTACAACCAATGTGCAGCAACGCCCTCCTCCGCATATGAATGCATGGCCTGAGTTCTGATCTGGATTTCTATGCGAAAGTTCTCCGGGCCGATGACAGTCGTATGCAGCGATTGATAACCATTTGGCTTAGGCAAGGCGATATAGTCCTTGAAACGGCCTGGTACCGGCCGGTACAGGCCATGCACCAGACCCAGGGCTTGATAACATGAGGGGATATCATCGACGATGATACGAAAGGCCACCAAATCATAGATCTCATCGAAGTTGACATGCTTCCGCTGCATTTTCTGATAGATGCTGTACAGATGCTTCATGCGCCCCTGTACCTTGGCCTTCATGCCTTGGCGGCTCAGGGCCTCCTGAATCAGACTCTCAAGATGCTCGCGGGTCCGGTGCAACTCGTCCAGGCGCTCCTCCATTTTGGAGGCAATGGCCCTATAGGCCTCTGGATCAATATGCAAAAAGGCCAAATCCTCCATTTCCTGCTTGATCCAGTGCATGCCAAGCCTGTGGGCCAGAGGTGAATAGATGTGCAGGGTTTCCTCTGAAATGCGACGCCGCTTATCCTCGCGAAGGAAACCAAGTGTACGCATGTTATGCAGGCGATCGGCAAGCTTGATGATCAGAACACGCACATCCTTGGCCGTGGCCATCAGCATCTTGCGAAAATTTTCGGCCTGCTTGTGTTCCGACGAATTGAACCGGATCTGCCCGACCTTGGTCACGCCATCGACAAGGCGGGCCACCTCCTCGCCAAACAGCGCAGCCACCTCCTCCAGGGTGGCCGGCGTATCCTCAACAGTATCATGCAGGATCGCTGCGGTGATGCTGGCTTCATCCATGCCTATGCTGGCAAGGATGTCCGCGACGGCCAGAGGATGAGCAATGTACGGGTCGCCGGACGCGCGTGTCTGGCCAGCATGTGCATGCGCAGCAAAGACATAGGCGCGATTGATACGATCGATGTCGGCCTTGGCCGAATATGATGCTACACGTTCAGTGATCTCAAAGATACGGCTCACGGCAGACGAATCACCCGATCGATACCTGCGTGAGCCACACTACGTCAGGCAGCGTCTTGCTCGTCCACAGTCTCCGCCAACCGCCGACGCTCAAGCTCTTCAAGCTCATGGAGCCGTTCCCAGGTGATTTCGCCAGCACCGATTTCCCGCAGGGCGTGAACCGTGGGTTTGTCCCCCTCATCCTTCCCAAGGCGCGGGAATCCACGCAACAGTTGGCGGGCGCGCTTGGCAGCAAGCAGAACCATTTCAAAACGGTTGGGATAGTGACGAATGCAATCTTCAACTGTTACGCGAGCCATAGAACCTCCATGCAATATCAGGGGTTAACGATAGTCGGTCACAGCAAAAAGGCAACCTCATGCCACGGCGGCTTCATTGTAAATCTGGAGCAGCTGCGCCAGGGCCCGCTCGAAATCATCATTCACGATCTGATATGAAGCCTCATGCGCATGGGACATCTCGTCCTCGGCAGCTGACAGCCTGCGTTCAATCGTCGCCTCGTCATCCTGACCCCTGGCAACCAGCCGTTGCCTCAAGGCTTCCAGTGAGGGCGGCAGAATGAAAATCCGGATGGCATCAGGTAGCTGTCTGGCCACCTGAGCTGCTCCCTGCCAATCGATTTCAAGCAGAACATCTCGGCCCGCCTCAAGCATGGACTGGACATCGCTCTTCCTGGTCCCGTAGAGATGTCCGTGAACCTCGGCCCATTCGAGGAACTCGCCCCTGGCCTTCTGCCGTTCGAATTCATCTCGGCTGAGGAAGTGATACTCTCGACCATCCTTCTCGCCAGGGCGGGGAGGCCGCGTCGTCACCGATACCGCGAGATAAAGGTTCGGGCTTCGCTCCAACAAAGCTGAGCACAAACTGGATTTGCCGGCTCCGGATGGACCGGAGACGATCAGCAGCTTGCCGCTCATGCCTTCATCCCCGTTAAGGCTTCGTACTTCTTTCTCAATTGTTCCCTGCTTTCCCGGAAGGAAGGATGGACCGGAATGCAATCGACCGGGCACACCAATTGGCACTGAGGAACATCAAAATGCCCCACACATTCCGTACAACGCATAGGATCAATCTCGTAGATTTCCTCACCTTCATAAATGGCCTCATTCGGGCATTCCGGCTCGCAAACCGCACAATTGATGCAATCATTCGTGATCATCAATGCCATTGCATTCACTCCTGCACACGTCTACCAAAGCAACCAGTCACTCGAAGCCGGGATCACTTGCGAGGGTCGAATCTGGCTTCCATACTGGGACCCATGAGCACACATGAAGACGCCACCCGAATTGATGCCCAGCAGTTTCCCATTCTCGCTGTGCTTTTCCCAGATGAACGCACCTTCCTAGAGGCCATGGCGAGCCGTACGCATTATCTTCCCGGCGTGCCCATCATTCAAGAAGGACAGCGTCCGGAGACCCTTTTTCTGGTTCATGAGGGCCTGCTCAAGGTCAACAAAAGGCATGGCGACCGCATCATTGAGGTGGGGTCCATCACGCCCGGAGATGTGTTCGGGGAGGCTTCCATCCTTTACGGCAGCCCTGCAGGTGCAAGCGTCATTTCCATTGAATCCAGCGTTCTTTATGAACTCCCCGGTGATGCCGTGCGCAGGATTCTTGACAACAATGAGCGCTTCTTCAGGGCCCTCAGCCAGCTTGCAGAACAACGCGTGGCTGCCAGCGCCCTAGCAGTCAACCCTCTGTTCGCCGTCCTTCCCCAAGCCGTACGTGAAGTGATCCTGCACAATGGACGCATTCTCTCCCTTGATGCCGGCGAGCAGCTCTTTCAGGAAGGTCAACGCGAAGAAGGTGTGATGTATCTCGTGCTGCAGGGCGAGGCCGAGATCTCCATCCCTCACCCTGAGGAGAAGGATCGGAAACTGGTGCTGGCCAAGGCCACCTCGGGTGATGAAATCGGAGAGATCGCCCTGGTCTGTGACATGCCGCACGCCGCCACAGTCACCGCGATCACGCCACTGAAGCTCCTGACCATTCGCAAGGAGTCCGTACTGGCATGGAAACGACGTTACCCGGCATTTCGCGATGCACTGTACCAATGCGTCGCAGACAAGATGCAGCGATCCTATCATTCGTTATCCGCGCTCGTGGGAGAGGAAAAGGCCCAGACGCTGACCAAGGACCACCTGCCCTCAATGGATGCCTGGGAAAGGCTTTAATGCCTGACGAACCAGACGATGGCCCATCCAACGGCCACTGCAGCAATGCCCACCAGACGCAATGTAGCCGGAGATGCATCCTGCATGCGCCGCATCATCTCGAGCATACCCTGCGGGAACAGGGCATACATGGCGCCCTCAAGGACCAGAACCAAGCCAAGAGCCGCCCATAAATCGCGCATGCCGGCATTATCCTCCGATTACTTGGACCGTTCGAAGAAATGGAAGAACTCGGACCCCGGCGTGATGATCAACCGGGTCTGGTCCACCAGAGACGCCCGATAGGCGTTCAATGACCGCAGAAAGGCATAGAACTCCGGATCCAGCTTGTGCGCACTGGCGTAGATGGCCGTCGCCTCGGCATCGGCTTGACCCCTGATGATCTGCGCATCGCGATAGGCATTGGCCAGGATGATCTTGCGCTCCTTCTCCGCTTGGGCCCGGATCTCCTTGGCCGCCTCCTCACCTTCGGAACGGTATTCCTTTGCAATCCTCTGGCGCTCGGCCTTCATGCGCTGATAAACGGCATCGGAGTTCTCCGGAGGAAGATCCGCACGCTTGATGCGCACATCCTCGATATGGATGCCAAATGCTGCAACATCCTGCTCGGCTCGATCCCGGATCTTGAGCATCAGCTCGGCACGCAGGTTTGCATTCTCCCCGCCGGACACTATTTCATGCAGCGTATGCTGACCCAGCACTTCACGCACCTTACCGCGTACCACATCATCCATGCGGGCCATAACCCCCCTCTGGTCCCTTGCCACCTGATAGACCTTGAGCGGATCAATGATCTTCCAGCGCGTATAGTTATCGACAAGGATTGTTTTCTTGTCCTTCGTGATTACCTCGTTGACCGGAGCATCACTTTCCAGCAGCCGCCGATCGAATCTGCTGACACTCTGCCATGGCAACTTGAAGTGCAGGCCAGCCTCTTTGACAACCTTGACAGGATTGCCGAACTGCAACACCAGGGCCTGCTCCCGCTGATCCACGATGAAGGCACTGCTACCAACAAGTCCGATCAGAGCAATGGCCACGATGGCGAGCAACATCTGTTTGGGTGTCATCACTTAACCTCCACTTTGCGACGATCCAGCGGCAGATAAGGCAACACCTTGTCTGCCACGGAGCGATCGACAATGATCTTGTCCATGCCCTCAAGTACTTCCTGCATCGTCTCAAGATACAGGCGCTTTCTCGTCACCTCCGGTGCCTTGCGATACTCCCTCAACAAATCCTTGAACCGCTGAGCCTCACCCTTGGCGCGCTCTACAACATCCTTGCGGTATGCTTGAGCATCTAGAACCATCTTCTTGGCCTCACCCCGGGCCTTTGGAATGATATCGTTGGCATAGGCCTCGGCCTCGTTCTTGGCACGTTCGCGGTCCTCACGGGCAGAAGCCACATCCTTGAATTCCTTGATCACCCTTTCCGGCGGCTGCACATCTTGAAGTTTCACGGTTGTAACCGTAATGCCTGCCTCATAGCCATCAAGTATGCTCTGGATCAATTTCTCGGTCTCGACTTCGACCTCTGCCTTCCGGGAGGTCAGCACATCATCGATGAGCGTGCGCCCGATGACCTCACGAATCGCCGATTCAGCCGCATCACGCACGGTTTTCATCGGCGCATCAATGTTGAACAGATAGTCTTCCACATTTTTGATCTTGTATTGCACGATGAACGAGATGTCCACGATGTTTTCATCCTTGGTCAGCATCAGTGATTCATCCGTGCGCTTTCGCACGGTTCCATCGGGAAAACGCCTCATGCCGATTTCCAGACGTTGCACACGCGTCACGGGCAGCTTCTCCACGGTTTCGATCGGATACGGGAAGTGCCAGTTCAGACCAGGCCCCTTGGTTGCGACATGCTTGCCGAAACGCAGGACAACAGCCTCTTCATCGGCAGCCACCATATAGAAGCCCGAAGCAGCCCAGATCAGAAAAATGATACCGACAAGAGCTCCCATCATGCCCTTGTTCCATGACGGGGTTGACCGTCCACCACCCGGACCTCCGCCAAAAACGCCGGAAAACCGCTCCTGAAGACGCCGAATCATTTCGTCCAGGTCGGGCGGCGTCTGGCCTCCTGACGGCCGCCGGCCCCATGGGTTGTTCTGCTGGTTTGGATCACTCCAAGGCATGGATTTACCTCCGACCGTGCTTTAAAGCTGCGCAGTGTAGCAGTGCCGTGATACTTTTCACCCATTACTGTGCATGGGTATGCGACCGATGCTATATTCCCGCGCATGCCCATCATCTTTCACTGGATCTTCTCCGGCTGCCTCAGACGTTCATTATCGACACTAACCGCCTTGCTCGCCGTGTACATGATCATTGAAACCTTCGACAAGACCCGCTTTCTCGGGGAAGACTTCACGCTGCCGCTGCTGATCGAGTACCTTGCCCTCAAATCCCCTTTCATGATTGCAGAATTCATGCCCATCGTGGTCCTCGTATCCACCAGCCTTTATCTCATTGATCTGTCGCGCCATAACGAAATCATCGCAATCCGGGCTGCCGGACTCGGCATCAACAAGCTGGTGACACCGGTTCTAGCTGTCTCACTGCTTGCCGGTCTACTCAGCCTTGCCATTGGCCAGTGGATCACGCCGATCACCAACCACCAACTTCAACACATCGAAAGGGTTTATATCAAGCATCAAGCCCATTCTGAGCAAGTCGTCCAATGGCTCAAAGACGGCAATAGATTTGTCAAAATCACGCCCCTGGCACGAAATCAATTTGCCATTGTCATCCTGGAATCCGATGGGAAGGGACACTGGCTGAGAAAGATCGAAAGCCAGAAAGCGATCTTTGGTCAGGGAGAGTGGGTTCTGCACGACGTGTTCATCAGCACGCCGGACCAGACAGGTTTGAAAATCCAGCGACGCGATTTCATGACCCTGGCATCCAAGGCTGCACCCCAAGCAACCCGGCCACCAGAGCCGGATGAAATGGATCTCATGCAACTGCGCCAGTACATCTCAAGTCTCGAACGTGCCGGTCTCAAGGTGGAAGGGTATGCATACTCTTTCCACAAGAAGATAGCAGCCCCTCTGGCGTGTCTGTTCATGGCCTTGCTGGCCGTGGCACTGTGCGTCCATGTCAGCAACCGAACGCGCGCCGCCTCATGGGGATTGATCACATCCATTGCAGTGGGACTGCTTTACTATGTTTCCGGAAATGCAAGCGGCCTTCTTGCCGTGGGGGAGCAGCTTCCCGCCGCTTTTGCAGCATGGCTGCCCAATCTCGTCTTCGGAGGCTTTTCCATCTTTCTCATCCTTCACAGGGAAGGCATCTAGCTGCTGCTCGCCTCGCTCAACAGTCGTACAAATGATGTGTGAAGCCGTGCATTCGTAGCCAAAATATCCCCCTTCTCCAGCTCCAGGCTGCGACCTTCAAGATCGGTTGCGATGCCACCAGCCTCCTGCACAAGCAGATAGCCAGCGGCAATATCCCAGGAACAAAGGCCTGCCTCCCAATAGGCATCAATCCGACCTGCCGCCACATAGGCCAGGTCAAGTGCTGCTGATCCGCCACGCCGATAGGTATCGCACCGCCTCATGCACAGATCCATACGGCGCTGAAACAGATCGATCTGATCCTTTCGGTAGGATGGCAGACCGGAGGCAAAAAAGGCGTGCGATAATTGCTCGGTCGTGCTCACACGCAGCCGACGTCGATTCAAAAAAGCGCCATTACCGTTTTTGGCTTCAAAGGTTTCATTGCGAATCGGATCATGGATGACCGCCAGCAATGGCCTTCCTCCCTTCCAGGCGGCAATGGAAACAGCAAAGTGAGGATAACCATGGATGAAATTGGCCGTGCCATCCAGTGGATCGATGTACCATTGAACCTCAGCCTTGGCATTGATCCGGACTTTTGATTCCTCTGCAATAATACCATGACCTGGATAATGCTTCTGGATCTCGCGGATGATGATGCCTTCAGCCCGTTCATCCACTTCAGTCACGAAATCACGCGAAGTCTTTTCGTGTACCTTCAAATGTACGCGTTCATCAAAGGCACGCGCAATGATATCACCAGCACGCCGAGCCGCCCGGACTGCTACATAAAGCACATCAAACTCCCGAAGTCAGGTGGATTGCATGAAACGCCAGGATGCGTTCATGATGCGAAGCATACCACGGACAGGTAGCTACGTCGCCCTGGAAGCACATGTACTCAATCAAGCCAGACACGCGCGTTACGGAACATCCGCATCCAGGGGCCGTCCTCTCCCCATGACGACGGATGCCAGGAATATTGAACCGTTCTGAACAGTCGCTCTGGATGCGGCATCATGATGGTGAACCGCCCGTCAGCCGTCGTAAAGCCCGTCAAACCTTCCGGCGATCCGTTCGGATTGTATGGGTAGCTCTCAGCTGGCGAGCCATCAGGCCCAATGTAGCGAAGCGCCCGGTGGACGCGACCCAGATCTTCCTCGCTTTCGAACCGGGCCCTGCCTTCCCCATGAGCGACCACCAGCGGGAGCTTTGAGCCGGCCATGCCCGTCAGAAAGATGGATGGTGAATCAAGCACCTCAACCATCAGCAGACGTGCCTCGAACTGTTCGGAACGGTTGCGAACAAACTCGGGCCAGTGGCTAGCTCCCGGAATTATGTCCTTGAGCTGACTCAGCATCTGACAGCCATTGCACACGCCAAGCGCAAAGGTGTCCTCGCGAGCAAAGAAGCTCGCAAATTCATCACGGGTACGCTCATGAAAGCGGATGGAACTGGCCCATCCGCGCCCGGCCCCCAGCACATCACCAAACGAAAAACCTCCTGCGGCAACAAGCCCCTTGAAGCCAGCAAGTCCGACACGCCCCTCGACGATATCCGACATGTGCACATCAAAGACATCAAAGCCAGCCCGATCAAAGGCGGCTGCCATTTCCACATGTCCGTTCACGCCCTGCTCGCGCAACACTGCCAGACGAGGGCGATGCCCGCTCGCAATGTAAGGAGCGGCGATATCATCAGCAGGATCAAAGCTCAGCTCGGCATACAAGCCGGGGTTCTGCTCATCGCTGATGGCATCAAAGGCCTCCTGCGCACATCCAGGATGATCGCGTAAGGATTGCATGCGGAAGCTGGTCTCTGCCCAGATGCGCTGCAAGCGAAAGATTTGATCCTCAAAAAGGATTGCACCGTTCCAACGAAGGATGAAGCGACGGTCCTGACGGACTTTGCCCAAATCATGAAGGCATGCCTCCAGACCATAGGCACTGGCTAACTCGCGGACCCGTCGCCGCTGCTCTTGCCTGACCTGAATGACGAACCCAAGCTCCTCATTGAACAATGCCTTCATGGGCTCTCCGCCAAGCGATGCCAGTTCGAGATCCAATCCGCAGCGTGCTGCAAAGGCCATCTCGGCCAACGTAACAAACAGACCGCCATCGGAACGATCATGATATGCAAGCACAAGATCCTCGCCTCGAAGAGACTGCAACCATTCGAATGCAGCACGCAAACGAGCTGGATCATCCACATCCGGGGCATCTTCACCCGTGGCCAGATAAACCTGGGCCAGGGCAGAGCCCCCCATTCGCTGCTTGCCAGCTCCCAAATCCAGGAACAAAAGTTCGCTATCATCACTCAAGCACAGTTCTGGTGTCAGCGTGTTCCGCACATCATCAACGGGGGCAAACGCAGACACAATCAACGACAAGGGGGCAATCATTGTCCGGGGCCCCTCTGCCGAATTCCAAACGGTCTTCATGGAAAGGGAATCCTTGCCAACAGGAATGGAAACTCCCAGCGACGGGCACAGCTCCATGGCCACGGCGCGCACAGTCTCAAACAGCCGGGCATCTTCGCCTTCATGGCCACAGGCGGCCATCCAGTTGGCAGACAGCTTGATATCCCCAATATCACGGATGCATGCCGCAGCAATATTTAGGATAGCTTCAGCCACTGCCATCCGTCCTGACGCAGGGGCATCGATGGTGGCAATCGGCGTACGTTCCCCCATGGCCATTGCCTCACCATGGTAATGCACGTAGTCGGTCGTCGTAACGCCAACATCGGCAACGGGTACTTGCCAACGCCCAACCATCTGGTCCCTGGCCACCAGGCCGGTCACGGAGCGGTCGCCGATCGTGATCAGAAACTCCTTGCTTGCCACGCTCGGGAGGCGCAACACACGCTCCACGGCTGCACGAATATCGTCCAGTTGTTTCGGCAACGGGATGGTCACGGGCAGCAGTCGTCGAACCTCGCGCCGCATTTTTGGCGGTTTGCCCAACAGCACATCAAGCGGCATGCGCACCGGATGATCGTCAAAATATGAATCATAGACATCCAGCATGCGATCGTCGGTCGCCGTGCCGAGAATCGCAAAGGGGCAGCGCTCGCGCTTGCATATCTCGGCAAAACGATGTCGGGAATCTTGCGCAATAGCCAGCACATAGCGTTCCTGGGCTTCATTGCACCAGATCTGCATCGGAGTCATGCCCGGGTCCATGCTCTGAACAGCCCGGAGATCTATCCAGCCTCCACGTCCGGCATCATTGATCAATTCGGGTACGGCATTGGACAGGCCACCGGCACCGATGTCGTGGATGAACAGTATCGGATTCTCATCTCCAAGCTGCCAGCAACGATCGAGAACCTCCTGGCAGCGCCGTTCCATTTCCGGGTTGCCGCGCTGAACCGAATCGAAATCTAGATCCTCGGCGTTTTCGCCAGCGTCCATGCTTGATGCGGCTCCGCCACCCAGGCCAATAAGCATGGCCGGTCCCCCAAGCTGGATGATCAGGCTGCCGGCTGGCACCTCTTTCTTGTAGATGTGCCGGGCATCGATGTTGCCCACACCGCCCGCGATCATGATGGGCTTGTGATAGCCATAAAGCGTGCCGGCAATGTCCTGCTCAAAGGTGCGGAAGTATCCCGTAAGGTTGGGTCGACCAAACTCGTTGTTGAAGGCGGCCGCACCGATGGGACCATCAATCATGATCTCCAAGGCCGACACAATGCGGTCCGGCTTGCCATGGTCCAGCTCCCACGCCTGCTCATAGCCTGGAATCCGCAGATTGGATACCGAGAAACCGCAGAGCCCCGCCTTTGGCTTTCCTCCGACACCCGTGGCCCCCTCATCTCGGATCTCACCACCAGATCCCGTTGCAGCACCCGGAAATGGTGCGATGGCCGTCGGATGATTGTGCGTCTCGACCTTCATCAGGATATGGGTCTGATCCCCATGTTCACGGTAATGTCCTGTCTCATCCGGATAAAAACGCCGGCTCATGAATCCCTGGATGATGGAGGCATTGTCGCGATAAGCGACCAGCGTCCCCTGGGGATGCGTTTCGTGCGTGTGCTTGATCATCGAAAACAGCGATTGCGGTTGTTGCACGCCGTCAATGACCCAATCGGCATTAAAGATCTTGTGACGACAATGCTCGGAATTGGCCTGAGCAAACATCATCAGCTCTGCATCGGACGGATTGCGGCCCAGGCGCACAAAACTGTCCATGAGGTAATCTATTTCATCATTCGACAGGGCTAGCCCCATCAAACGGTTGGCTTCTTCAAGAGCGCTCCTGCCCTTCCCGAGCACATCGACCCTATTCAGTGGAAGTGGCTGTCGGTGGGCGAAAACAGCCGACAAATCGTTGGCATCATACAGCACTGACTCTGTCATGCGGTCATGAAGCATGACGGCTGCGGTCCGCAGGCCCTCTTGGTCCAGGCCTTGCACTTCATAGACAATCCCTCGCTCCAGGCGTCTGAGGCGCTCCAAACCACACAATTGGGCGATATCTGTGGCTTTCGACGACCAGGGACTGATGGTCCCAAGCCTGGGCACGACCATCATACCGTGTGATAAGCCGTCAAAAAACTCGCTATCGCCTCCCAATAAATGACGAAGGCGTCTGATCTCGTCTCTGTGCCATTCTCCATCGAACTCGGCAAGATAGAGAAAACGTGCCTCAATAGCGGAGACGTTGAGACCTGCTTCACGCAAGCGGGCAAGACATTTCTCTCGTCTGAACGCGGACCAGGCCTCAACGCCACGCAAAAAACACAATTGTTGGTTCGGAGATTCGTGGGACATGCGGGCATGCTATAAACTGCCGAACGGAAACCAAGCATAAAAAAGCCCGCCGCATGGAATTCATGGGCGGGCTGTTCAATGTATCAGCTTATGGTCTCAGACAAGCGCCTTGATCTTGGCATTGAGACGGGAAATGCGGCGAGCAGCCTGATTCGGATGGATCAGATGCTTGCGTCCTGCCCTGGCAATCAATGACTGAGCCTGCTGGAAAGCTTCCACTGCACGCTCGCGGTCTCCTGCCTCAACCGCATGCAAGACTTTCTTGATAGCCGTTCGCATGGCCGTGCGCTGGGAACGGTTGGAAAGGCGCTTCTTGGCGTCCTGACGAGCACGCTTGCGTGCAGATGCATGATTTGCCACGTTTCATCCACTCCTGCTATACAAAACTTTCCGACTCGCAATTCGGGTTGGCGAACCATAATGAGCCATGATGGCTTGTCAACCACTGGATGATTTACCTGAAGGCTTGCGGATGAAGGCATCCGGAGCAAAATCATCCACATCGATCGCGCGACGCATGGCCCGGTAAGCCTGACCGAGTAATTGAACCTCGCTTTCATCAAGAAAGCCCTGCTCTCCAAGATCAGCAATCCATCTCTGATAGGAACAGTCGCCGCGGAAACGAAGCCCTTGCTCCTTTAAGCGCCGTTCAATCGGTTCAGCCTTGAGTGTCATCTCCAGCGCGTGCTCAAGCCTGCCCACGATATCCTCGGGCTCACGACAACGGAATACGCCTGAAATCAGTCGCTCCCATGCATCCCCGTGCTCAAGAAGCAGCTGTGCAACCTCATGGGTCAACTGGTCCGAAGGCGGCCTGAAAGGACGTCCCAGGGGGAAAACAAGAAGACGCCCGATCCATGCCAATGGACGCCCTTGAAAGTTGTTCAGAATACCGTCAAGGGCCTGTTGGGCTTCATACAATGCATACTCACAGCTCCACCGCACCAGTGGCCAGTCTGCATCCGGCATGCCCTCATCCCTATACCGCTTCAGGCTCGATGAAGCCATGTAAAGACTGGCCATGACATCAGAAAACCTGCCTGCAAGAAACTCCTTTCTCTTCAAGGCCCCACCCAGGCTCAACAGCGCAAGATCCGCCAAAATCGCAAGACAGGCGCTGAATCGGGCCAATTGACGATAATAATATACCCCTCTCCCGGCATCAGCAGGAGCCGGGGAAAGCCATGCAGCACTCAAGGCATAGACAAAGGAACGTGCCGCATTCCGTGTCGTGTAAGCCAAGTGCCCCAACAAGGCCCTGTCAAAGCGTTCAAGCCCGGCCGCTTCATCCGGCAAAGAAACAGCCTCCATCTCTTCAAGCAAATACGGATGACAACGCACTGAACCCTGCCCGAAAATCATGAAGCTGCGCGTCAGGATGTTGGCTCCCTCAACAGTGATGGCCACCGGCAGGGACTGATACAAACGTCCAAGATAATTCGACGGTCCCATGCAAATACCTCTTCCTCCGTGGACATCCATTGCATCATTGACCACCTGTCGCATCGATTCGGTCAAATAACGCTTGACCATCGCCGTCACGACCGCCGGGCGTTCGCCCTGATCGAGGGAGCTGGTCGTGAGCCGTTCGGCCGCATCCATCATGTAGGTCATACCCCCGATGCGGGCCAGTGCTTCTTGTACCCCCTCAAAGCGACCGATGGGCTGGTGAAACTGTTTACGAATGCGTGCATACAACCCACACGTCAGGGCGGCATGCTTGCCTGCGGCCACGCTCAGTGAAGGAAGCGAGATGCCTCGTCCAACCGAAAGCCTCTCCACGAGCATGCGCCACCCATGACCGATCATGTCCTGCCCGCCAATGATCCAGTCCATCGGAATGAACACATCGTGCCCGCTGTTCGGACCATTTAGAAAGGCAATGTTCAGCGGATCATGCCTCCGGCCAATCGTCACACCGGGCGTGGAAGTCGGAATCAGGGCACAGGTAATCCCCAGCTCTTCACGTTCTCCAAGCAAGTGGTCCGGATCAAACACCTTGAATGCAAGACCGAGCACAGTCGCCACCGGACCCAATGTGATATAACGCTTTTCCCAGTTCAGAAGTAGCCCGAGCGTGCGTTCTCCCTCAAACTCCCTTTCGCAGACGATGCCATAATCTGTGATGCCCCCAGCATCGGACCCGGCAACCGGACTGGTAAGAGCAAAGCATGGAATCTCCTCACCAGAAGCAAGCCTCGGGAGATAATGGTTTTTCTGCTGCTCTGTTCCATAGGCCAGCAGCAGTTCGGCCGGTCCAAGCGAATTAGGCACCATAACTGTCACTGCTGCGGCGGCGCTGCGGCTGGCGATCCTCTGCAGCACCAAGGAATGCGCATGCGCCGAAAACTCAAGACCGCCGTATCGTTTGGGGATGATTAGACCGAAAAACCGATGTTGCTTGAGATAATTCCAGACCTCGTCCGGTAAGTCGCGCAATTCATCACTGATCTTCCAGTCATCAAGCATGGCGCACAGTTCCTCGACCGGACCTTCAAGGAACGCTCTCTCGTCATCCCTGAGAACTGGAGCAGGAACCTCATGAAGCTTTCGCCAATCCGGTGAACCCCGGAACAGTTCACCTTCCCACCATGTCGTTCCCGCCTGCAGCGCCTGCCTTTCCGTCTCGGACATAGGGGGCAGCATCTGACGAATACGCACAAAAAGGGGTCTGCTCAGCCATCGACGACGCAACGCTTCCCTGCCCAGAACCAACCATCCTCCCAGGACGAGCAAAGACAGCAGAATAACCATCAGCAGCGACATGCCGGCCCATGCAAGCACCACAATGGCACCGACTAAAACGCCCAACCACATGCGACAGGAAAGCTGTGCCCGGGCCAGCAAGATCAACAGTCCCAGAACGATGCAGGCAAGCGTGATCACAAGCTCCATGAGTTTCCCCCGTTACCATCCTCATTGGGTGAGGATTCAGCTTTTTCTGGCACACAAAAAAGGGGGCAAAAGCCCCCCTTTATGCGCTTGATGGCCGCAACGATACCCCTCAAAAATGATGCGTGAGGGATGCCGCAAACACATGGCCATCCCCTGAATACTTACCGTTGTAAAAAGGTACGGGCGAGCCGATTTCATTGCGGTCGGAGATGAGTACATAGCTGTAGGCCAGATCGACTGATGTGGCGTCATCAAAGGCATAACCATAACCGACATTGAACAGCTGGCGATCATTGCCGGGCACGCGAGGCTCAAAATACAGGGCATCGATCGGTGTTGGATCAAAGACATAACCCAAACGGAGACGCTGATTCGCTGCAAAGGACCATTCCATGCCGAGACGGAAAGCGACAGTTGCATTCCAGTTACGCACAGCTACCAGCGTGCCTGCCGGCCCCAACGCTGGCTGTGTGATGACAAGCCTGTCGTAGGTTGACCAGTTCACCCAGTCGACATCCGCGCTCAGCAGCACCTCATCACTGACTTGGTAGGCGATACCGAGATTCAGCATGTCCGGAAAGGTGATTGATGTATTTCCGGGTGTGGAGAAGCCAGGTGGCAGCAAGGGGGCGTTGCCAAGCGGGTAAACCGCCACGCCGGACAAATCAGTTTTCACCTGGCTGCGATAACTTGCGCCAAGACTGAGCCTGTCCCCTTTGTAAAGGGCTGCGACATTCATGCCCCAACCACTACCGCTGCCACCAAGCCGAAAGAATGGATTGTTCAGATCGGCATTCATGACATTGTAATAGGTAGCCCCGACGGCGAGCGAGAAGGTGTCGGAGACCTTGAAGGCAACCGACGGATTGACGTTGACCATCTGGATGCGCGAAAAGGTCACTGTGGCGGGACGCAACGGGGCCGGTACAAACAGCGAACTGAACGGGGCCCCAGAACCCGACCAATCGGTCTCCAGACCGAACGGAGCATTGATGGCCAACCCAAAAGCAACAGGAAGATCATCACGATTGTATGCGATATAGCCATGGGGAATGAAGAAATTGCCCCTCTTGGCCTTGTATCCCCGACCTGCCGGGCCTCCAACCCCAAATGTGTCGACAAACTCATTGTTGGTCACGATCACATCAGCGTTAATCGTGCCTGACAGCCCATCCTGGAAAGCCAACCCTGCAGGATTGAACCAAGCTGCTGTCGGATCATCACTGACGGCTGTAAAGGCACCACCCATGCCCTGCGCCCTTGCCCCCTGTTCACCAATAAAAAAGCCCCCAGCCTGGGCCTGCAACGCTCCCATCAGGCAGGCAGCCGCCAAAACCATCCACCGTTTCATCAGTTCTCCTCCCTTGTCTCTAGTCCAGTAAAGCCTTTCCACATAATGGAACCTGCCTGCACCTTAGAACAAAAGTGGCAAATCGGCAACTGCAAAGGCAAAAAAGGGGGCGGCAAGTGCCGCCCCTTTTCAACGGCCCATGCGGGCACCTTCCCTACAGCTCGTCGGCATGCTTGGCCAGGAACTCGGCAACACCATCCGGCGTCGGCTTCATGGCCGGCTTGCCCTTTTCCCATTCGGCCGGGCAAACCTCGCCATGCTCTTCATGGAACTGCAATGCATCAACCATGCGAAGCATCTCATCGATATTGCGCCCCAGCGGGAGATCGTTGACCACCTGATGACGCACGATGCCATCTCGATCAATCAGGAAAGAGCCGCGCAGCGCAACGCCAGCCTCCTCGAACTCCACGTCATAGGCGCGACAGATCTCGTGCTTGACATCAGCCACCAGCGGATAGGCGACCGGTCCGATGCCGCCATCCTCGATCGCGGTATTGCGCCAAGCAAGATGAGTGAATTGCGAATCAATCGAGCAGCCAATGACCTGTACGCCGCGAGCCTCGAATTCCTTGATTCGATGGTCGAAGGCGATCAACTCGCTTGGGCACACGAAGGTGAAATCCAAGGGATAGAAAAACAGGACGCGATACTTGCCAGCGTAATCAGACAACGAAAACGACTCATTGATCGATCCGTCAGGCATGACCGCTGCTGCGGTAAAATCAGGGGCTTGCTTTCCAACCAGTACACTCATTGTCGACGATCCTCCTCAATGGATTGAACTCAGCACAATCATAGCAAGTTGACGCCCGGGCACCACCCTAAATCCAGCATGGGTTTATCATCAATGCCTCATGCCCTATCATGGGGGGCATGTGGATGCATGATCATACTAGCTTCCAGGTCGCCCAGCTGCCAGCTCTCCAAGACAATTACATTTACCTCATCCTTCCACGGCATAGCACTTCATGTCTTGTCGTTGATCCTGCAGAAACCGTGCCTGTGATCGATGCCTGCCAGCAACTTGAACGACAACCAGATTACATTCTCAACACGCATCATCACTGGGACCACACGGGGGCAAACCTCGAGCTCAAGCGGATGTTTGGCTGCAAGATCATCGGCTCGGCCGAAGACAAAGAAAGAATCCCCGGTCTGGATCTTACCGTATGTGAACAACCGTCGACATCCCTGGGCGGCCTGAGGGTCCGAGTCATCGAAACCCCGGGGCACACCAGAGGACACATCGTCTACCTCATTGAGGATGCCCTTTTCTGTGGCGATACCCTGTTTGGCGCCGGTTGCGGGCGGCTTTTCGAGGGCACAGCAGAACAAATGTGGTCAAGCCTGAAGCGTCTTGCTCGCCTGCCCGAACCAACAAGGGTTTACTGCGCTCATGAGTACACCCTGGCCAATCTCGCCTTTGCGTCCCGTGTGGATGCAGACAACCCGGCACTGTCCATGCGCCTCAAGCAGGCCCGGGCATGCCGCGAAAAAGCATCACCGACGATCCCGTCAACCATAGGCCTGGAACTTCAAACCAATCCCTTTCTACGCGTTCTGAACGATGACTTTCGCAGGCACTATGCGATGAGACATGGGATCGAACAGGATGAAATCAGCGTGTTTGCCCACTTAAGAAGAAAGAAGGATAGGCTCTGAATCAGAGCCAATGACACTCCTCCACCGGTGCAGGCCTACCATAGTAGAAGCCCTGGGCACAATCGCAGCCCAAGTGTTTCAGCAATTCAACCTGCTCGACATTCTCGACGCCCTCGGCAACGATTTCCATGCCCAGCCTATGTCCCATTTGAATGACGCCATCAACAAGCTCACAGGCTCTTCTGTCTGTAGCCAGGTCGTCAATGAAGCTCTTGTCGATCTTCAGATATTTCACCGGGAGCCGACGAAGGTATGAAAGACATGAAAAGCCCGTGCCGAAATCGTCGATGGCAAAACTGCCGCCCTCCGCGACCACCTGCTTCATGAATCTGATGGCCTGCTCGGTATCCCCGAGAAACAGCGATTCGGTCAATTCGAAGTGAACGTTCTCAGGCCTGATGTCCCGGCTCCTGAATGACTCGACGACCATGGATGACCAGCGGTCACCAAACTCCTTCACGGACACATTCAAAGAGACAAAAAAATCCCTTCTCTGCCTCCAATGACTCAAGATCTTGCAGGTTTTCCCGAAGACCTGCCGATCGATATCGGCAATCAGACCGCTTTCTTCGGCCAAGGGAATAAATTCGGCTGGAGACACCATGCCTTTCTGCCCATGTTTCCAGCGAACCAGCCCTTCGCAGCCGACAACTTCTTCAGAAGCCAGCTCCACAATGGGCTGAAAGAACACCGTGAACTCATCGCTCTGGAGCGCCTTCCTGATTTCAGCCTCCAGCCGGATTCTCCGCATGGCCTCTCGCTGCATTTCCGGATCGAACAGGCGCACCGTTTCCTCATCCTTTTCTTTCCTTGCCAGCATCTCCGCTTGCATGGCCCGTTCGATCAGTTGCCGCCCGGACACAACTGAAGCGTCTGGAAGAGCGATGCCAATGACCGGCTGGAATTTGAACACCTGATCATCAATGGTAAAGGAAGCCTCTCCAACCGCACTGCGAACACGCTGAGCCACATTGCATACATCGAGCAAACCTCCAGGCTGCTCGAGCAACATGAAGAAGCGACCGCCATGCATCACTGGGCTGAATTCGCTGTCAGTAACTAATGTGGCCACATAGTCGCTTGCACGAAGGCTCCCCTGGATACACTGACCAACCTGCCGCAGCAATCTCCGCCACCTAGCCTCCCCAAGTGCCGTGTAGTAATGATCGGCATCACGAATACCCAGACTGAGCAGGGAAAAGGCCGGATGCTTTCTACGGGATCGCCGCTTGAGCAGACGCTCCAGCCGATCGCAAAGTACCGCCCAGTCGCTGCCCAAAAACGTTTCCTCTCCGGCTCTCATTCGCACTCCCCTACATGAACATCTGGCGTGAACATAGCAGAGATAAGCACAGTTCGCGATATCAATTGAAAACAACGGCTGCTTGCCCTTCCCCTTTTCCTTGGCATCATTTCCGGACCTCGGGCCGGGATGGTGGAATTGGTAGACACACGGGACTTAAAATCCCGAGGACGGAATCGTCCGTGCGGGTTCGACTCCCGCTCCCGGCACCAGTCTTTGGAGGGGAAACATGAAGCCTGGAAAATGCCTGCGCATCTATCTTACGGAATCCGATCGCATTGATGGCAGACCCGCCTTGGAGGCCGTGCTTGATCTTTGCAGGCAGGCCGGACTGTCCGGAGTGACGGTGACCCGCGCCATCGAGGGCCTTGGCAGCCATGGTGTTCATTCGGCATCTTTTCTCTCCCTTTCCAACAAGCTTCCTTTGCTTGTTGAAGCCGTTGATCAGCCCGAGACCATCGACATGGCCATCGAAACCATGCGTCCGCATCTTGGCAACCGCTTGCTCGCAACATGGCCCGTCGAGATCATGCGCACGGGAGAACCCAATGCGTGATATTCTGCGGCGCATTCCGCTGTTTTCTGAATTGGACGAACAAGAACTTCAAAGCTTGGAACGCATCGTCAAAACCCGACACGTCGAAAAAAAACGCATCATCGTTCATGAAGACGAACCAGGTGACTCGATGTACATCGTCCTGGATGGCATGGTCAAGATTTCTTCCTATTCTCTCGATGGAAAGGAAATCGTCCTGGCGTTGCTGGGCAAGGGAAGCTTCTTTGGTGAGATGGCCATGCTGGATCAACAACCGAGATCAGCCACGGTCACCACACTGGAAGACTCAAGGCTTGCCCAGATCAGCAGACGGGATCTTACCCCATTGTTGATGGAACAGCCCAAGATCACCCTGAAGCTGCTTTCCGAGGTCGTTTCCCGCCTGAGAAAAACCAGCCGCATTCTTGAGCGGATCAGCAGTATGGATGTGCCGCACCGACTCTATGCTTACCTCGTCGATTTCTGTCAGCGCTTTGGCAAGCCGGAAGAAGATGGCTGGTTCCAGGCCGTACTTCCCACCCATCAG
>RFGS01000117.1 GCA_003695905.1 Zetaproteobacteria bacterium | reverse complement strand
CGATGTTCACCTGATGCTGATCGATCTGAACATGCCTGGCATGCAGGGCGTACTGAGCATTCGCAGGCTTGCCGAGGAGTACCCCGATGTGAAGATGCTGGTCGTCTCAGCCAATGAATCCCCGATGGTCATGCGCGCCTGCCTTCAGGCGGGATGCAACGGATACCTGACAAAATCCGCCAAGCCTTCCGTCATGCTGTCGGCCATCGACCTGGTCCTGAAAGGCGGAGCATACATCCCGCGCGAAGCCTTTACGGCCAAACCCTGGAAATTCAGCGCCAGGCAGGAGCAGTTGCTGATCCAGCTGGCCACCGGCTTATCAAACAGGGAAATTGCCCAAGCCCTTGGGTTGAGCGAGGGAACGGTCAAACAGTACATGTTTGCTCTGATGCGACAGCTTGGCGTCAGCAATCGCACGCAGGCATGCCTGAAGGCGCGCGAAATCCTGGGCATCGGCCTGGCCTGAAACGATCATCTGACGCGCTGCCGGTTGCTGCCATGCATGGGCTGCGGCATGATTCGCGGCGCACCAGTTCATTTAGGGGGCTCCATGGCAACCAAGGATGATTCGAAAAAGGCCCGCATGCTGGCCCATGAGGGGCGGGACTACTCGCTGGAAACCTTGCATGAAATGCATGACATGATGCTGTTCATTCGCCGTTTTGAGGAGAAGGCAGGTCAGCTCTATGGACTCAAGAAAATTGGCGGCTTCTGTCATCTGTGCAATGGTCAGGAGGCAGTCTGCGTGGGCATGCAACATGCTTCAAAGCCGACGGACTATGTGCTGACCAGTTACCGTGATCATGGTCATGTGCTGGCGCGCGGATCGGACCCCGTTGCGGTCATGGCCGAGCTGCTCGGTCGAGCCGGCGGCCTGGTGAAGGGCAAGGGCGGCTCGATGCACATGTTTGACATCGAACGCAACTTTCTTGGCGGCAATGGCATAGTCGGCGAGCAGGTGCCCATCGGTCTGGGCGTAGGCTTTTCTTCCTGGTATCGCGAGGATGGACGCGTGACGCTGTGCATCATGGGAGATGGCGGCATCAACCAGGGAGGCGTCTACGAATCCTTCAACATGGCCGCGCTGTGGAAGCTGCCCATCGTGTTCGTCATTGAGAACAACCAGTATGCCATGGGAACCTCCCTCGATCGTGCCTCGGCTGAAACCCACCTGTTCAAGCGCGGGATCAGCTTCAAGATACCAGGTATGCAGATCGACGGCATGGATGTACTGGCCGTGGAAAGGCATATGAGCGAGGCCATTGAACATGCGCGCTCGGGCCAGGGGCCCATCCTGGTGGAGGCCATCACCTATCGTTATCGCGGTCATTCAATGTCCGATCCGGCCACCTACCGGACAAGGGAGGAGGTCGACGAATGGCGCACTGGCCGTGATCCGATTGCCAGGCTGGAGAACCTGATGATCGAGAACGGGCTGGCCACCGAGGACGAATTCAAGCAGAAGGACCGTGAAATCAAGAAGCGGGTCAATGCCATTGCCAAGGAAGCCGAGGCGCAGCCGGAGCCCGATCCCGCCGAGCTTTGGACCGATGTGTATGCATCTCCGATCAACGACGCATATCCTTATCCGGGCAAGGTGGACTGAACATGAACAAGATTACCTACCGTGAAGCACTGAATCAGGCCATGTGCGAGGAAATGGAGCGCGATGATCGCGTCTTTCTGATGGGCGAGGAAGTGGCCGAATACAACGGAGCCTATAAAGTCAGTCAGGGCATGCTGGATCGTTTCGGCCCCAAGCGCGTCATCGACACGCCCATCACCGAACTCGGCTTTGCCGGGCTCGGTGTCGGTGCGGCCATGACCGGCTTACGCCCGATCATCGAGTTCATGACCTGGAACTTTGCCATCCTGGCCATGGATCAGATCGTAAATGCAGCAGCCAAGATGCTGTACATGTCGGGCGGCATGTACAAGGTACCCATGGTCTTCCGTGGCCCTGGTGGCGCGGCCGCGCGCGTAGCCGCTCAACACTCGCAATCGCTGGAAAACTGGATGGCCAATATACCCGGGCTGAAGGTCGTCATGCCGTCTTGCGCCGCTGATGCAAAGGGGCTGCTCAAATCGGCCATTCGCGACGATGACCCGGTAGTGTTCATAGAAAACGAGATCCTCTACGGTGAGGTCGGTGACGTGCCAGCCGGTGAATACACGATCCCGCTGGGCAAGGCCGATATCAAGCGCCCAGGCACGGACATTACGCTGGTGGCGCATTCCCGCATGACAGGCTTTGCACTGCAGGCTGCCGAAGAACTGGCCAAGCAGGGCATCAGTGCTGAAGTCGTCGATCCGCGCACGATCCGTCCTCTCGATGAAAAAACCATCCTGCAGTCCGTGGCCAAGACCAACCATTGCGTGATCATCGAAGAAGGCTGGCGCTTTGCCGGTATTGGTGCGGAGATCTCAGCCCGCATCATGGAGAAGGGCTTTGACGATCTCGATGCGCCTGTGCTGCGCGTGACGGGCAAGGATGTACCCATGGCTTATGCGGCCAATCTGGAACGCATGACCCTGCCGAGTGTGGCCGAGATCGTTGAGGCTGCCCGCGCCTGCCTGGGTCGGGCCTGAACATGACACTGATGAGTGAAAAGGAAACGGGGTGATCCATGCCGATTGACGTTTACATGACCCAGCTTTCACCGACGATGACCGAGGGCAAGATCGTGCGCTGGCTTAAGAAGGAAGGCGACACGCTGG
>RFGS01000116.1 GCA_003695905.1 Zetaproteobacteria bacterium | reverse complement strand
TACCCTCTCCGATAGCCCTGGAGTCCGCTCCCTCGATGGGGGGTTCTCCAGCTGCATACACGGGCAGCAGGGCCACCGTATGGGCATCATCGAATGCACCGAAGAACTGCTGCATCAAATCCCTGGTCCGCGTGTAGCGGTGCGGTTGAAAAATGACTGTGATCTCCCGATCCGGCCAACAACGCCTGGCCGTCGCCAATGTGGCCATGACCTCGCGCGGATGATGCCCGTAATCATCGATCAGGGTTCCCGGCCCCAGGGCCGTGCACTGGAAGCGCCGCTGGATACCCTCGAAACGCGCCAGGGCGCTGCGGATGACCTCGAGATCAATGCCCAGATCGAGC
Organism: Zetaproteobacteria bacterium; assembly: GCA_003695905.1. Lineage (GTDB taxonomy): Bacteria > Pseudomonadota > Zetaproteobacteria > Mariprofundales > Mariprofundaceae > J005. The sequence goes on along the minus strand of RFGS01000116.1, from coordinate 4,751 downwards.
AATACGGCCACGGCCGCAAGCGCATTCTCTGCATTGTGCCTGCCAGGAAGGGCCAGCCTGAATCGGCCGAGATCGGTTCCATCCGCCATGGCGGCCGTGAAGAATTGTCCGCTGGCATCGCTTGTGCTCTCCACCAGATGCAGGTCGGCCTGCGCGCTTGATCCGTAGGTGGTGACCGGCTTGTGCAGATCCGCACGCAAGGCGGCTACATGCGGATGTTCGTGATGCAGCACGACCCGACCATAGAAAGGAACCCGGTTCACGAACTGTCGAAACGCATCCAGCAAGGCATCGAAGCTGCCGTAGTGATCAAGATGCTCGGGATCGATATTGCTGACCACGGCGATCATTGGCGAAAGGCGCAAAAATGAACCATCACTTTCGTCCGCCTCGGCGACCAACCAGGGGCTCTCCCCAAGGCGCGCATTGCTGCCACTGGCGATCAGGCGACCGCCAATGACATACGTGGGATCGAGGCCGGCCGCCTCCATACCGTGGGCGATCAGGGAGGTGATCGTCGTCTTGCCATGGCTTCCCGCAATGGCAATGCCCTGTTTCATGCGCATGAGCTCGGCAAGCATCTCGGCCCTTGGAATGACAGGGATGCCCTGCTCCCGTGCAGCCACGATCTCAACATTGTCGGCAGCAATCGCGCTGGAGACAACGACAACATCGGCTCCAGCAATATTCTCGGCCCGATGACCGATGCTTACGACGATACCAAGCTCGCGCAGGCGGCGAACATTCGCGTTCTCGTTCATATCGGAGCCCTGCACCGTGAAGCCCTGGTTATGCAATAGCTCGGCAATACCGCTCATGCCGATGCCCCCAATGCCGGTCAGATGAATGTGCTGAATGCGCTGCTTCATGCGGCCTCCTCAGCGTGCAGATAGGCCTCAAGGACCGCCAGCTGCCGTTCGATGGCATCCGGCACCGCAGCAACCAGCGCGGCCTGACTCATCGCCTTGCGCCGTTTAGGATCACGCAACAGCGGAGCCAGCATGTCCGCCAACCGCTCGCTATCCGCCTGTTCCTGTCTGCAAACCAACGCCGCTCCGGCGTCGACCAAAACGCGCGCATTGTGATATTGGTGATCATGTGTGGCGGCGGGAAAAGGTACGAACAATGCCGGCAGGCCGCACAGCGCCAGCTCACTGACGCTCATGGCTCCCGAACGGGCCACGACGACATCCGCCAGCCTGTACACTGCTCTCATGTCATCGCTAAAACCCAATACCTTCGCCTCAAGGCCGGCCTTCCGGTAGGCCTCGCGTACCCGGTCGGCCTCTCGTTCGTCGCGGCCTGCCAGATGCAGCACGGAAAAGCTCATGCCCATCGACATCAGCCGGGCACAGGTCTGTGGCATGCGCTCGTTCAGGAAACGGGCCCCCTGCGATCCACCCATGACCAGAAGACAGGGAGGATCGTGCGGCTTATAGAGCAGACCATGAAGGGATGAACGAACGACATTGCCCGTCAACAGACACTTGCGCGCAGCAAAGAAACGCTCTCCCCCCGGCAGGCCGAGCATGATCTTGTCGGCGACGCGGGACAGCAGGCGGTTGACCAGGCCCGGCACGGCATTCTGCTCATACAGCACGATGGGCACCCTGGCGATCAGTCCGGCTATGACACCTGAAGCGCTGGCATACCCGCCCACGCCGACGACGACGTTGGGACGCTGCTTGCGCCAATGACGCAGGATTGCCCTGACCGCACAGGGTAGCTCCCAGAGCAAAACCCTCAATTGCTGGCGCCAACCGGCGCCCTTGACACCATGCATGCCCAACAGCAGGACATCCTTTTCTCCTCGCGCTGGCAGCAAGCTGGCCTCCAATCCGCGTTCAGCCCCGATGAACTGAACATGCAGATCGGGCCAGCGCTTGCGTGCCCCTTCGGCAAGGGCCAGCGCAGGCATCACATGGCCTCCCGTGCCACCGCCGGCAATGGCCAGCATCCCGCTCGCGCTCATGATGCCTTGCTCCTGCGGGCGTTCTGCGGACGATGACGCTGTACGGACAAGACGAGCCCGACCAGGATGCTGTTGCCGATCAGCGCACTGCCGCCATAGGAGATGAATGGCAGAGGCATGCCCTTGGTCGGCAGCATGCCCATGGCCGCGCCCAGATTGATGAAGAAAGTCAGCCCCATGGCCATGACGCATCCAAGCACCAGAAGGCGCTGGAAGGCCGCCTCCTCGCGCAGGGAGACATACAGCCCCCGACCGAGCAAAACGGCAAACAGACCAATAAGCCCCAGAACGCCAACCAGACCGAGCTCCTCGGCCAGCGTTGCGCTGATGAAATCGGTGAACACCTCAGGCAGGTAGAATAGCTTCTGGACGCCCTGTCCGAGCCCAACCCCGAACAAGCCGCCACTGCCGAAGCCAATCAGGGACTGAACGAGCTGGTAGCCGCTGCCAAACGGATCACTCCAAGGATCGAGAAAGCTGACCAGCCGCTGCATGCGATAGGGCTCCAGCACCACAGCAAGGGCAGCAAACGGTACAAAGCTCACAAACAGGCCAAGCAGGTGGCGCAGCGGCACGCCGCCGACAAACCACATACAAAAGCAAACGCCAAACAACAACGCCGAACTGCCGAAATCTGGCTGCAGCATCAACAGGAAAAGAGACAGGCCGAGCACGACGAGCATCGGGGCCAGTCCTGTGGAAAAGCGCCCCAGCCGCTCCGGGAACGTGGACATGTAATAGGCCATGTACAGGATCACCACAGGCTTGAGCAGTTCAACCGGCTGCAGCGTGATCCCGAAGCATGAAAACCACCGCTGCGCCCCATTGATTTCCTTGCCCAGACCGGGGATCAGGACGGCCACCATCATTGCGAAGGCGACCAGCAGCATGGGCAGAGCCATGGCCCGCCACCAGATCACATCAATGCGCGACAGCCCGAGGATGATGAGCAGCCCAAGCGGCATGTAGACCAGCCAATGTTCGGTGATGTGGTAGGGATTGCCATAGCGCACCTCGGAAACGCTCAGGCTTGCGCTGTAAACCATCAGGGCGCCCAAGATCATGAGCACCAATACAACGCCCAGCAAAATCGGGTCTGGAGCCGCCAGCCGCCTCATGCCGCCTCCACCTTGCGTGCAGCCGCCGCAAAGGCCTTGCCGCGTTCAGCATAATCCTCAAACTGATCCTGACTCGCAGCGGCCGGACTGAGCAACACAGGCAAGGGTTCCGCATGGGCTGCGGCCAGCTGCACGGCCTGCTCCAGCCGCCCGGCCTTGGTAAACGGCACGCCGGCATGCTTAAGCATGTCCGCATAGGCCTCCATGTCGCGCCCGATCACATAGGCATGAGCCACATGCCTCGATGCAGGCCCGATCAATGCATCCAGGGCCAGTCCCTTGCGCAGCCCCCCACAAATCCACAGCACGCGGTCAAACGATTGCAGGGCGGCAGATGCCGCATCCGGGTTCGTGGCCTTGGAATCATCATACCAGTCGCGACCGCCGAAATGACCGATCCATTGCATGCGGTGGGGAAGCCCCCTGAACGTCTCCAGTGCCAGGCTGATGACCGATGTCGAGACGCCATAATCGGCTGCGGCCTGGGCGGCCACAGCCAGGTTCATGTGCTGATGCATACCACGAATGCGCAGCCTGTCCGCAGGGACACACTGCCGTTCGCCTTTCTGGGTCCAAAACACCGAGCATCCGTTTTCGTCGTATTGCAGGCCTGCGCAAAGATGCCCACTCTGGCCATGATCATGACCGAAGCGCCCGACATCTACTCCGCGAGCCTCCAGCTCGGCCTGCAGCGCATCCCACTCTTCCTGTTGTGGCAGCAGGGAGCGGTCACCCTTGCCCTGATGCATGAACAGCCGACACTTGGCCGCGCTGTAGGACGACATATCTGCATGCATGTCGGCATGATCAGGCTGCACGTTCAGCAAGGCTGCCCAGCGAGGGTGGATGTTGCTGGAGCGCTCCAGCTGAAAACTCGACAACTCCAACACAACACGTGCGGGCGGCGTGCCGGCATCGAGCACATCAAGCATCGGGCGACCGATGTTGCCAGCTGCTTCGATGCCGCCGGGAAGAACCTCTAGCAGTGTGGCAATCAGTGTGACGGTTGTGGTCTTGCCATTCGTACCAGTCACGGCCAGCAGTTGCCCATGGAAGTGTTCGCAGAAAAGATCGAGATCACCGCGTACTTCCTTGCCCATGCGGCGTGCGCGTTCGAGCGCCGGATGCCGCCAATCGATGCCCGGACTCACAATCAGCGCATCACAATCGGAAAAGTCTGCCGCCTCCAGCCTCCCCCTGCGCAGCTCGATCAGGTCTGGACTGGCCTGTTTCACATGCTCATCAAATCCAATGCATTGCACGCCACGGCGTCTGAGGAAGCGGGCAACGGCCTGACCAGTCCTGCCCATGCCGATGATGCCCACCGTCGTTTCGTTCAAGCGTCGCACCTCTCCCATCTGCATCACCTGATCTTCAACGTGGACAGCGCAATCAGCGCCAGCAATATCGAGATGATCCAGAAACGCACGATGACCTTCGGCTCAGGCCAGCCCTTGAGCTCGAAATGATGATGAATCGGCGCCATGCGAAAAACGCGTTTGCCGGTCAGCTTGAAGCTGGCCACCTGCACCATGACCGATACGGCTTCCAGCACAAACAAACCGCCAGCGATGAGCAGCAGAAACTGTTGATGAACGGCGCAGGCCACAAAGCCCAAGGCCCCTCCCAGAGACAGGGCGCCAACATCCCCCATGAACACC
>RFGS01000115.1 GCA_003695905.1 Zetaproteobacteria bacterium | reverse complement strand
GTGTCTTGTTGGATATCCGGGCCTCGCATCCTCAATATCATGGTCGGTAAATGCGTTCAGGAATATCTTCCCTGATTTGAGGTGTTTTTCAACAGCCTGTTAATCATTGCCTTGGTTTCCCTCGAATCGGCAAAGCACATGTTGGAGGCCGATCTGCGGCTGCTTCGAAGTAAGAATCTGAATACACTGAGCCATGAGACCGACAAGTCGGTGGCGGTGGTGTCGAGACGGGTTTCTTGAAGACGGCTAGGCAGCGCTGCAGCATGGTGCCGATGATTCCAAGGTCATGCACCTAGAGCAGGGGCTCAAATACGCCAAACAGTTGATCGGCAATCTCATGGACACAAACTCACTCCCTCCGCACCGCAACCTGATACCCTCCCCTCTTGCACAACTGATCCCTCTCCGCCTCTTTCAGATCCTCCACCACCATCTCGGCGACCAGCTGCTTGAAGTTAGTGCGCGGTGTCCAACCAAGTTTTTCCTTGGCCTTGGTGGGGTCTCCTAGCAATGTGTCGACCTCGGTGGGACGAAAGTACCGGGAGTCGACGGCGACGATAGGTTGTTCGCCCCGCAGTTTGGAAGATTGCGGCGGGTTCTCCCAGTAGCCTTTCTCGCCCACGCCCTCGCCTTCCCATCGGATCTTCATCCCCAGCTCTTCGGCAGCGGCGTTGACAAAGTCGCGTACGCTGTATTGTTCGCCAGTGGCTATGACAAAGTCTTCCGGCTGATCCTGCTGCAGCATCAGCCATTGCATCTCTACATAGTCACGGGCATGGCCCCAGTCGCGCTTGGCATCCAGGTTGCCTAAGTAGAGTCGGTCTTGCAGGCCAAGCTTGATACGCGCCAAAGCTCTGGTGATTTTGCGGGTAACGAAGGTCTCGCCGCGCATGGGGCTTTCATGGTTGAACAGAATGCCATTGCAGGCATACATGCCGTAGGCCTCTCGATAGTTGACTGTAATCCAGTAGGCATAGAGCTTGGCCACAGCGTAGGGTGACCGGGGGTAGAACGGTGTATTTTCGTTTTGAGGGATTTCCTGGACCTTTCCATACAACTCTGAAGTGGACGCCTGATAGAAGCGAGTCTTTTTTTCCAAGCCAAGGATACGAATGGCTTCGAGCACGCGCAGGGTGCCCAAGGCGTCGGAGTTGGCTGTATATTCCGGCTCCTCGAATGAAACCGCTACATGACTTTGTGCAGCAAGATTGTATATTTCATCAGGCTGTACCTGCTGGATGATGCGCAAAAGGCTCGATGAGTCAGTCATGTCTCCATGATGCAGAAAGAACCTGACATCGTCTTCATGCGGGTCTTTATAGAGATGATCTATTCTGTCCGTATTGAAAAGTGAGGTCCTTCTTTTTATTCCGTGTACTTCATAACCCTTGTCAAGCAGGAATTCAGCCAGATAAGCGCCATCCTGCCCGGTAATTCCTGTGATCAGTGCCTTCTTCATAATCCGATGGATTCCTGTCTATGCATGCCTATTGCCGGATGTTATCCCGATTTTCCTCGAACCAGCGATATGTCTGTTCAAGCCCCTCTCCAAGGCCAATAATCGCTTTCCACCCCAGTTTATCCAACAGGCTGACATCAAGAAGCTTGCGTGGCGCACCATCCGGTTTTGTCGGATCCTGTATTATTGAGCCCTCGAATCCGACTACATCGGAGATCATTCTAGCGAGTTCCCCGATTGTTATGTCTTTTCCTGTCCCTATATTGATGTGCGAACACATTGGACTGGTATGGGATTGCCAAGTATCGGCATCCAGCCCCATGACGAACAGGCAGGCATCTGCCATGTCGTCTACATGAAGGAACTCCCTGCGAGGCTTGCCCGAGCCCCAGACCTCGACTTCTTTCCGACCTGATACCTTGGCCTCGTGAAACTTTCTTATCAGTGCCGGTATGACATGGCTTGCATTAAGGTCGAAATTGTCACCCGGACCATATAGATTGGTGGGCATGACGCTTCTGAAATCCGTACCATGCTGCCGATTGTAGGACTCGCACAACTTGATTCCGCTGATCTTTGCGATTGCGTAAGGCTCGTTGGTCGGTTCCAGAGGGCCGGTCAGCAGGACTGACTCCTTCATCGGCTGTGGGGCCTCTCTGGGATATATACATGAACTCCCCAGAAACAGCAGCCGTTCCACTCCATGTTTGTGGGCGGCATGGATGACATTGGCCTCGATCATGAGATTGTCGTAGATGAAATCGGCAGGCCGCGTGTTGTTTGCATGTATACCCCCTACCCGGGCAGCAGCCAGGAATACATACTGGGGTCTTTCCCTTCTGAAAAAGTCATCTACTGCTGTCTGATTCGTCAGATCCAGCTCTTCCCTGTTCGCCACGATGATGTTCCGGAAGCCACGGGACTTAAGCTTGCGAACAATGGCCGAGCCCACCATGCCCCGGTGGCCCGCTACGAAAATTCTGTCTTCAGTATTCATGCCAAGTTAGATACGGAAGGCCGTGACCATCCTGAAAGGTTCAGGAACATCTTGCGGCATGCCCCTGTGGATAAGTATCATGGAGCGGCATAGCCTGCGGCAAACCTGGATGCCCGTCAAGGGTCGCCAGGTTTGCCGTCATTCCGCCCGTGGAGTCCTATTCAAAGATGTCTTCGTCCATCTGGCAACAGTGCCTGAACCGGCTGCAGGCCGAGATCCCGGATCAGCAGTTGAGTACCTGGATCAGGCCATTGCATGCCCGTGAGCAGGGGGATGGCATGGCGCTGTATGCACCCAACCGGTTCGTGATGGACTGGGTGCGGGACCATTTCTTCGAGCATATCCTGCAGATTGCCGTTCAGATCACGGGTAATCCGGACTTCAATGTCAGCCTGGCGGTGGGGGAGCCGGAGGCACAGGCTGCCTCGACCCCCGAGGACAACGGCAACCAGCCGGCACCCAGCCGGCCGGCGTTTCGCAACAATCTGAACCCGAACTTCACCTTTGCCAATTTCGTCGAGGGCAAGTCGAACCAGCTGGCCAAGGCCGCTGCCCTGCAGGTCGCCGACAATCCGGGCCATGCCTACAATCCCCTGTTCATCTATGGCGGTGTCGGGCTCGGCAAGACCCACCTGATGCATGCCATTGGCAACCAGATCCTGGCTGCCAGGCCGGATGCCAAGGTGGTCTATCTGCATTCCGAGCGGTTCGTGCAGGACATGATCAAGGCCCTGCAGCACAATGCCATCGACGCCTTCAAGAGCCATTACCGCTCGGTGGATGCCCTGCTCATTGACGACATCCAGTTCTTCGCCAACAAGGAGCGCTCGCAGGAGGAGTTCTTCCACACCTTCAATGCCCTTCTTGAGTCGCAGCAGCAGGTGATCCTGACCTGTGACCGCTACCCCAAGGAGATCGATGGTCTGGAGGAGCGCCTGAAATCTCGCTTTGGCTGGGGTCTGCCGATCGCCATCGAGCCTCCCGAGCTCGAGACCCGGGTGGCCATCCTGCAGAAGAAGGCGGAGCAGTCTGGTGTGGAGCTGCCCAGCGAGGTGGCCTTTTTCATTGCCCAGCGGCTGCGCACCAACGTGCGCGAGCTCGAGGGGGCGCTGCGTCGGGTCATCGCCAATGCCCAGTTCACCGGCAAGCCGATCACGCTGGAATTCGCCAAGGAGGCCCTGCGCGACCTGCTGGCCCTGCAGGACAAGCTGGTCACCATCGACAACATACAGAAGACGGTGGCCGACTACTTCAAGATCCGCACTTCGGACCTCCTGTCGCGGCGCAAGAGCCGTTCCATCGCGCGTCCGCGCCAGATTGCCATGGCCCTGGCCAAGGAACTGACCAATCACAGCCTGCCCGAGATTGGCGAGGCCTTCGGCGGGCGTGACCATACCACCGTGCTTCATGCCTGCCGCAAGGTCAAGGAACTGCGCGAGACCGATCAGCAGATCGAGGTAGACTAC
>RFGS01000114.1 GCA_003695905.1 Zetaproteobacteria bacterium | reverse complement strand
GTCTTCACGGCCTTCCACAACCAGCGTTTCCAGAAAGGCATGTCCTCCGGGCTTCAGCAGCGAGCGCAAGCGTTCAAGATGGTCGATCGGAGATTTGCGGTGATAGAGCACTCCCATGGAGAATACAACATCAAAAACTGATCCAAGATCGGGAAACTGCTCGATGCCCGTGGGCAGATAAAACACCTCGGCTCCGGGCGCAGCCCGTTTGCAGGCCATGAACTGGGCTGCAAACAAAGGGGTCGGATCGATGCCGATGGCTACGGCGCCGCGGGCATGCATGCGCCACAGGTGATATCCTGATCCGCAGCCGATGTCGAGCACGGTTCTGTTTTCGAGCTCAGGTAGGGCGGCTTGAAGGCGGCGCCATTTCATGTCCGAACGCCATTCGGTATCGATGTTCACGCCGAACAGACAGAAAGGTCCCTTGCGCCAAGGATGGAGCTCCAGCAACTGCTGGCGGATAAAGGCTTGGTCAGGGTGGGGAGGGCCAAGGCGCACGGTGTCCTCGTCTGCTTGCAGCGTATGTTCCCGATTGCTGGGTAGCTGCCTGATGGCCTGTTCCCATCTGGGCCAGTCCCCATGGCTGGCTGCCTTTCGCCATCCCTGATCCATTGCCTGCTCCAAAAGCTCTATCCCGTGAGGGAGTCTGTCTCGCAGGGACCTGGCCAAGGCCTTCTGTTCCCGACGCACGAAGTCTTTGATCATCGGAGGGCAATCAGCGATGCAAAGTTGAAGCACTGAAACCAGGTGTATACCCGGGCAAACCCGGCCCGGTGCAAACGTAGTCTGTGAGTCTGGAGGGGCTCAGGAACGAGTACTCTTTCCAAGGCTGCCCGCTTACGACTGATCTCCAGATGCGAGTATCCCTGCAAGCGCTTAAATGCATGGTGATGTCTGACGTGGAAGTCTTCCTCGTAGCTCTGTCGAAAACGGATCTTCTCGGAAAGGATCAATGCACCGCCCGGATTCAGGGCCTGGTGAATGTCGCGTAGCAGACTCTGGCGCGCTTTCGGTGGGACAAACTGGAGCGTGAAATTCATGACGATCAATCCTGCATCGCGCAGATCAAGCTCGCGGATGTCTGCGCAAACTAGCCGTACGCGCTTGTCATGCAGCAGGGGCCGGGCTTGTCGAAGCATGTCCAGAGAACGATCCACGCCGATGACCAAACGGTCATCAGGAATTGATGGCAGCATGGCCGCCACGCCCGCCCCGGTTGAACAGCCAAGGTCATAGACATATCGGCCTTGTGGGGCATATTCACTCGCAAGCACGGCCAACATGTCTAAGGTCAGGGCATAACCGGGAACCGATCGCCGGACCATGTCATCAAAGACCTCGGCGACCTCGCGGTTAAAACCGAATCGTGCCATGGTCTTGCTGGCAAACAACGTGTCGCGTTTGTTATCCATCGGCGCAAGGCTACAATGATTTTGTCGATTGCGGCAGGGCCATGCGTTGTCTGTTTCGCTGTTCGCGGCGGTGCTAAGCAGCAACGGTTGGGGTGAGCATGCGGCGGCCGCAAACAGGTGGCTATAGTCGGATGCCGGATGTGCATCTGGCATTATGTTCCCCATCTGGCACAATGTCAGTGAGCGTTCATGGGTTTGTGTCTCTGGCAGGGGATGCGAAGGTAGTGGGGGGCAGAAGCATGCGCATAGGAGTGCCCAGGGAAATCAAGAATGGTGAGCATCGGGTGGCAATGACACCCGAAGGTGTCGCCTGCTTGGTCGGTGATGGTCATGTCGTTCTTGTGGAGCGGCATGCCGGCCGTGATGTTGGTTATGATGATGACCAATACCGCGAGGCTGGTGCTTATGTCGTTCCCGATGCCAAGGAGGTTTGGCAGGCGGAGCTTGTCGTGAAGGTCAAGGAGCCGTTGCCTCCGGAGTTCGATCTGCTGAAGCGTGACCAGATTCTGTTTACCTATCTGCATTTGGCGGCCATGCCCGAAGTTGCAGAGCAGCTTGTCAGCCGAGGGGTTTGCGCCATCGGTTATGAAACCGTGCAGACCGACGATGGAAGACTTCCTCTGCTGGCACCGATGAGTCGAGTGGCAGGTCGAGTTGCCATGCAGCTTGCCGCCCATTATCTGCAGCTTGAAAATGATGTCTCGGTGCCAGGGCGGGGTATTCTTTTCGGCGGTCTGCCAGAGATCGATCGGGCTCGTGTGGCTGTGCTTGGGGCAGGCAATGCGGGTGAGCAGGCCGTTCGGGTGGCTGCAGCCATGGGTGCCGATGTCCGGGTTCTTGATCAGGAGCCGACGCGCCTTGCGGCCTTGGAAAGCTCTTGTGGTGTGCGTGGCTTTGTTGCACGGGAGACTGATTTGACTGCTTTCGTCGAGGGGTGCGATGTGCTTATCGGTGCGATACTCGTTCCCGGTGGCAGAACCCCTCGACTCATTGGCAGAAAGCATCTTCGCCGCATGAACTCACGTTCTGTGTTCGTGGATATCGCCATCGATCAGGGTGGTGTAAGCGAGACCAGTCATCCGACCAGCTATGACGAGCCTGTGTATGTCGAGGAGTCCGTGATTCATTGCGCCTTGCCCAACCTGCCTGCCTGCGTGGCAAGAAGCAGTACGCAGGCTTTGACCCGTGCAACCCTTCCGTATTTGCGGTTGTTGGCTGGCGGCCTCGAATCGGCCCTTGATGCTTCGCCCGAGTTGGCACGGGGCGTCAATGTCCGAAACGGACGAATTGTGCATGAGCGAGTCAGGCAGGCGCTGGAGATGCAATGACCCAGCGTTCAGTGCGTTCGCAAGGCGGGAAGGATTGGTATCTCCGCACGCACCGGTGTGCCGCTCAGGGATTTCAAAAAGGCGATCAAGTCCTTGGTTTCGCGTTCATCGAGTTTGAATGCGCGCAGCTCCTGTCCGCGGGAGCGAACATCGCCGGCTGATTCATAGAAATGTATGACATCAGCCAGGGTCGCTTTTTGGCCGGTGTGCATGTATGGGGCTGTCTCCGCAATTTGGCGTAGCTGAGGGGTGCGAAAGGCATTGCGGTCCTCTTCGCGGCCGGTTATTTCATAACGCCCCGGATCAATGCTGTTGGTCCCCGTGCGGTGGTAGGAAAAATCACTGAAATGAGGAGGGGTATGACATTTGACACAGCCTGCCTTGCCCGTGAAAAGCGCGAATCCTCTTTTGGCAGATGAGGACAAAGCTTCATCATCGCCAGCAACCCAGCGATCAAAGGGCGAATCATTAACAATGATGCCACGCACGAATGTGGCTAGGGATTGTGCGATGGTCTGGGCGTTGATGCCCCTTGCACCGAAGGCCTTCTGAAACCATGGCTCGTATCCCTGGATGAGGCGTACGCGGGTTACCGTATCATCAGCCATGTCTGGCATGTCCATGCCCCCAAAATGCTGGGCAATGCATTCCTCAAGCGTTTTGGCACGGCCATCCCAAAAAAAGCTTCGATTGTAAGCCACGTTGATCAGGCTGGGGGTATGTCGGGGGAGTACCTTGCCATTGATCAGTGTGCGTGCCTGGTTGTTGGCCCAGTTCATGCCTGGGTGATGGCATCGGGCACAGGAGACGGCCTCGCGGTTGATTCTGGGGTCGAAGAAAAGCATACGACCCAGCTCATATTTCGCTTCGCTGAATGGATTGTCTTGCGGATATGTCAGTTCCGGCATTCGCCAGCTCTGGCGATCAGCAGCATGATCATCCGTCGTAGG
>RFGS01000113.1 GCA_003695905.1 Zetaproteobacteria bacterium | reverse complement strand
CCCGGCAGTTCGGTTCACTTCCCCGCTATCAGCCCTGTGCCAATCTAGCGCTGGTGTTTGATGAGGTTGAATCGGGCAGGTCAAGTTATGGTGTCGTACCTGTCGAGAATGCTTTCGAGGGAGCGGTTGGCGAGACGCTTGACCTGTTTGCATCGGTTGAGCGCAATGTCTCTGTTTGCGCTGAGATTCAGCTTGCCATTCATCATCAGTTGCTCAGCTGGGCCACGGATGTTGCGGCCATTGAGGTGATCTATTCCCATCCTCAGGCGCTGGCCCAATGTCATGGATGGCTGCAGGAACACTGTCCGGACGCAGTGCTGATCGAAACGGAATCCACGGCCAAGGCGGCGGCCAAACTGCTTGAATGCCGGGAAGACGATCAGAGGGGCATGGCCATGGCAGCCATTGCACCCATGGAGGTCGCTGAACGGCACGGCATACCGGTATTGGCGCCGAACATCGAGGATCATCATGACAACACGACCCGTTTCTTCGTGATCGGTCGTCATGATTCGCCGCCCTCCGGAGAAGACAAGACGGCACTTCTGATGTCCGTTAAGGATATGCCCGGGGCGCTTTATCGTTTGATTGAGCCGTTCGCCAAGCGGGGAATTGGGCTTACGCGCATCGAATCCCGGCCTTCGAAAAGAAAGTTGTGGGAATATGTCTTTTTCGCAGACATCCGAGGACACAGGGATGATGAGCGAGTTCGCGAGGCTATCAATGAGGTCGCCGCCATGGAGGGCGGATTTATCAGGGTTTTGGGATCCTACCCGGTTTCCAGGCCATTGTAGCTTTGGATAAGGAGTCACCATGAGCGTAGAACCGGACTGGTTGAAGCGCGCCGTTGACCAAGCAGCGGCACTGCATCCTTACGTGCCGGGCAAGCCGTTGGAGCAATTGTTGCGGGAGCGGGGCATTGCCGAAGCGGTCAAGCTGGCCTCAAACGAAAATCCATTCGGTCCCTCGCCGGCGGCTTGCGAGGCCATGGCCCGGGCCTTGGGCGAGGTCCATCGTTATCCCGATGGTAATGCCACAGAGCTCAAGACAGCACTGGCAGTGCGGCATGGCGTTTCCGCGGATCACATTCTGCCTGGCAATGGGTCAAACGAGGTGCTCGAGCTTGTAATCCGCACCTTCGCAGGTCCCGGTGATCGGGTTGTGAGCAGTAAGCGGGGCTTTATCGTGTACGCGCTGGCTGCGCAGGCTGCAGGGGCACAGTCGCATACAGTTCCCGAGCCCGATGGTCTGACGCATGATCTGGATGCCATGGCCGAGGCCGTGGATGAACGCACGAAGGTGGTGTGCATCGCCAATCCGAACAACCCCACGGGCACCGTGCACGATGCAGCGACCGTGCAGCGTTTCCTGGATGCCTTGCCGAGGGATGTCGTCGTGATTCTGGACGAGGCCTACCATGAATTTGTCTCTGATCTGCTTGGGGATAGTTGGCAGCGTCTGTCCCATCCGGGATTGGTTATCACTCGTACGTTTTCGAAAGCCTATGGGCTTGCTGGATGCCGGATCGGTTATGCGGTGTCCAGTCCAGGACTGCTCGAGATCGTCAATCGCTTCCGTGAGCCGTTCAATGTCAATGTGCTGGCCCAGCAGGCGGCGCTGGCCGCCCTGAACGATGAGGAGTGGATGATCAAGGGCGTGGAAGCCGTTAAGCAACAGCGGACCAGGCTGGAGTCCTTTCTCGATGAATTGGGGATGCTTGGTGGCCGTAGTCACGGCAATTTCGTGCTATTGCGGCATCCAAAGGCTGCTGAGATCGCCCAGGAACTGGAAGCCTTGGGGATGATTCCCCGGCCATTGGGGCCCTATGGCATGGCCGACTATCTTCGCATCACAGTAGGCAGGCCTGAAGAGAATGATCGCCTGATGGATGCGCTGGCCTCTATTGCCCAGAATCTGGAGATTCATCAGGTATGAGTGGGTTGAGGTTTCGGCATGCGCTGATTATCGGTGTCGGGCTGATCGGAGGCTCGTTGGCCAGGGCCATGCGGCGTGCGGGTTTGGTCGAGCGCATCTCGGGTGTTGGCAGGAGCAAGGAGAATCTTGAGCGGGCCCGTTGCCTGGGCATCATCGATGCGCGGCATGAGAGCCTCGCCGAGGCCTTTCGGCATGAGGAATTCGATCTGATTGTCGTGGCTGTGCCGATGGGGGAATATGACCGGGTGTTCGGTGATCTTGCCCGATATGCAGAGGATGGGATGCTGATCACCGATGTTGGCAGCACCAAGCGCCATGCGATTGAGGTGGCCGAAAAACATCTTGGGAGCTTGGAATGCTTCGTGCCGGCGCATCCGATTGCCGGAACGGAACGGTCAGGAGCAGCTGCATCGTTCGCTGAATTGTTCGACCATCGATGGTGTATCCTTACGCCGCTGGCGTCGACCAAGCCGCAGGCGCTGCAACAGATCGAGCAACTGTGGGCAGCCTGTGGGGCGCGGGTGGTCTGCATGGATGCAGGGTTGCATGACGAGTTGCTGGCTGGCGTTAGTCATTTGCCTCATCTGGCGGCCTATGCATTGGTTAATGCGGTGCGCCGTTCGACACCGGCGCATTGTGAGCACGATCCGTTTGCGTTTGCAGCCGGTGGATTTCGAGATTTCACACGCATCGCATCCTCCTCACCGGAGATGTGGAGGGATATCGTGTTGGCTAATGCCGATGCCCTTGTACCGAAGATCGATGCGCTCCAGAGGGAGTTGTCGGAACTTTCCGCAGCCATCAAGGCCCGGGACGGCAGACTGCTGTTGGAGCGGTTTTCGGCTGCCAAGGCGGCCAGGGATGGCTGGCTTACGAGATATGGAGGTGACCTTTGAAGATCGGGGGAACATTGTTGGCTGGGCCTGCAGAGGCGGCATTGCACGGCGTGTTGCAGGTTCCGGGCGATAAGTCGATGTCGCACCGTTCGGTGATGATGGCTGCTGTTGCGGACGGTGTGACGGAGATCAGCGGCTTTCTTCCGGGAGAAGATTGTCTGGCAACGGCCTCGATGTTTGAATGCATGGGCGTTTCGATTGAATGGCTGAATGCCGAGAAGACAGCCCTGCGTGTACAGGGCGCCGGTCTGCACGGTTTGCAAGCGCCCGATCGCATTCTGGATGCAGGCAACTCCGGTACTTGCGCAAGGTTGATGCTTGGCCTGCTGGCAGGGCAGCCCTTTGCATCAACGTTGACTGGCGATGAATCGTTGCGCAGGCGTCCGATGCGCAGGGTGATTGAACCCTTGCGACGTATGGGAGCAAACATCACGGCATCTGGTGATGGTGATCTGCTGCCGCTGACCATCCAGGGTGGGAGTTTGTCGGGCATTGATTTTGAATCCGAGGTGGCGAGTGCGCAGGTCAAGTCATGTGTGCTGTTGGCCGGCTTGTATGCTCGGGGGGATACCCGGGTTCGCGAGCCAAGGCCGACGCGGGATCACACGGAGCGCATGCTGCCGCTGTTTGGCCAGCCCGTCGGCGAGTGCGATGGCTGGATCGTGCTTCATCCCTCGGGAGAGCTGCGGGCGCCAGAAGATGTGCTGACCATTCCGGCCGATCCTTCGTCAGCCGCGTTCTTTGCGGTGGCAGCCACGATTGTGCCGGGCTCGGAAGTGATGCTGACCAATATCGGCATCAACCCCCGTCGGGATGGATGGCGCCGTATCCTGACAGCCATGGGCGCAGATCTGGAAACTAGCCGCGAGTATGCTGTGGGGGAGGAGCCCGTGGCAGATATTCGGGCATGCTGTCGCCAAAAGCTTGCAGGGGTGAAGGTGGCTGCACTGGACGTTCCGGATGCCATTGATGAGTTTCCCATCCTTTTTGTTGCGGCTTCGTTGGCTGATGGGGTTTTCATGCTGCGAGGTGCATCGGAGTTGCGTGTCAAGGAATCGGATCGCATTGCCGTCATGGCGGGTGCTCTCCGGGCGATGGGTGCCGAAATCGAGGAATGGCCGGATGGTCTCCAAATACATGGCCGCCCCCGGCTGAAGGGGGGTGTGGAGGTGGATGCCCATGGTGATCATCGCGTGGCCATGGCCATGGCTGTAGCTGCTCAGATGGCCGATGCCCCGGTGCTCATTCATAATGCTGCTGCGATTGCGACAAGCTTTCCTGGCTTCGTCGAACAGGCTCAAAGCATCGGCATGAATGTGCGTTGGTTGGAGGAATGATGGTGCGTTGGGTGCCCAAGAAGGGTCTGCAGATTGCCATTGACGGTCCATCGGGATCGGGCAAGGGGACGGTTGCACGCATGCTGGCGGAACGCCTGGGCATACCTGTCTTGGATACAGGCTTGTTGTACCGGTTCGTTGGCTGGCTCATGCAGCGGGAGGGCATCGATCTCGACAATGAACAGGCCGTGACCCATCGGGCTGGTGAACTGGTCGATGAGATTGAGTGGGATGCCCAGGGCATTCGTTTCCGGGGGGAACTGCTTGATGGCTGTTTGCGCGATGAGGAGGTCGGCAGGGCTGCCTCTAGGGTGGCGGCCATGGAAGGCGTTCGCAAGATCCTTCTCGGATTGCAGCAACAGGTGGCTGAACGCGGCTGCATCATGGACGGCAGGGATATTGGTACAGTCGTCTTGCCGCATGCGCAAGCAAAGTTCTTCCTGACCGCTTCACAACGTGAAAGGGCAAGAAGGCGCTGGTCCCAGTTGCAGCGGGCTGGAGAAGACGTCGATCTTGACCAGATTCATGCAGACATAAAAATGCGTGACCAACGCGATGCGGCGCGCAAGTATGCGCCCCTGAAACCGGCAGACGATGCCATCACGATTGATTCGACGACTATGCGCATCGATCAGGTTGTTGACCGCATGCTGGCCATCATGGAGCGGCGTGGACTGATTGAAAAAGCAAGCTCAAAGACGGATTGAATCCGGGTCCATCGATGGCCTGAGTGCGTTGCTTGAACGCTGAGAAATGATGAAACTGGATGGAACGATGAACACACATATGGATGATGAAAAGACGGGGATGACGCAAACGCCGTCAGATGAGAATGCTTTTCAGAAGCTTTTTGAGGCTTCCCTGGCCGAGCTTCCCGAGGTGCGTCGCGGGGAGCGCGTCAAGGGCATGGTGGTCAGTGTCGACGATCAGGCTGTGGTTGTGGATGTAGGTGCAAAGGCGGAGGGCTCGATTCCCAAACAGGAATTTGAGCAGGCCGGTCTTGAGCTTCCCGCGGTTGGCGAGGAAGTTGAGGCCATGGTCATGTCCACGGGTGGGCCGTCCGGTATCGGGTTGTCCGTGCTTGCCGTGCGCCGTCAGGATGCCTGGCGCAGCATCGAGGAGGCCATGGAGAATAATGCATGTGTGGATGCAATCATTCTTGCTGAGGTCAAGGGCGGGTACCGGGTCGCCATTCAGGGCCTGGAGGCCTTCATGCCCCGTTCCGAAAGTGATCCCAATCCAAGATTTCCTGCTAGCGAGCTCATTGGTCGGACATGCAAGGTGGCCATCCTCGAGGCGCGTCGCAAGCCTGAAAATATCGTCGTTTCACGTCGTCGGCCTCTGGAGCTGGAATATGCCGCCAAGCGTGAACGATTCTTTGCCACGGCCAAGGTTGGCGACCGTGTCAACGGTGTCGTCCGTCGCATGACCGATTTTGGTGCATTTGTGGATCTGGGGGGTGTGGATGCCCTTCTTCATGTCTCCGATATCGCCTGGCAAAGGCTGGAGAAGCCATCCGATATTCTCAGTGTCGGTCAGGAGGTCTCGGTGGAGATCACCAAGATCGATCCGGAAGCAGGCAAGATTTCTGTGTCCATGAAGGCTCTGCAGGAGGATCCCTGGACACGGGTTGCCGAGCGTTATGAGCCGGGTATGAGGCTGACGGGTACGGTTCGTCGTTTGCTTGACTTTGGAGCCGTTGTTGAACTCGAACCGGGTGTCGAAGGGCTGATTCATCGCTCGGAATTGAGCTGGGTGCGCAAGGATGTGGCACCTACGCAGGTGCTTGCTGAGGGGGACGTTGTCGATGTGGCCGTTCTTGAGGTTGTACCGGAAGAGCGCAAGCTGCGACTGAGTCTGAAGGCCGTGACTGAGAACCCCTGGCAGGCATGGTTGGCCGAGCATCCAGTTGGTTCCAGGGTCAGGGGTAGAATCAAGAATAAGACCGATTTTGGCTTTTTCGTTTCCGTCAGCGATGAGCTTGATGGCTTGGTCCACATGGAGAATCTCAGTTGGGAGGAGGATCCGGCCGAGGCCCTGGCTGCCTATAGCAAGGGACAGGAAGTTGAATGCGTTGTGCTCGGTGTCGATGTCGAGCGGCAGAGAATTTCCCTGGGCATCAAGCAGTTGAGTGAGGATCCGTTCGAGGTCTTTCTGAGCGGGGTTCAGCGGGGAAGTACAGTGACTGGCAAGGTGATCGAGGTCAGGAAGAACGGCAATGCCCTGATCGAACTCGCCAAGGGCGTTCGGGCTCATCTTGCACGTCGCGAAATCCCACGCGATCGCGAGTTGAAAGAAGGAGACGAGATCAAGGCAAAGATCACGGAGATCAACCGGGCCAAGCGGCAGGTTGAGCTATCCATCCGCCAGTATGAGCGGGATGAAGAGCGGGATGCCGTGCGCAATTACACCCGGCAGGTGGAGAACGCAGCCGGGCCCTCGGCTCTGGCGCTTGAGTTGCAGCGCAAGCTGTTGGGTGGAAAAAAGGAGAAATAAGCTCTGCGCTTGCATCTTCCACGATTTGTTCTATGGTGGAAGATGCACAGGAGGGCAAGATGACCAAGTCTGAATTGATCGAACGCATTGCAGCGGGGCGAGGGATTACGCGCCGTGAGGCCGAGGTGGTTGTCAATACGGTGCTTGATGCCATTGGCGATGCCTTGGCAGCAGGAGACCGCGTCGAGCTTCGCGGCTTCGGCAGCTTTGTTGTCAAACAGCGCGAGCCGCGTATGGGGCGCAATCCGAAGACAGGTGAGGAGGTGCCCGTGCCCGGGAAAAGGGTGCCACATTTCAAGCCGGGGAAGGAACTGCGCGAGCGCGTCGACCGCTCCTGATAGGGGCATGGTATGAATTGGATCAACGTTCTCGTTGTTATTGTGTTGACCTCGTTTGCGACCATGTTCGCCCTGGTCAACATCTCGCCGGTTCAGGTGCGTTTTCTGGGCTTCGAATCGGACCCCATTCCCTTTTATGTTCCTGTTTTCGTTTCTTTTCTTATCGGCTTTTTCGGAGGCATGCTGGCCTTAAGTTTCTCGCGCCGTAAGCACAAAATCGAAATTCAGTCGCTGCGGGAGGAGAACCGTCGACTGAAGCAGGAAGTGGACAATCTCCGCAATATCCCGCTGCAGGATGACCTGTGAACACTCTGCTGCTGGCCATCACAGCCGCAGCCCTGGTTGCCCTTGTGGCCCTCTTGATCTTCCCTCGTCACGACGAAGATGAAGCGAAAGGTACGGAGCACGAGGATGAGCGCGTATCTCCACTGTTGCGCGGCATCAACTATTTGCTATCGGATCAGCCTGACCAGGCCTTGCAGGAAATGGTTCAGGTGGCCCGATTGCGCTCCGAAGCAGCGGATGTCTACATGGCTCTTGGTGAAATGTTTCGCTCGCGCGGGGAATACGGCAGGGCGGTCAGGATTCACCAAAATCTGCTGGCGCGTCCGGATCTGCCTGATTCGATGCGTCTGCAGGCTCATTATGCCCTGGCTGTTGATTTCCAGGCTGGAGGCCTGCTCGATCGCGCCTTGAAGCAATACCGCAAGCTACTTGAGCTGGCGCCGGACCATGTACCGGCTCTTGAGGCCAGTCTGCGCATCCGTGAACAAAGTCACGAATGGCTTGAAGCCGAGGCCCTGCTTTCCCGTCTCGAACAGGTCCAAAACACGTCATATCACCTGCATCGGGCGTTTCTGTTTGCACAGGTGGCTGAGCAGGCCTTGCACCAGGGAAGGGATGAGCAAGCCAAGGACTATGCCCATCGGTCCATTGAACTGGAGCCGGCCTGTGCCCCGGCTTGGTTTGTTCTGTTGGAGCTTGCTCTGCGGCGGCAGGACTGGGACGAGGCGGATCGCATTGTGCGCACCCTTGCGGAACGCAACCGCGAGCACTTTCCATTGATCCTTCCCCACATCATGAAGCATGAAGATTATTACCGGGAAAGGGGGAGGTTGTGCCTGATGGAGATTTGGCAGCGATCTCCCGATGAGGAACTGGCCTTGAGCTGGATCGAGCTTGTAGGCGAACGGGATGTGGATGCGGCAGCCGGACTGCAACGGGAGTTGGGCTTTCAGCCTGAAAACCTGCGGGCCAGACTCAGGCTAGAGGCTGTGTTTGAGAAAGAGGGGGATCGGCTGTTTGCGCGAGCCTGGCGTCGCCGGGTGACCAATTATATATGCGAAATGTGTGGTGTTGGGGTTCGGGAATTGCGCTGGCAGTGCCCACAGTGTCATGAATGGGGCACCATGCATCCGCAGAAAGGGGATATCGCCTGATGCGTGAACGATTGATGGTGGCGCTGGATGTGGAGAATGGTGAACAGGCGCTGAATATGCGTGATTCCTTGGGCGCAGCTGTGGGCTGGCTTAAGGTCGGTTTACGCTTGTTCGTGGCCGAGGGGCCTGGGCTGGTGCGTCAGTTGAAGTCCACGCACCGAATTTTTCTGGATCTCAAGTTTCATGATATCCCGAACACGGTGGCTCAGGCCGTGGAGAGCGCAGGTGGCCTGGGCGTTGACATGGTCAACGTCCATGCAGGCGGTGGGGCATCCATGTTGCGGGCTGCTGCGGAGGCGAAGAAGGCCTTTCCTGCCCTGAAGCTGATTGCGGTTACCGTGCTGACCAGTGATCCCATGCCTGCCGACAGGGCCCACAGTCTCGCATTGGAACGTGCAATGTTGGCCAGAGAGTGTGGGCTTGATGGCGTCGTTTGCAGCGTTCATGAGGTGGAAACTATCAAGAAGGCATGTGGACAGGACTTTTTGACGGTGACGCCTGGAATTCGTTGGGGCGGGCAAGACAGGCAGGACCAGCAACGGGTGGCTGGTCCCGATGATGCCGTGAGGGCCGGCAGCGATTTTCTGGTGATCGGCCGGCCTATTCTTCATGCAGCCGACCCATCGGCTGCGGCGGCCGAGGCCCTTGCGATGATGAGCGGGGCAATCGGAGAACTCAGCGAATAAGCCGGGCTATGAGCCCCCGTTTGCGCTCGAAGGGGGCATGTGTCCGGATGAGCACAATGGCAATGTTATCCGGACCGCCTGCATCCTTGGCCAGGTTGATCAGTTCCTTGGCTGTATGATCGAGCTGATGACCGTATTCGAGCATGGTCAGGCGGATGGCCTCGTCCGGCACGACGTCGGTAAGTCCGTCCGAGCAGATCAGATAGAGATCCCCCCTGTTCACCTCGTGTGTGTGTATGTCCGGCTCGATATCGGGAGCAATGCCGACAGCTCTTGTGACGATGTTTCTGGCCCGTGAATGATGGGCATCGATGGGTGTGAGCAGACCGCGCTTCATCTGTTCATGAACCAGGGAATGGTCTTCGGTCACGAGCGTCAGGTATTCTCCGCGTAGCCTGTACATGCGTGAGTCCCCGACATGTGCCGAAATGAGGCGGTCTCCGCTGAACAGGGAGGCGACGACCGTCGTGCCCATGCCCGAGCATTCGGGCCTGGACCGGGCCATATCAAAGACCTTCAAATTGGCCTCCCGCACGGCATCAGCGAGCAGTTGTGATGTCGCTGATTCACTGGAGGCCGGATCCCGGAGGCGATCCAGATGCTTGCGTATGAAGCGGGCAATGGTTTCAACAGCGAGGTTGCTGGCCACCTCACCCGCATTGTGCCCGCCCATGCCGTCGGCCAGCACGGCCAAGCCGTGTGACGGAAGCAGGGCAATGGCGTCTTCGTTGTGCGAGCGCTTGATGCCCACATCCATCATTCCGTACATCTCGATCATCCGGGAAGACCTCCAAACATTCGCTATTCTTGTTTGGGACATTGGATATTTCCAGCGCGGACATTTCGGAGTTGACAGCTGTGGCAAGCGTTCGTACCGTTCGCGCCACGTTCCCCGGTAGCTCAGTCGGTAGAGCAGGTGGCTGTTAACCACCCTGTCGCTGGTTCGAGTCCGGCCCGGGGAGCCAGT
>RFGS01000019.1 GCA_003695905.1 Zetaproteobacteria bacterium | reverse complement strand
GGCCAGCAGGTCCATCCACGCCGGATCAAACCGTTGTTGCCTGACGCGATGCAGCAACAGATCGTTCTCATTGAACTGTCTCATGCGCAGGCAGCTTTCGACCACATCTCCCTTGCCCAGAAGGCGATAGTGGAGACCATCAAAGCAGAGCGGCACGACGTCCACATAGATTTCCGGCGCGAACCGGCGGTTCAGCTCAAGTTCGCGCCGGCAGTAATGCTCACGTCGCTCCAGGGTTGTGAAGTCGAGAAAGCCAAAATCGACGGGCTTTTTGATTTTGTAGGCCCATGTGCCGGTCAGGAAGACCCAGGAGATATGGGTCTGCACAAGCCGGATATCTTCAACCGGGTGCGGGTACGTCCCGGGATCGAGCATGGAGCGCACAGCAGCGGGCAGTGTTTCCATGCAACTGGAGAGCCGATTCCGGATGTCTTGATTCAGCCGAGCTTGATGAACATGCCGCGGCAGATGTCGCCGATACTGACCATGCCGATCAGCTTGCCCTCCTCGACGACGGGAATGCGGCGCAGGTTTTTCAGACCCATGTATGAGGCTGCCTTGAGCACGGGCATCTCAGGATATACGGTCATCGGATCCGGTGTCATCACCTCGCGTACTTTCATGCACAGCACGCGAGCGTAGTTTTCCTCCATTTCTTCGAAATCCCGGGCCGTCTTGGCGTCGTGGATATATTCGCCGAAATTGGGATAGAGCGGCAACATCGTATCGCGGATGGTCACGATACCGATGAGCTTGCCCTCGTCATCAACAACCGGCAAAGATCCACACCGGCGCATGACCATTTTCTGAATGGCCGAACGTAGCGTGTCCTCAGGCTTGCAGGTAAGAACACCATGGGTCATGACTTCTGCAACTTTCATGCTTTCCTCCTTCCTGTCAGCACCAATGTGCTTCCCTTTGCATAGCGTAGACTAGCACGTCCGCGATTTTTTGCATGCGGCGGTTGCGTGTACTTGCAATGGCTGCAGATTGTCGCTGTGGACAGCCAGTTGGGAACATCGGAATATCGACGGCGCGGGATTATGCGTACGGTGGCATGGGGAGCGATGGCCAAGGTTGTTGCTTTGTGCAGCTCCTTGCTGATGGTTTCTTTGGCGATGCGCTATCTGGGGACGGAAGACTACGGTCTCTGGGTGGCGGTTTCGTCGATGATGGCCCTGCTTGGTTTTCTCGACGGAGGCTTCGGTAATGCTATTGTGAATGTTGTTGCTTATAGCAGTGCGCAGCGCAATGAGCAGCAACTGAAGCGAATCGTTTCCAGCGCTGTGCTTGTGCTGCTGGCCGTTTCATCGCTCGGCCTGCTCGCTTTTTTGTATTTGCAGCCCAAAGTGCCTTGGGCATGGCTATTCGGCTTGACGATTTCCCGAGGCGCAATAAATGCATTGGTGCTGGTGATTGGAATCGGATTTTTTGTAATGATGGTTGTTTCCGTTGTCTCCCGGGTGCAGAGAGGCTTGCAGCTTGGGCATCTTGATGCGATCGCCGTTGCGGTTGGTGGACTGTTCTCGCTGATCCTGGCAGGCGCAGCGATCGCCTTGGATGCAGGTCTGATTGGTTTTGCGGTGGCTGGCGTGGCCGGGCCGATTCTGGCCCAGCTTGTGAATGCCGGGATATTTCTCTTTCGACGGCCGAGTCTGCGTCCTTCGGTGGCGAGTTTTGATGTTGACATCGCCCGCCAGCTTGCCCGCGCTGGCGGGATGTTTTTTGTGCTGCAATTGACAAGCCTGGTCCAGCTTTATGCAGACAACCTGATTCTGGCGCATTGGCTCGGGCCTGCAGCCGTAGCTCCTTATGACGTGTGTATGAAGCTGTTTCTGATTGTTCCATTTTTTGCTGCGCTTGTTGCGACACCGCTTTGGCCGGCATATCGTGAAGCGCTGGCCAGCGGTGATGCCGGATGGATTCGCCGGTCCTTTCGGCGCCATCTCGGATATTCACTGGCGGCAGGATTGCCATTTGCGCTGGCATTGGCATGGCTGGCGCCTCTGGTGATTCCATGGTGGACCGGCACTTCATTGATGCTGTCGCCGGCATTGGTGCTCGGTTGCATGGTTTGGTCGGTGATGTTGTTGCTGGGCAGTGTCCTCTCAGCCCTGTTGAATGGCCTGCAGCAGGTTCGTCTCCAGGTGATCGTGGCCTCAGTTGCGGGCATGGTCAATGTCGGCATCTCGATCCCGTTGGTTTTAAGCCATGGCATTGTCGGCGCCGTCTGGGGATCGGTCATCGCTTATGGTGGGTGTGCGCTGCTACCCTATCTATGGTGGGTTCCACGCATCTTGCGTCGATTGTAGCCTGCTTGTTGGCACTATACATTTGCCCGGAAAGTTGGTTGCATCCGGTGCATGCTTGGATTCCATATCAAGGAGTGGGCCGATCGTGCCGCCTATCCATGGTATTTTCTGCGGGGCAGGCGTCCCTGGATGCCTGGCTATTATACTGCGCGCAAACGCGCGATCGAACAGGCCCTTGATCGCGGACTGTTCCACAATGGCGAACTTCCGACAGGCTATGGAGCACATATGGATGAGCGGGTTGTCGAGTATCCATGGGTGTACCGACAGCTGCCAGAAGAACCCGGTCGGATGCTCGATGCCGGTTCCGCGCTGAACTATGAGTTTTTGCTGCAAAGAGATCCGGTTGCCAGGGCAAAGTTGACCATTTGCACATTGGCCCCTGAAAAACGGTGCTATTATTACCGGGCAATTTCCTATGTGTTTGATGACCTGCGCCACACGATGTTCCGCGATCAGTGTTTTGACACCATTGTGAGCATTTCGACCATCGAACATGTCGGCCTGGACAACACCAGGCTTTACACACATGACGCAAGCAAGGCTGAAACAAGGCCGGACGACTATCGGTCCGTGGTACGGGAATTTCGTCGCCTGCTGAAACCTGGTGGGGTTTGTTTGATCACCGTGCCTTTCGGCCGTGCCCGTGTGCGCGGATGGTTTCAGGTTTTCGATCAGACGATGGTGCAGGATGTGCTCGATCATTTCGGGCCGCAGCAAAGCCGTGTGGATTACTTTGCTTACGGAAAGGAAGGTTGGACAAGGAGTTGCCCTGAATGCCTGACCGATGTGGAATTCTATGACGTTCACCAGGACGGACCACCTCCACCGGATGGCGCTGCTGGAGCCCGCGCCGTGGCCTGCATGCGCCTTGAAGTATGAACCTTGATTTCTGGCTGCAACGCCTTGCCGGCCGGGCAACGTGCCTGCTCGGGCCGGGGACACGGTTGCACTCATGTGCACGGATTCGCAATGCAAGGGGTGAGAGCCGATACATCAAGGTGGGCAGCCATTGCAGGGTTTTGGGCGAGTTGCTGACCTTTGCACACGGCGGGCAGATTGAAATCGGCGATTGGTGCTATATCGGAGAGGGTACGCGCATATGGTCCGCCCGTCATGTGCGCATCGGCTCGCGCACGCTGATCGCGCACCAGGTCAATGTCTTTGACAGCCTGACCCATCCGTTGTCGGCCAGACGAAGACACGAACATTTTCGCCATATCATCGAGCATGGGCATCCGGAGGATATCGACCTCGATGAGCAGCCCGTGACCATAGACGAAGATGCATGGATTGGAGCTGCGGCCATCATCCTGCGTGGCGTGCATATCGGCCGGGGAGCCATCATCGCTGCCGGTTCGGTGGTCACCCGATCGGTGCCGGCATGGACAATGGTGGCCGGAAATCCTGCTAAGCCTATTCGAAGCCTGTCTCCCGATGCATGATGCCGGGTTTCACAGTTGGGAGGATGCCGTTCGTTGGCTCATGCGGCAACCGGATAAGCAACAGCTCGTCCGCGAGTGCTATTATGATGTGCCAAGGGAGCTGGCAGCAAAGCGGTACCGGGAAAGTGAGGAATGGCAGGCCATTCGTAAGCTACTGCCGCGCCCGCCAGGTCGGGCGTTGGACGTCGGTGCCGGTCATGGCATGACAACCATGGCCCTGGCGCATGATGGGTGGCAGGTGACCGCTCTAGAACCAGATGGCAGTTCCCTGGTTGGCACGGGAGCGATTCAAAAGCTGGCCCGTTCGGCTTCGGTGCGTGTGCGGGTGGTTCAGGGGACGGCTGAGGCCATGCCGTTTGCCGATGCATGTTTCGACCTTGTGTTTGCCCGCCAGGCCATGCATCACGCCGCTGACCTGAGCCGTTTTTGTCAACAGATCCACCGTGTGCTGAAACCGGGCGGAGCCTTTGTCGCTGTTCGCGATCACGTGGTATCCAATGCACGCCAGTTGTCCCGTTTTCTCAAGCAACATCCGCTGCATGCCCTCTATGGGGGCGAAATGGCTTATCCACTGAGCACCTACAGGCATGCCTTGCATTCTGCAGGGTTCCAGATTGCCAGGGTCATCAGGCCGTTGGTCAGTCCGGTCAATGCTGCGCCCAATACCGAGCGGGTCTTGCTGGAACGTGCCAGAACATGGCTCGCATCGTATCCATTTGGGCGTTTGCCGGCACGCATGCTCCATCCTGCAATGTTTCATCTGATGTTCCGGCTGGCTGCCCACGTTGATCGCAGGCCAGGAAGATTGTATTCATTTGTTGCCATTCGGCCTGAATGAAGCAGGCTAGCGCTATGGGAAAGACACTGTGGGTCACCGGCGC
>RFGS01000018.1 GCA_003695905.1 Zetaproteobacteria bacterium | reverse complement strand
GGAGACTGCTCAGTCATCGGATGACTTTCCATCCAGCAAATCCCGTCCCCTGGCGATCAATTCCTCCACGGAGCCAACCCATGCCTCGAATCCCTTGCGGGTCATGGGATGGGTACGCCCCAAGCGCTCACCAAGAAACCATGTCCAGCTGCGCTGCCATAGGAGACGCAAATCCAGCATGGAGCCCCCATAAGCCTCGCTCCATCGACGGAACACGCCATAGGCCTCTTCCTCGGTAATCAATTTCGTGCGTACCGCATGCATGAGCATGTTGTTTGCATGTTCAAATGACTTCCGGCGCAATCCAATGTCGTCGGAGGTCATGCCCCTTTCGAAGTATTCGCAAAGAGCCGAATATGCGGCGTCCTTGAAGATCTGCCTCTGCACCGCATCCACGGTGCACAACCAAGTCATCAGAGACTGCTGCATCAGGCGGTTGAATTGCCAGCAGGAAGGCCGATCACATTCCACGATATAGGAATGCCTGTCCACAAATTCGAGAAATGCTGTGCGGGTCATCGGAGCGATGATGCCTCTGCGTTGCAGGGCATGAACCAGATCCCAGTCGAAGTGCACGGCCAGGCTCAGGACAAGATGCATGTGCAGCTCATCCCTGTCCATGTACTTAAAGAAACGGTTCATGAGCTCCTTCGGGGTCAAACCGAGATGCAGATCTGGATCAAACGCCGCCGCTTTGGCTTCCACCATGTTCAGGCAGATGTCCAGATAGAACGGGTGGTAGGTGGGCTCTCCACCTGGATGCTCACGGCAGGCCTGCTTGATGGCTTGGCGATGGGCATCCAGTGCTCCTGCAACATCCAGAAGCCCCAACTGCCGATAAAAGGTGGAGGCAGCAGCCAAGTATTCATCGGCATGCCGGTCCGAAAAGCCGCGCACATGCAGGTGCCTGATATAATCGGCGTTCCAGCGATGCTCGTCAGCCGGATCGTCATAGGCCGACCAGTCCGTTCGCTCGCGTCCAAGCAACACCATGCCCGTTCGTCTGGAGAAGCAGTCATCCAGCAGCAGACCAGCCGCGAAGAATTCGACAAAGGCCTGCTCGGTCTTTTCATTCAGTCGTTCATAGCCATCAATGATCAGCAGCATGGACTTCTTATGTTCCTCGAGAAGAAGCCCCAAATCCTCCGCCAGGAGTTGCGGCAGCAGCAGCTCAATATCGCCGGCGGTCCAATCATCGATTTCGGCCAGATCAATGCCCAGTTCTGCCATCAGTTTCTTTTCACGGGCTGAATCGCGGACATAGGCCCAGGCCGCATTGAGAACAGCTCCCACAGGAAGGGCCTGCACAACCTGCCCCACACCACCGAGCAATCCAGCAAGCGCACCGTCCCGCTTGGAAATTCGTCCGATGAAATCCTGGATGGGTGCATCCGTAAAGGGGACAGGCTCATGCGCCTTCTCGAGATATTTCATGTACACATAATCAAAGGCCAGCAGGGGCTCAGCCAATTGTTGGTGAACATGCATGCGCAGAAACCAGAAGAACTCGGCCACGCGCATCGATCCTGCCTTGTCGGAATCGATGTCCAGCTGAACGCGCACGACATCGTGGTCGGGTTCGGCCTGTTCGAATTCCTCCCAAACCCATTGCAGCAAGGTGCTCTTACCCACACCGCCAATACCATAAACACTCACGATCGGACGCTCGGGCGCCCGGTGGGGATCAGCGATTTCCTCAAGAAATCGGTGCAGCAGGGCTCTTTCTGCCTCACGGTTCGTGCGCAGGCTGCGAAGGCGGAGACGCCGTGCAGCCTGGCGCTGCGCGACGCTGCGGCGGATCGGACGTTTGCCGGCCATTACTTCTCTCTTTGCTCCTCCAGAACCTTCAGATCAAGAAACTCCTTCATGGCTGCAAGCTCCGTCGAACACTGATCCAGAATACGCTCCAACAACAGCGTCTGCTTGTACAGGCGTAGATGATTGCGCACTCTGGCCTTGACGATGGCCGGCTGCACCGGTTTGGTCAAATAATCAACGGCACCAAGCTCCAGACCTTTCACTTCATCACCAACCTCGTTCATGGCCGTAACAAAGATGACCGGGATCCTTTTCGTTCTGGGATCCTCTTTCAGACGCCGGCAAACCTCATAGCCATCCATGCCGGGCATCATGACATCCAGGAGAACCAAATCGGGCCTGGGCTCGGTCTGGCAAAGTTCGATGGCTTTATCTCCCCTGGTCGCCACCTTGAGCACATAATCCTCGGCCAGAATCGCCCGAAGCACGTCGATGTTTTCAGGCATATCATCCACAATCAACACGATCGGCTTGCTCTGTCCCTGCATGTTCACTCTCCCTGTTCACTTTCGTCCGACATTGGCAAGCGCCGGATGATCCCATCAAGCGTCTTGAGCGCCTCATCAAAGGCATAGCGATGAATCAGGCTCGCCAGCGATTCAAGCTCACCCACCTGAACATGCCCGAGCAGAGCGTCGTGCAGCTCATCGAGCACATCCACAGCATGGGCATCCGATGCCTCCAACAGCTGCCGCAGTCGTAACAGCTCGGCCCTTAACATCGACACATCATATCCTTGCCCCGCACCACGCGACTTCATGCTCACGCGGGCGCTCCATTGCTGCAGCTCCCTCAATAGAGAACCAAGCTTCCCGCCAAGCTCCAACAACTGCTCATCGCAATCCCACTCCCTCTCCTGCTGCAGGCTGTTCTCGATCAACGCCGCCAGCGATGAGATATCTTTGGCTCCGATGTTGGCCGCCACCCCCTTGAGCGCGTGAAGGATGCGCCTCAGCGCGGAGCGATCCTGGCTCTGTCGCAGCTGCTCGATCCTGCGCGGCAGATCGTCATGATGTTCGACGAATTTAGTCAGAATGGCGGCATACGCCCTTGAATCACCCGCAACGCGCTGCAGGCCGTCGCCCACATCCAGTCCGGCAACCTGTGGCAATTCTATCGTATCCTGGAGAGGCAGCGCAGGCCCTGCCGACTGGGGCGAACGATCCTGCGCTGGAATGAGACGGGCCAAAACGGCATAGAGCGCAGCCGGCGAAATGGGTTTGCCAATATGGCCGTCCATGCCAGCATCAAGACATTTCTGTCGCTCCTCGGCCGTTGCATTGGCCGTGACAGCTATGATGGGCAGAGCCGCCCATTTTTCGTGACGGCGAACATCCCTTGCCACGGTCAGCCCATCCATGCCGGGCATCTGAACATCCAGCAGCAGCGCATCGAAATCGTCTGCCTGCAGGGTGGGCAGGACCTTACGACCATCATCGACGACCACAGCATCCACGCCCGCGCGCTGAAGCAGTCCAACAAGCACCTGCTGATTGACCTCATTATCCTCGGCCACGAGTACCTTTAGGCCTGCAAGACGATCGGGGGGCGCAATGGTGCTCGGCCTTGTCATGGACGGAAGCCCCGGAAGATCAGCTTTCAAGCCGAAGAGCTCATGCAATGCCACAAAAAGTCTTGTGGGCAAAACCGGTCTGGCAAGATAGCCGTCAACTCCAAGGGCTTCGCCCTGAAGGCGCCCTGTCTCCTGATCCACAGGCATCAGAACCAGGATCCTGGGCCTCGGCACGGACGCAGGTTCTCGCAGGGCCTCACACAGGCCGCGAGCATCCTCCATGGTCCAGTCCATGATGAGAATGTCCGGTGCCTTGTCTGTGCCCATGCACTCCCGAACCTGGGCAATCTGGCCGAATCCCTGGGCCTGGAAACCGAATGTCCGCACATATCGGACAAGAATCTCGCGCGATCTGGGATTGTCATCAGCCACCCAAATGCTCAATGACCGGAGACTTGCAGCTTTCTGCCAGTGGAAACCGACATCTCCCCGGTAGCCAAAGCGGGCCGTAAACCAGAACCTGCTACCTTGCCCCGGTTCGCTCTCCACGCCGATTTCGCCCTGCATCAAACTCACAAGTTGGCGGCAAATGGCCAGCCCCAGGCCAGTCCCGCCGTATTTGCGCGTCGTCGAGGCATCGGCCTGAGTGAATGAGGCGAAAATCCGGCTCATCTGCTCTTTGTCCATGCCAATGCCTGTATCCTCCACCGTGAAACGCAGAACCACCTCATCCTTTTGCTGAAGGATGTTCTCCACTGTGACGACAATTTGCCCACTGTCCGTAAACTTGATCGCGTTATTGATCAGATTGGCCAGAACCTGCCCTAACCGCAACGGATCACCATACAAATGCATGGGCACGTCAGAGGCATAATCGACGATGAAATCAAGGCCCTTCTCGCCCACCTTGACACCAAGCACACCGGTCAAGCGCTCCAACAGCCCGGCTAGATTGAAATCAGTCCGTTCTAGTTCCATGCGGCCAGCCTCGATCTTTGAGAAATCAAGGATGTCATTGATGATGGTCAGCAAGGCTTCGGCCGCGGTAAGGATCTTTGTCAGGTAATCCCGTTGCTGACGCGTCAGTTCGGTATCAAGCAACAGATGGGTCAAGCCGATCACAGCATTCAAAGGGGTTCTGATCTCGTGGCTCATGTTGGCCAGAAATTCACTCTTGGCTCGATTGGCTGCCATGGCCTGATCCCTTGCCTCGGCAAGTTCACGCGTACGCTCGGCGACCTTTTCCTCCAGCCGATCGTAGAAGGCCTTGAGGTTATGTCCCATCTCCTCGATGCTGGCCGCCAGTGCACCGATCTCATCATCAGTACGGATACTGATATGCGGATCAGCTGAAAAATGCCCCTGGGAAAGCTCGCGGGAGTACTGCATCAGCTTGCGCACCGGCCTTGTCCAGCGCCCAGCCAGCCAGATCATGACCAGCGAACCAACGATCAAAAAGGCGACAGCCGAGATCACGGCCTGCACAATCATGTCGCGAATCTTCTGCTCAATGTACAGCCTGGAAGCTTCAAGCTCCTGATTCAAGGCATCCAGGCCGAAACCGAGCCTGAGCGAGCCCCAGTAGTCCTCCCCGAGCTTGAGGGGAACAATCTTCTCAAGAAACGCATGGCCACCAACCTGAAACTCATGCGTCGTTTCCTTGACCTGTCGTCGTGCAAAAGCGCCCACATCACCAACCATGATTTCCCTGCGCAATTCCGGACTGAGATCCACGCCATAGGCGATGACCGGCACCTTGTCGCGCATCAGGATGACATAACGAAGCTCATCGAAGTCCCGAACGGCCTCCTGAATGTAGCGGCGCACGAGATCGGGATCGAAGGCACCGATCATGTCCTGGATTCTCTCGCGCATCCGGCTGGCAAGGCGTTCAGACTTGTCCTGACGAACCTGAAGCAGAAACGTGGTGTGTCGGGAAAGCGCATCCTCCAGACTCTGCTGCTGGTTGCGGATCTGCAGCGCAGTCAGCAGGGAGACGAGTGCCACAATCAGGGTCAATGTGGCCACGATGAGTTTTCCCCGTACCCCCATGTGGATGGAAAAACCGGCAGCGTTCATGCGATCATTCATGAAGCTCAGGCTATCGGCCCGAAGACAGGCTAGCAAACCCGCTGCATCACTGGCCGATCAGCATCCCTGGCCATGAGCATACAACAGCACGTGGCCAAAATTTGGAAACCATTTCACATCTTAAGAAGTTTATCCGGCATACCCCCCGTTATGGTTTATTCTGGAAGCCCTATTGAGAGCTTATTTCGGCAAGTAGAGGACAAAATGCGTCGGTGTTGACCCACACACCAGAGGTGCACCTCCAGAGCTAACCGCCACCAGTGAAAGCAGATCTATCTCCCATTTTGTGGGTTTCTTGAGTTCTTTCGCTGGCAAAATTGCTTGCCGTTCTGGTGGATGACACGACCACCTTTTCTGACGCATTCTGCTGGCGTTCTATATATGCCCCCTGGAATCTGTTCCAGAGAGACATCAACCCCCGGAATTGGGTCCCCCGCCAGTCTAGAGAAATTTGACCTCGAAGAATTATGGCTAATGGCAGCAGCGGAAGCTTCAAAACTAATCCCGATCAGCATCACTAGAAGAGAAAAAAGAGTGAGAGATCTCATAATAATCTCCTTTATGATCGTTACGATGTAATGAAAACAGACTGACTATCTTCAATACATATAACCACTATAGCACAAATGAAAATAAGAGGTGCGTTCGTTTATGCGGGCCGAATATTGAATCGGCGCATCATCTCGCTGGAAAAGAATGCGTTGGCCTTCTCGATTGTTTTCCGATGGAGTTCGTAGCTTTTCCAGTGCATCCTCTTTGACTTTGCCAACCCCTCGTACAAACTGCCTCTGTCATAGCCCAGTTTGCTCTGTGCTTTTCTTGCCTGGCGCATTGATCGATCAAGCGCTGTTTCCGCTTCAGAGTAATAGACTAGGTTGTAGCACTTCCGGCAGGCTGGGTTTTGCCGGTCGGGTAAACCTTGGCGCACCTGCGCATGCAGTGTCAGCGCCAACGTAAAAATGTCCTGCTTAGAAGCTACAGGTTGCGCTCATCGACACATTGCCACGCTGAAGCTTCTCATATTGTTCAGTAGCTAGCTCCATCTACACATACCCTACTAAAGCATCCGTAGCGTGAATGAGCCCAAATCTGGCTTAGACAACTACAGACAAGGAGGCAAGAAAAAAGCCCGCTTTCTTGCGGGCTTATTGGACAATTTAAGACATCGTTAGACTATGATGTGGTACCGAGGACTGGAGTCGAACCAGCACGGCCGCAATGGCCACTGGCACCTGAAGCCAGCGCGTCTACCAATTCCGCCACCTCGGCATTAGCCTCCCCCATTCAAGGCTCGGCCATCCAGGGGCGGGCAATCATAAAATGGAGACCTGCAGTGTCAAGAAAAACGAAAGCCAGACATGACAAAAAAAAGAGGTCCAGACAACGTAGCAACAGGGGCAGGCGGCCGACCCGTCTCACACCTGGCCTCATCCGTCGCACGCTGTCCGGAACCGAGGGACAAGCCTTAAGCTGGCACAAGCTGTGTGCTCAACTCGGTATCCGGCAGGAGGACAAGGCATATCAGGATGTGGAGGCACTTATCCGTCACATGGAGCACCAGGGCGAAATCAAGCGCCAAGGTCGGAAATTGGCGCTTGTTGACAACCACACTTGGGTAGGCACGGTCAGCGCACACCCTGATGGCTTCGGTTTCGTTGACACCCCCGATCGAGAAAAGGGCATTTTTCTGCCGCGGGAGGAGATGCGCGGCCTGATGCATGGAGACAAGGTCGAGGTGCGCATCGTGCGCCGGCGTGGTCGCGAAAGTGGTGAACTGATACGCATTATCGAGCATGCGCCATCCATCATTGTAGCGCGCATCACCAGGAAGGGAGACATGATTCTGGCCGAGCCCCGCTCCCGACGTATGCCTCAGACCATTCGTATCCGGAAAGAACATGTCGGCCAGGCCAATGACGGCGACTGGGTCCGGCTTTCCATTGAACGCGGCAGCAATCCCCCTTGGGGCAAGGTCAAGGAAGTCATCGGCAGCAAACTTGATCCCAAGCAATTGATCGACTTGGTCATCATTGAGCAACAGCTGCCCGAATCCTTCCCCGCCCCGGTTCAAAAAGAGGCCGAGAGCATCGCAGGGGAGGTCGATCCCTTGGAACACAAGGAGCGTCTGAACCTGATGCACCTTCCCTTTGTCACCATCGATGGCGAAGACGCACGGGATTTCGATGATGCTATTTTCGTGGCGCCCAGGGGCGAAGGTTTTGAAGCGTGGGTGGCCATCGCCGACGTCGCGCATTATGTGTTGCCGGGATCCGATCTGGATGCAGAAGCCCTCAAGCGCGGCAACTCATACTACTTTCCCGATCGGGTTCTACCCATGTTGCCGGAGTCCCTGTCCAACGGGGTATGTTCTCTAAATCCCCATGTTCCTCGGCTGGTCATGGCCGTGAGACTGCGCTTCGATGCCAATGGCATTTGCCGCTCAACGCGTATCCACGAAGCCGTTATCCGCTCACACGCGCGCCTAACCTACGGCCAGGCATCCCGCTGGCTAGAGCATCGCGATGCGCATGCCATTGAGGATGGCAAGATCCGGCAAATGCTGGAGCATGCTTTGCGCCTGCATAACAAGCTTGCCCGCCGGCGCAGGTTGCGCGGAGCGCTCGATCTTGATGTGCCGGAGGTGCGCGCGGTGCTCCATGAGGGGCGACTCAGCCATATGGCTGCTGGTGAGCGCAATGTCGCGCACCACCTCATCGAAGAACTCATGCTTGCTGCCAACACGGCCGTAGCCCAATTCTTTGCCCATCAGCACTGCCCACTGCTCTATCGCGTTCATGCGCCGCCGGAGCGCGAAGCCATTGAATCCCTCAACCATTTCCTGGCTCCCTTCGGGGTATTCATTCCGCTTCCAAAAGGAAAGGGCAAGGTCAAACCTGGAGACGTGCAACGGGTGTTGGAAGAGGCCGAAGGCAAACCATACGCGCATGTGCTGCACCGCCTGGTTCTGCGATCCATGCAACAGGCCAAGTACACACCAACGAATGAAGGGCATTTCGGGCTGGCTTACCAGCATTACTGCCATTTCACGAGCCCCATTCGCCGCTATGCGGATCTGACCGTCCACCGGCGCCTCAAGGCACTGATCCGCAACTTGAATCCTGACAAGGTGCAACCGGCATCAAAGCTGGCGGAAATTGGTGAACACGTATCCACAACGGAACGCGTTCAGCAACGTGCCGAATGGGACATTCAGGCCATGCTGGCCGCCCTGTATCACCAAAGACATGTGGGAGAAGAAATGCAAGCCATCGTGTCCGGTCTCAGTAAACGCCGAGTCTTCGTCGAACTCCAGCCGAGCCTGGCCGAAGGATCCCTTTCCCTGGATGACCTGGATGGGGAGTATCTGCTTGATGAACGGGCCCATCGCCTGTATGCCCGTCATGGCCGCGGCTCCATCGGTCTTGGAGACACGATTCGCGTACGCCTGGAGCGAACCGATCCGGTACGAGGACGCATCGATGTGTCCCTGCTGCTGAGATGACGCCCCTCTACTTGCGCCAGAATTCGGGAAACAGCAGCACCATGAACGAATAGATCTCCAGACGTCCGAGCACCATCGCAAACATCAGAACAGCCTTGCCGGCATCGGGAATGGCTGCAAAGTTGGACGCGGGGCCGACCTCGCCAAGACCAGGGCCTGTATTGGTCAAACAGGCCGCTGCTGCCGACAGCGCCGTGATCATATCCACGCCTGAGAGGGCCACAAGGACAGCAATGACCGCAAAACTGACCATGTAGAGCACGAAGAAACCCCACAAGGCGCTCACCAGCGAACCGGAAAGCGTATGTCCGCCGAGCTTGACGAGCACGACGGCTTGGGGATGAATCAGGCGCAAAACCTCTCGCTTGCCTTGCCGGAACAGCAACAGCACCCGAACCACTTTCATGCCGCCACCGGTCGAACCCGCACAAGCACCGACAAACATAGCGAACAGCAGCAGCAAAACGGCTGCAGGTGGCCAGAGGCTGTAATCACTCACAGCAAACCCTGTTGTCGTGGCAATGGAAACGATATTGAACACAGCGGCAACCGGGTCATCCGCGCCAGAGGCCACGGCCAGAAAACCGACGACCAGGATGAGGAAGACGAACCATTTGAAATAAGCTCTGAACTCATCATCGCGGAAATAGGTCCACGGAGAGAACCCGTTGCGCAGCGAAGCGAAATGGAGCGTAAAGTTCACTCCAGCCATCAGCATGAACATAATGATCAGACAGCGAATCAGATCCGAATCAAAATAGCCTATGCTGGCATCATGTGTCGAGAAGCCCCCAATGGCGATCGTACACATCGCGT
Organism: Zetaproteobacteria bacterium; assembly: GCA_003695905.1. GTDB lineage: Bacteria > Pseudomonadota > Zetaproteobacteria > Mariprofundales > Mariprofundaceae > J005. Next base: position 2,511 of record RFGS01000018.1, on the reverse strand, counting down.
GATTCACGGCATCGAACCAATTCATGCCTGCCAGCCTGAGGGCGATGGCCGCAATAACCGTCATGCCCAGATAGAGAAACCAGAGCACCTTGGCCGTCTCGGCCACCCGGGCTGTCAGCTTGTCCTTGACCGGCCCGGGCGCTTCAGCCTTGAACAACTGCATGCCTCCAACACCAAGCAATGGCATGATCGCAATCGCCAGCACGATGATGCCCATGCCACCGAACCATTCCTGCATGGACCTCCAGAACAGAACCGAAGGTGGCAGCTTGTCCAGACCCGTCAACACGGTCGCTCCCGTCGTGGTGAGGCCGGAAACGGACTCGAAAAGCGCATCCACGATGTTTGAACATGTCCCCGTGGTCAGGAACGGAATCGCACCCAACGCGGAAAGTACGACCCAGGCAAGCGCTACGATCAGAAAGCCGTCCTTGTTGCTCAGTCGATCAGGCGCCTTCCTGCCCCATTGCATGGCCAGCACGCCAAACAGCATCTCCAGCATGCCGGCCATGACAAACTGCATGGCATGGCCCGTATGGAAATAAATGGCCACGAACACCGGAGCCAGCATGGTGATTCCGAAAAACAGGGACAGGATGCCGAGCGTCCAGACGATGCCGCGCCAGTGCATGGGCTAGAAAAACTCCAACTGGACTTCGAACAGTCGTTCGACGGCCTTGGCCTGTTCCCTGCGTGTGACAATGATGACGATGTCATGCGGTTGCACCCGCGTCTCGCCATTGGGAATGATGACCTCCTCGCCACGCACGACGGCGCCGATGACAGTATCCGGCGGCAAGCGCAACGAACGCAACCGATCGGCAGTGATCGGCGTGGTCTCCAATGCCTCGGCCTCAAGCACCTCCAACTCTCCTCCTCCAATGGCCGAAACACCCAGCACACGCCCCCGCCGCACATGACGCAGAATGGAAGCTACTGTGGTCAGACGGGGAGATACAGTCACATCCAGACCGATCTCCCGGACCAAGTCCATGTAAATGGAACGGTTGATCAGTGTCACAATATGGGGCACGCGATATTTCCTTGCGATCAGACTGGCAAGAATGTTCGTTTCATCATCATTGGTCAGGGCGAGAAAATCTCCCATTTGCTGAATGGCCTCGTTTTCCAACAACTGCTGATCGATGGCGTCGCCCTGGATGATGATCGACGAGGATAAGTGCTCGGCCAGCCACTCGGCCCGCTTCGGATTCTGTTCGATCAACTTCAGGTGAACGCCCAGCTTTTCCAGCTCCCTGGCCACGATGAAACCAATGTTGCCACCGCCGATCATCATGACATCCCTGCCTGTCGATGTAGCCTGATCGCGACCAATGCAGCGCAGAAAAGCATCCACATCATTCCGGTTGATGGCCACATAGATGGCATCGCCAGCAAGAAGTACCGTACTGGCATCAGGAACGCGCCACATACGGTTATGCTCGTGCGCAACAACATACACCCTCATGCCGGTCACGACTTCATCGATCTCGGCAAGTGAAATGCCGGCCAACGGGCTTTTCGGTACGATGGGAATCCCCAGAAGCTGCACCCGTCCCCCGGCAAAATCCATGGCATCGGCAGCCGAAGACACCTGGACCCGCTTGAGCACAGCCTTGGCGGCTTCCGTTTCCGGCGAAATGATGCGATCAATGGGCAGGTCATCCCGGCCAAACAGGCGATCACACTGAACATATTCCATGCTCCGTATGCGTGCCATTTTTGTCGGCACGCGGAACAGGGAATGCGCGACCTGACAGGCCAGCATATTCACCTCGTCATTGGTCGTGGCTGCAATCAACAGATCGGCACTGGCTGCCGATGCGCGCTCGAGCACGCTGGGATGGGATGCCTGCCCATGCACCGTGCGCACGTCCATCAAGTCCGCCACCAGCGCTAAGCGCTCGGCATCGTTGTCGATCACGGTGACGTTATTGCCCTCGTTCGACAGATAACGGGCAATGTGAAAACCGACCTCTCCAGCCCCCAGAATCAGGATATTCATTTGACTTCCCTCTCCGGCACGCGCAGACCATGGTGCTTCATCTTCCGATGCAACTGGCTTCTCTCCATACCAATGGCGGCCGCAGTGCGGCTGATATTCCAGTCGTTCTGCTCAAGATGGTAAAGCAGATACTTGCATTCAAACTCTTCCCGGGCGGCGTGATAGCCGGATGAAAGATCGAAGTCCAGATCCCGGGACCTAGGCATGCCTGCTGGCTGATCCAGCGGCAGCATCGTATCGATATCGATTTCCCGGCCCGGCATCAGAATATGACAGCGTTCAATATAATTTCTCAACTCCCGCACATTACCCGGCCATGGGTACTGCTGCATCATGGCCATGACTCCATCACTGAAATGCACCGGTTCACCGCCGAGGTTTTCAGCCTGTTGTGCTGCCAGGGCCTGAACCAAATGCGGGATGTCCTCCTTTCTTTCGCGCAGCGCTGGCATGCGGATCGAAACCACATTCAACCTGTAATAGAAATCCTCGCGAATACGCCCTTC
>RFGS01000112.1 GCA_003695905.1 Zetaproteobacteria bacterium | reverse complement strand
TCACTGGCGCAGGAGGTCAGCATAAAAGTTGCACAGAGCAGTCCGATCCAAGGTTTCATGTTGGAAACTCTAGGGGTTCACCGGACGTGCGACAATGGCTAAGTGCCTTCCGGTTCTGCCCCGGTCGCGTCGATGAGAGAAGAACAGTCTCGGATGACAGCTGGTGCATGAATCCAGCGTTTCGATATGCGCTTCGTGCACGCCTAGGGCCAGCAATTGGTATCGGTTCAGGGCGACCAGATCAGCATGCCATGTGCCGTTGATTAATCTGACGGCCTGCTGTGCATCGGGGGAGCATCGCAAAAGCTGCTCGGCTGTAGCCCGGTCGATAGCGAAGCAGCATGCTCCGATGCATGGCCCCATGCATGCGAGCAGGCGGTTAGCATCGGCGCCAAGGCTTACCATGCGCGTGGCCACTCTGCCAAGGATGTTGCCTGCGGTGCCCCGCCAGCCGGCATGCACGGCGGCCATGAGTCCCGTGCCTGGGTCGGCCAGCAGAATGGGCAGGCAGTCTGCGGTTTGTACGGCCAGCGGCAGATCGGGCTCATCGGTCAGCAGCGCATCGGCACGTTGGCTGGATGGGTCCATGTCGTGGTGACATGAAAGCATGTCTGTGCCATGCACCTGCATGACCCGCAGCGGATCCCGGGAGAGGGGAACGGCCTTTTTAAGCAGGGCGAGGTTCTCGGCTACATGCTCCGTAGAATCGAACGGTTCGGCAGCAAAGTTCAGGCTGTCGGTCGGTGGCGGACTGACACCCCCCTGGCGTGTGGTGAAGATGCCCGTGAAGCCATGCTCGGCAAGAAGGTGGGAGCGTATCAGGTGCATGTGAAGGACTTTTGCAGCGCAGCATCAAGCTGCAGCAGATGATCAGGCCATGGTGCTTTGAAAAGCAGCGGCACCCCGGTTATCGGGTGGCGGAAGCCCAGCACCTCCGCGTGCAGGGCTTGGCCGGGCAGGGCCATGACGGCCTCCCGGACTGCCTGGGGCACGGATGCAGGCGGCCGGTAATGGCGCGCATAGAGGGGATCGCCAAGCAGGGGCAGGCCGATGTGCGACAGATGAACCCTGATCTGGTGCGTGCGGCCGGTGTGCAGGATTAGCCGCAGTCTGCAGAATGGCCCCTGTTGGGACTCCAGCCGCACATCCGTACGCGCGCGGCGGCCGCCATCGACGACAGCCATCTTCTTTCGGTGCACCGGATGACGGGCAATGGGCAGGCTGATGCTGCGTTCGTGCCAGCGAGGCTCACCCCGGCACCATGCAAGGTATTCCCGCCTCAGCTCGTGATGCGCGAACATGGTGGACAGCGCCTGATGAGCCCTTTCGCTCTTGGCCACGACCAGGCTTCCCGAAGTGAAGCGATCCAGCCTGTGAACGATGCCGGGGCGCTCAATGCCGTTGATGCCGGGCAGCTCCGGCACGTGGTGCAACAGGGCGTGAACCAGTGTTCCTTCGGCGTGCCCATGGGAAGGATGTACCACCATGCCGGCTGGCTTATTGATGACAATGAGGTGCTCATCCTCATACAGGATGTCCAGCGGAATATCTTGCGGTTCCAGCTTCATGGGGACTGCAGGCGGGATCTGCCAGAGAAAGTGCTGCCCGGCCTTCACGCGTGCTCCAGGCTTCTGCAGCGGTCCCTTGATCCATCCCTGTTCGATGAGCGATTGGATACGGTTGCGCGACAGCCCGGTGGCCTCGGCCAGCACGGAGTCCAGACGCTGGCCATGCTGATCTTCATGGACGATGAGCTCGCCCCGGACGGTTCCGTTGTCCTCGGGGCCGTTCATGAGCCTCCGCTGCTCGAGGGTGTCGGTGACTCGGCAGGAGCCGGCTGAGCAGCCTTTTCCTGATGTCCGGACGGGGAGCTTTCGTCAGCATGCTTCGTCTGCTGGGTTGTTGAGCTGGCCGTTGCTTCTGATGTCGTCTCGCCTGCAGGGCGTGATTGCCGCGATCTTCGGCGTCTGCGTCTGCGTCGGGCTTGTCCGCTCTTTTGTGCCGCTTGCTGCGTTTCGTCTTCCATGTCGGCAACAGCTTGAGTCATGCGCGCGGCATCATCCGAGGTCGATGATGAGTTTGCTTGTTGCATCTGCTCATCCATCCTGCTGTCCGCGGATGGTTGCACTGTGCTTGGCTGCGACCGCTTCTCGGCGGTCTCTCTAATCTCATTGGCGTTGTCTGTGGTCTTGGCGGCCTGATCAGGCTTTTGCTGTGCCGAACGGCGGCGACGGCGTCGGCGCTGCTGGCCACCGGACGTGCTCTGCTTGGATGTTCCGTCGCCTGCGGCTTTTGTGTCGGTTTGTGTGGAGGATGCAGGCGTCTGCGCCTGTTCGGTGGAGCCCTGCGCCTTCTGGGATGTTCCGGCAGCGGATTTGCTGCCTGAGCGGTTACGTCTGCGTCTGCGGCGCTGTCCTTGGGCACTGGCCGGCTTGGGCGCCTGACGTGCAGCAGGTTCGGGCTTTTTGGCTGCGGTTTCCTCAGACTTTTTGCCCTCCTCCTTGACCACACTGCCAAGGATCAGGCGGATCAGGCGGGTCAATGGCCCTTCCTTCTTCTCGCGGGTAGGCTCCTTGCTGCTTTCGGTGGGGGTTGGGATGCCCACCACTGGCTTCAATGGCTTGAGCTTGCGTCCTGGACGAATGGGGCGCTTGTTCTTGGTTGTATCCTCAAGCACCTCAATGCGCTGCTGGTTGTTCTCCGTCCATTGGCGCTCGATGCGGTAGTGGGGGATCTCCAGATCCTTGCGGATCTGAAGTGTGATTTGGATGTCGTAGACATCCTCGATGCGCGCAATGTATGAGCGCTTGTTGTTCATGAGGTATTCGCCCGTATCCGACGGAACCTGGACGACCAGCATGGGTTTCTTGCCTTTTTCGGCCCAGTCCTCCATGCGCGTGAGCATCTGCAGCGCCATGGATTCGACCGTGCGCACAAAGCCACGGCCCTGGCAGCGCTGACAAACCTCGGTTGTGGATTCGCGCACGGAAGGATGGATGCGCTGCCGCGACATTTCGAGCAGGCCGAAGCGGGAAATGCGCGCAATCTGGATGCGGGCCTTGTCCTGTTTGCATGCGGCGCGAAGGGTTTCCTCAACCATTTGGTTGTGCTTTCGCGAGTTCATGTCGATGAAATCAATGACAATGAGCCCGCCGATATCGCGTATGCGCAGTTGACGCGCAATCTCCTCGGCGGCTTCAAGGTTTGTGGCCAATGCCGTATCATCGATATGCTTCCCTTTGGTGGCCCGCGAGGAGTTGACATCGATCGAGGTCAGGGCCTCCGTCGGGTCCAGTACGATGGAGCCGCCTGATGGCAGGCGGATCTCACGCTCATGAATTTCCTCGCACTGAGCTTCGATGCCGTAGTAGCGGAACAGTGGCTTCTTACCCCGGTACAGCTTGACGAGCTTTTCCTTACCGGGCAACACCGCATGCACGAACTGTTTCGTGCGTGTGTAAACCTCGTGATTGTCGACCCAGATTTCCTGGATGTCCTCGGTGAAATGGTCCCGGATGGCCCTGGTTGCCAGATCCCCCTCAAGGTAGATGAGGGTCGGAGTTGGCGCTGTCTCGCTCTTGATACGAATTTCATCCCAAAGGCGCCGAAGATAGTTATAGTCGCGCTGCAGGGCCTCAAGTGTCTGGTCCTTACCGGCTGTGCGTACGATCAGCCCCATGCTCTCGGGGACATCGAGCTGGGAGATGATGGCCTTCATGGCCTTGCGCTCCTCGTCAGAAAGCTTGCGCGAGATGCCGCCGCGGTTTGTGTTCGGGCTGAGCACGAGATACCTACCGGCCAGGGAAATGAACGTGGTCAGTGCAGCGCCCTTGTTGCCGCGTTCCTCCTTGACGACCTGAACGAGGATCTCTTGCTTGGGTTCGAGGATGTCCTGAATGTTCAGCTTGCGTACGTCGGCGTTCTTGTCCGTACCTTCCTTCCAGTAATCGGGATGGATTTCATTGAGGGGCAGGAAGCCCTGGCGCGCAGCGCCATATTCGACGAATGCGGCCTGCAGGCTTCCTTCAACCTTCGTGATGCGGCCTTTGTAGATGTTGCTTTTTGTGAGGGTCTTCTGCGAGGACTCGATGTCCAGTTCCTGCAGATATCCATCTTCCACGATGGCAACGCGGCTTTCTTCTTCATGAAGCGCGTTGATAAGCATAAGTTTTTTTGTCACGCCAGCTTCCTTTTGGCGTTCACGAGCGTTCGCACGGCAAGCCATGACGCTCCGCCGACAAAAGCGGTACGCGCTGGGTCTGTGGAAAACCAGTGCCGGAGGGGTTCTGAGCACGTCCCCGGCTACCGGTGCAAACCTCGGAACACAACCAGTAATGTTCTCGTGCCAGCTCAGACGTGAAATGGGGTTTGCCAGGCCCGCCATTCATCCACAGGATTCATTGCTTTCAGTGTTCCAGCTTGGACCCGTCCGGTCCAGTCTGGAGAATCCTTCGTTGCAGCGGTTTGCGCATGCACTGAGGCCAGATCGGCATCACGGAGCTGATGCACGGGCGGTAACCATAGCCGATAGGGGGTGTCCTTGGCAACAATCAGCAAGGAAGACAGCATGTTGCTTGTCGGACCGGACGAGGAGAATTCCCGGCTTGATCGCGTGCTCATGCGCCGTTTTGGCGAGGGAAAACGTACACTGATCCTACGCCTGATTCGCAAGGGCAACGTGCGTTTGAATCGCCGGCGGGCCAAGCCTGAGACCCGGGTGCATGCAGGGGATCAGATCTTTCTGCCGCTTAGCCTGCGCTCGCCTGAGGAGACCTTGCCTGCCCGGACCAGGGTGCCTTCATGGTTGGAGAGTATCGAGGTGCTTCATGAGGATGATGTGCTGCTGGCCGTGAACAAGCCGGCCGGCATTGTCGTGCATGGAGGCAGCGGACATCAGTGTGGGCTGATCGAGACCATGCGTGAACATCGCGGATTGCCGGAGCTGCGCTTGGCCCATCGTTTGGACAGGGATACCAGCGGCGTGCTGCTCATGGCCAAGAACCTGGCTGCACTACGCCTGCTTGCTGCTTCTTTCAGGGAGCGATCGATTCACAAGACCTACTTGGCGCTGGTTGCAGGGCATATGTATCCCCATGCCGGGCGCATGCACTCTCGACTGAAGAAGGGGGCTGTCCGCGGTGGTGAGCGCATGGTTGTTGATCACGCTGGAGGCAAGGAGTCCGTGACAGATTTTCAGGTTGTCTACGAAGGCTGCTGCCGTGGATGGCCGTTTTCCCTGCTTGCCCTGCAGCCCCATTCTGGGCGCACACATCAGCTTCGCGTACAATTGCAACGCGAAGGACATGCCATTCTTGGAGACAGGAAATACGCGGACCGGAGCGATCTGCGGCAGTATCGCAGCTTGGGTGGACGAGGCATGATGCTTCATGCTTGGCGGTTGCGTCTGTGGCATCCGCTCCGGCAGCAGCCGTTGGAAATTCGTGCCTGCTTGCCAGCTTCATGGAAGGATTGGCTCAGCGAGCGCTTGTTGGATGAAAGCGCATCCAGTTGTGGCTAAAGGGGGCGTTCCACCTGCTGGATGCCGGCCAAGTACCAGGTCGGATCATCGCTGCCCGGCTCGTGCCGGAAGTGCCAGATCTCATTGACTTCGGCTGTTTTGTCTTCGGTCGTGTGTCCCTGCGCATCGAGGGTTTTCTCGCGGAGCATGGCCCTGAAATGAACCGAAACCCATTCGGCATCCTGCTCGATCCAGGCATCGGCGATGCTGGCTTCAAGCATGCCGACCTCGGTCTGATGTCCATGCCCCTGTTGCATCTCGGCTGCAATGCGTTCGGCGATGTCCGGCGTGCAGAAGCGGCGGATGTCTTCAAGATCGCCTGCATCCCAGTCTCTTTGCATGCGCAGGTAGATGTTGCGGGCGGCCTCCAGAAAATGGGCTTCATCGATGCTCGGCCGCAGGGCCCTGCCTTGTCCGAATGATGTCATTTCTCTATTGCCGGGGGCAGGTCCGCCGGCATAGGCCGGTTGCGTCGCGGCATGTCGACGCAACAGCAGTATCAGCATGGCAGCCAAGCCTCCGATGACAAGCACGTCGAACAGGTTGATACCTTCGAAGGCACCTCCGAACAACAAGGCCCCCAGCAAGCCACCCATGGCCAAGCCCCCCAACGCGCCCAGCATGCCACCGCGTGTGGAGGTCC
>RFGS01000111.1 GCA_003695905.1 Zetaproteobacteria bacterium | reverse complement strand
GGCAGAACGCGAGGTCCGTGAGCAACGAGAGGCGAAGGCTTCGCTGATGCGGCGACTGCGGAGGGATGTGGAGGCCCAGAAGGCACGCGTGGCCATGCTGGCCAACCAGGAGAAGGCCCTGCTCGAACTGATTCAGGGTATCCGCCAGGGATTGATGCAGCCAGAACGTCAGCAGACCGGTAAGCCCGTGCGCAAGCTCAAGGGGCGTCTTCCCTGGCCGTTGCCTTCCGGGCGTATCGTTGCCAGCTTCGGTTCCCGACCGGCACCTGGCCTTCCCCGTCTCGCCGGCGTGGAACTGGCGCCGCGTCAGACGCGGGAGGTGCGGGCGATTGCCTCGGGACAGGTCCGTTATGCCGACTGGTTCGGTGGATATGGTCTGATGCTGATCGTTGATCATGGCGATGGCGTGATCAGTGTTTATGCGCATAATGATGCGCTCTATCGAGAGGTCGGGGACTGGGTTGAACAAGGTGAGACCCTGGCTCTGGCTGGAAGCACGGGCTGGAGCAGCCGCGTCAGGCTGTATTTTGAGCTTCGGGACAATGGCAAGCCCGTGAATCCGAAGCTGTGGTGTCGACGTTAGAGTAGATTGAATGAATGGAGACAATGGGATGGGAACATCGAAGCGTCGTTTGGTTTTGAGCATGGGAATAGCACTGATGGTATTCAGTGCAGTGTTGGCATGGAATCCGCAACGAGGCTATCAGCAGGCTGAGGCGGCCACGGATTACCGTCAACTGCAGAAGTTTTCCCAGGTCATGGAGCTTATTCGTCGTTCGTATGTCAAGGAGGTCAGTGACGAGGAACTCATCGATGGTGCGCTGGAGGGGATGCTGACCCACCTTGATCCGCATTCGACCTACCTGAACAAGGAGATGTACAAGGAGATGCAGGTCGATACGAGCGGTGAGTTTGGCGGCATCGGCATCGAGATCACGGCAGCCGAGGGCGGCATTCGCATCGTGGCGCCAATCGAGGATACCCCGGGCGATCGCGCAGGATTGCAGGCCGGTGATTTGATCATCAAGATCGATGATGTCCTGGCCAAGGATCTTTCCCTGCCTGAGGCCGTCAAGCGTATGCGAGGCAAGCCGGGGACAACGGTCGTGCTAACCATCTTCCGGGAGGGGGTGGATGCACCCTTTGAGGTCAAGATTGTTCGCGACAAAGTGCATGTGAAATCGGTCAAGAGCGACTTTTTGAGCAATGACTTCGCTTATCTGCGCATCACGCAGTTCCAGGAGAAGACGGCTGACATGCTGCTTGAGCAGATACGGAAGCTGGAGAAGAAGCGCGGTGGTCCCTTGGCCGGTGCGGTTCTTGATCTGCGCAATGATCCCGGTGGTCTGCTTGACGAGGCAGTGAAGGTTGCCGATCTGTTTCTCGACAAGGGGGTCATTGTCAGCACCAAGTCGCGCGTGGGCAAGAACCTGACCTTCGAGGCCACGCCCGGTGATGTGCTGCGAGGCAAGCCGTTGATCGTGTTGATCAACCAGGGGACGGCCTCTGCCTCGGAGATCGTCAGCGGCGCCCTTCAGGATCATCATCGTGCGGTTTTGCTCGGCATGCGCAGCTTCGGCAAGGGTTCGGTCCAGTCCGTCGTGCCGCTCTCGGATGGTACGGCTGTCAAGCTGACCACAGCCCTTTATTACACGCCCAGTGGACGCTCCATCCAGGCCACGGGCATCGAGCCGGACATCAAGGTCGAGCCGGTGTCGATCAAGCCTGCCGAGGAGAAGCCCCGTCTGCCGGTCGTCCTTGAACGTGATCTTCGCGGTCATCTTGCCAATGGCAATGGAAAGAAGGCATCCGGCAAGAAGAAGGAAGATGTCTCCCTGATCAGCGAGCAGATGCGCAAGCGTCTGAGCGTGGACGTACAGTTGCAACGGGCTCTCGACCTGCTGAAGGGGTTGCATGCCCTCAGGCCATAGGCCGCGCGGAAGGCAGCCCTCGCTGGTCATGCCGGTCCTGCTGCTGGCCGCGTTGGCGGCTGCAGCCATGCTCTTCGTCTTGGTTCTGCTCTGGCCGCGAACACCGCTGCAGCAGGTGCCACAGGTCGAGCGACATGCTGCCATGGCGCCTGCCTACGAGGATTTCGAACGCCTGCCTACATCGGAAGAGCCAGAGCCGGCGACATCTCCAACCCCGTCAGCGGCGGATCACGGACTGGCTTTGATCATCGATGACATCGGTTATGACAAGCATGCCCTCAAGCGGCTGCTGGCGCTGAATGTGCCTATGGCCATTTCCGTATTGCCCGATGCTCCCCTTGCGCGTGAAACGGCCGATTTGGCCTATGAGGCCGGGCAGACGGTCATGTTGCATCTGCCCATGGAGCCGGAGAACAGGGCACTCAGCCGCCGTATGTCCACGGCCTTTCTGCGGGCCACAATGGATCAGGCGGAACTGCGAAAAACGTTTCTTGCGGATCTCTCCAAGGTGCCGCATGTCATCGGGGTCAACAATCACATGGGTTCACTGCTCACGCAGATGGATGCGCCGATGCAATGGGTCATGGATCTTTGCCGGAAACATGGCTTGTTCTTTGTTGACTCCCGAACCCACAAGGATTCCGTCGCCGCCAAGATGGCCAGGGATGCCGGCATTGCCTGGGCCAGCAGACGCTATTTCCTAGACCATCGGCTGGACCGGGCATCCATGCTGCATGTTTGGAAACAGGCGACGCATTGTGCCCGGAGCGAGCGCTGCATCCTGATTGCCCATCCCCATGCCCTGACACTTGATTTTCTCGAGGATGTTTTGGGAAGGGAACATGATATTCCGATTGTGCGCGTGACGAGATTGCTGCATGAACGAGGTGCATCATGATGTCCAGGTTGCGAAGATATCTGATGGCCGGCGTTGCCGCGCTCGCCCCGTTGCTGGTCACGGTCGTCATCATCAACTGGCTGGTCGATTTGTCCGACAGGGCCGTGCAGATGCTGCCGCCCGAATATCGGCCTGAGGCGTTGCTGGGCTTCAACATTCCCGGGGCGGGCATCATTGTCGCTCTGATCGTGGTCGTGTTGGTTGGTGCGGCCACGAGCCATTTTGTGGGCGGCACCGTGCTTCGTCTCATCGATCGAATCATGGGCCGTATCCCTTTGGTGCGCACGGTTCACAAGGCCACGCGCCAGTTGCTTGATGCCCTGCTCAGTGACACCTCCAAGGCTTTCAGAGAGGTGGTCATGGTCCAGTTTCCGCAGCGGGGTAGTTGGGTGATGGGCTTCGTGACCGGCAAGGGCCGGTTTCCGGAGGAAGAGGGGGGCGATCGGTATCTTGCCGTGTTCATTCCATCCACGCCGATTCCAACGACCGGCTGGCTGTTGTTCGTGCGTCCCGATGAGGTCGTGCACATGGACATGGGCGTGGAGGATGGCATGAAGCTGGTCCTTTCAGGAGGTGTGCTTTCGATGGAGGATATCAGGCTTCAGCAGGACAGGGAGGGAAGCGATGTCCGATGATCAGCCATGT